>NZ_JBQKDH010000005.1:0-167444 GCF_052121955.1 Parafannyhessea sp. LCP19S3_B1 | reverse complement strand
GTCGCCTGCGGGCGGCGCGCGACGCGGGCGGCGCGCCGTCGGTCGCGGACGTCGCGCTCGTGGGTGCGCTTCCGGAGTGGCTCGCGCGGGAGCTTCTCGCGTCGCTCGGCACCGGCGCGTGCGCGCTTGCGCTCGACGCGATGGAGCCGCCGGCGCCTGCGGTCGCGGCGAACCTGAATCTCAACGCCGAGGACCAGGCGCTCGCGCTGCTCAAGGACGCGGGACTGCGCCCGTCAAGGCTGCCGTGGCCAGGCTGCATCGCCTTGGGCGCGCAGGCTGGGCTTGCGGCGTCCGGGTTCGTGGAGCGAACGGCCGTGCTGCCGGCGGACCCCGCGGCGCAGATGGTGTCGTGGCTCGCGGCGCCTGCCGCGGACGTGGACGCCATGCTCGAGGTGGGCCAGGGTCGCGCGACGAAGACGCTGCTGCTTGCGGGGGCAAACCGGCGGCTGGGAGGAAGCGTCCTTCTCGCCTGCGTGGACTCCGTCGCGTTCAAGTCGCGCCTCGCGCGGGAGCGCGTGCGCACGGGCGGGCTCGGCGGCCGCGCGACGTGCCTGACGCTTGACGCCACGCGGCTGGACGCACCGGACGTGCCGCCAGAGCTGCGCCGGACGTTTGGCCAGGTGTTCGTGGACGCGCCGTGCTCCGGCACCGGCACGATGCGTCGCCACCCAGAGGTCGCGTGGTCGCTCGGGCAGGGGTCCGTGTGCGGCGGCTCGGCCACGCTGCCGGCGCTGCAGCTGCAGATGCTCTCGGCCGCGTCCGCGCGCGTCGCCGCGGGCGGCACGCTCGCGTACTCCACCTGCTCGGACCTCGCGGCAGAGGATGAGGACGTCGTGCGTGCTTTCCTTGCAAGCGATGCGGGCCGCGGCTTTGCGCCGCTTCCCGTGACCGAGGCCCCGTGCGCGACCTTGCTCGGCCCGGAGGCGTCGCGCATCCTGCGCGCCATGACCGGCCGGGACGGCTTCCTGCGCACGGAGGGCGGCCGCGCGCTTGGCCTGGACTGCGACGGGCACTTCCTCGCGCTCATGCGCCGGGTGCGATAGGCGCCGCATGGCATGGGCTCGCGACGCATGAAGAAGGGGCCTCCCGCGAGGGAGACCCCTTATCACAAGCCTGGCGAAAGCCCGGGCTACTTCTTGCCCTTCTGGTCCGTGTTGTAGAAGCCCGACCCAGAGAAGACGATGCCGGACGGCACGAAGACGCGACTGGCCTCGCTTCCGCACTTGGGGCAGTTCACCTCGGGATGCTCGCTCATCGGGTGCTCGACCTCGAACTCGGTCCCGCACGCCTTGCACTTGTAGTCGTAAACAGCCATCTTGCCCTCCGGAAAAGCCTACATAAAACAAACCGCTGCCTGTATCGGCCACAGCCGTTCTTACCCAACGTCGCAAGAATCTAGCACGAAGTTCTGCGCTACGATGGCATTCGTCACGTATTCTGCTATATACCATAACTTTCCTAGGAGGAGACATGCCCTTCTCTGCCGCCATCTTCGACTGCGACGGAACGCTCGTGGATTCCATGCCCATGTGGCACCGCGAGACGGTCGGCCTGCTGAGGCGCCACGGCGTTGCGGACCCCGAGACGGTGTTCTTCGAGAGCGAGCCGCTCCCGCTGCACGAGATGTGTGCCTACCTGCACGAGCGCTACATACCGGACGCCACGGGGGAGGAGCTTGCCGCGGAGCTCCTTTCGGGCGTACGGCGCGGCTACGCGCACGACGTGAGGATGCTGCCCGGCTGCCGCGCATTCCTGGACGAGCTTCGCGCCGCGGGCATACCCATGGTGATCGTCTCGGCCACGTCGCGCCCGGAGCTCGAGGTCGCGCTGGAGGCGCAGGGCATCGCCGGCTACTTCAAGGACGTCATCTCGTGCGGCGGCAGGCTCCGCAGCAAGGAGTACCCGGACGCGTGGGAGGAGGCGCTGCGGGTGCTGGGCACGCCCGCGGGCGACACGTGGGTCTTCGAGGACGCGCCGTTCAGCACCCGCGGCGCGCGCAAGGTAGGCCTGCGCACCGTGTGCCTGTTCAGCCCGCACGGCGACCGCGACGAGGCGGAGTGCCGCGACTCCTGCGACGTGTTCGTGCACGGCTACCCCGAGCTCTCCGTCGCGCTCCTCGGCGACTTCGCGCCCGCCTCGCCTGCGCCGGCGTCTTCTGGCGTGCTGCGTGCGCTCGTGGTCGCCGGCTCGCCCGAGCCCAGCTCCGCGGACCTCGTACGGCGTCTCGCCGCGCGGGCGGACTACGTGGTGGCTGCGGACGCCGGTGCGAACGTCCTGATGGCAGCCGGCGTCGAGCCGGACGTGTTCTGCGGCGACGCGGACTCCGCCGCAGACGACGCCGCCCGGTGGGCGCGCTCCTCAGCCCGGCGAGACATCCGCTTTCCAAGCGAGAAGTACGCGACGGACCTCTCGCTGGCCATAGACTGCGCCCGGCATGAGGCCGCCCGCAGGTCCGCGCGGCTGGAGCTCACGCTCACCTGCGCCACCGGCGGTCGCCCCGACCACGCGCTCGCCGTGGTGGGCCAGCTCGCGCACGCGGCGGACGCCTCGCCGGAGCTCGTGGAGGACGCGTTCACGTGTCGCGTGCTCGCCCCTGAGGGACGTCCCCGCTGGCAGCTGCCCGCGGGCTCCGTGGGCAGGATCTTCTCGGCCGTCGCCGTCGCGGAGGGTACGGTCGCAAGCGAGAGGGGCCTCAAGTGGGAGCTCGACCGCAAGCGTCTGCCGCTCCTGGGTGACGAGGGCATCTCGAACGTGGTCGCGTCAGACGAGGCCGTCGTGGAGTGCGAGGCGGGAAGGCTCGCGGCGTTCCTGCTGCGCTAACTGAGGGCACCGCGGCACGTTGTAGCTGCGGGCCCGTGCGGTCCGCCGTCGCCGCACATGCACAAAAAAGAGGACCTCCGCGGAGGTCCCCAGAAGCTACGCTCTGTGTGGCTGCACTTACGCCTGCTGCGCGGAACGCGCGACGTTGCCCTTCTTGAGGCAGCGGGTGCACACGTTCTTCTTGACGGGCTTGCCGTCCTCGAATACGGTAACGCGCTGGATGTTGGGCTTAAACTTGCGGATGACGGTGCGGTGGGAGTGGCTAATAGAGCGACCAGCAACGGCGTGCTTACCGCAGATATCACAAACCTTCGACATTATTACGACCTCCAACGAGCGGCGCAGTGCGCCTGTAATTTCTCAAGTGCCGTGCTAATATAGCACAGCGCCACGTTTGTGCAAGTTGAAACCCCGCGGTGTTGTGGTGGTTTTGTAGCGAAGCCCCAGGCATCGCGTCGGCGGGCCGCCTCGCATGCCGCTTGGTGGCTCATGCAGTATGCGTGGGAATTAGGCACGTGGCGCCAAGTGCCAACTGCGGTATTATAATGCGAGACTCATGCTCTTACCGAGTACGTGCGGTGTTCGAGAGGAGATTCAACATGGCAAACGTCGTTCCGGGGGCCCTCAAGGTGTCCAACGACTGCATCGCAGACCTTGCCGGGTATGCGGCGCTAGAGTGCTATGGCGTCGTCGGAATGGCCGTGACCGACCAGCAGGAGGGCGTCGCGCGCATCCTCCCCACGTATCGCCTGCGCAGGGGCATCGGCGTCTCCAGCGAGGACGGCAGGGTCGTGATCGACCTCCACGTGGTGGTGGAGCAGGGCATTAACATGAGCTCCGTCTCGGACAACCTCGTGAGCTCCGTCAAGTTCATCCTGAAGAAGATTGCGGAGCTCGACGACGTCGAGGTACGCGTCCACATCGAGGGCATGCGTACCCGCGCCTAGCGGTGGCGCACGCACAACCAGAAGAGGAATTAGAGGTTTCCAGACTATGATTGCCAACGTCGTTCGCAACTGCTTCCCCGTCGCCGCCAAGGTCGTCGCCGACAAGGCGGACGAGATCAACAAGCTCAACGTCTTCCCCGTCCCCGACGGCGACACCGGCACGAACATGTCGCTCACGCTCGGCACCGTCGTGGGCGAGATCGAGTCGCTGCCCAAGGACGCCTCGATGGCGGACATCGCCAAGGCCATCACGCACGGCTCGCTCATGGGCGCCCGCGGCAACTCCGGCGTCATCACGAGCCAGATCCTGCGCGGCGTCGCGGAGGGCCTCGTGAACGCGAAGGGCGCCCAGGCCACGACGGCGGACATCGCGGCGGCGCTCCGCAACGGCGTGAAGGTCGCGTTCAAGGCCGTCCGCAAGCCCGTCGAGGGCACGATCCTCACCGTGCTGAAGGACGTCTCGGCCAAGGCCGACCAGATGGAGAAGAGCAAGGCCACGCCGCAGGAGACGCTGGACGCCATCGTGGTGGAGGCGTACGAGTCCGTGGCGCGCACGCCCGACCTGCTGCCCGTGCTGAAGGAGAACGGCGTCGTGGACTCCGGGGCCTTCGGCCTCGCGACGTTCATCGAGGCGTTCGTGAACGCGTACGAGGGCAAGGCCGGCGAGGTGAGCGACTTCAAGACCACCGTGGACTCCTCGGACGCGAAGGCCCAGGTCGCCAACGTCGTCGACATCGAGATCAACGACGACTGGGCGGGCTCGCAGTACCGCTACTGCACGGAGTTCCTGTTCCACGCGGACAGCCCGGACTTCGACGAGGACGCCAACCTCAAGTACCTCGCGTCCATGGGCGACTGCGAGCTGCTCGTGGGCTCGAACCCCGACTACAAGATCCACGTGCACACCAACAGGCCGGACCGCGTGCTTCGTCACATGCTGCACCGCGGCCAGATCTACAACGTCTTCGTCCACAACATGGACCTCGAGGCGCAGGAGCGCACGGAGTCCATCCGCGAGGACAAGCAGGCCGCGAAGGCGGACGAGCCGCGGAAGCACATGGGCTTCGTCGCGGTCGCGGCGGGTTCCGGCCAGGCGGAAATCCTGAAGTCTCTCGGCGTCGACGTCATCGTGTTCGGCGGCCAGACCATGAACCCCTCCACCGCCGACATCCTGGGCGCTATCGAGAAGTGCAACGCGGACAACGTGATCGTCCTTCCGGACAACGGCAACATCCGCATGGCCTCCGAGGCGGCGGTCACGGCCGTCGAGGGCGTGAACGCGGCCGTCGTCCCCACGAAGAGCGTGCTGCAGGCGTTCGCCGCGATGTTCGTGGCAGACCCCGACGGCGAGCTCGACGCCAACGTAGAGGACATGAACGACGCCATCGCCGAGGTTCGCGACGGCGAGGTCACCACGGCCGTGCGCGACTCCCAGGCCGCCGACGGCACGCCGATCCACGACGGCGACGTCATGGGCATCGAGGGCGGCGCCATCGAGGTCGTCGGCAACGACGTCCAGAAGGTCACCGTGGACCTCATCAACCACATGCAGGAGGAAGAGGAGGGCGACACCCTCACGATCCTCGCGGGCGAGGACCTGGACGACGACGCGTTCCAGAGCCTGCTCGACGCCATCGAGGAGGCCCAGCCCGACCTCGAGATCGACTCGCACCGCGGCGAGCAGCCCCTGTACCCGGTCGTGTTCTCGATCGAGTAGGAAAGAGCTGGCCTAGGTGGGCAGCGTGCCGACAACGGCGGGTGTGGGCGAGAGGCTCTCGCGCACCTGCTCCATGACAGACGACGTCTCGCGCCTCCGCTATGTCTCGGGCGCGAGGCGCTCTGCTGTTGAGCGGCTCGGCATCAGGAGCGTGCGCGACCTTCTCCTCCACATCCCCCACCGCTACCTGGACTTCACGCACGTGACGGACATCGCCCACGCCGACGTGGGCCAGGAGGCGACCGTCGTCGCGACCGTGGACAAGGTGACGCTGAAGCGCCCCCGCCCGAGGATGCAGGTGGTCGAGGTGTACCTGCTGGACGACACGGGCGTGATCGAGGCGACGTTCTTCAGGCAGCCGTGGATAGCGGAGCAGCTGAGCCAGGGCGACGTGGTCGCGCTTTCCGGCAAGGTGACGTTCTCGTACGGCTTCAAGCAGATAAAGGCCCCGTTCTACGAGGTCGTGGGCTCGAATGGGCAGGTGGGTGACTACGCGCGCATCCTGCCGGTGCACCCGGTGGGCGAGGGAGTCTCGGCCGCGTGGATGAGAAGGATCGTGTCCGCCGCGCTCGCGGACGTGGGCGACGTCGCGGACTTCCTGCCGGCCGAGGTGCGCGCCGCGCGAGGTCTCATGTCGATTGCCCGCGCCCTGCGGCAGATACACTTCCCGCTGACGATGGAGTCGAAGGAGGAGGCGCGCCGCCGGCTTGCCTACGACGAGCTGCTGTGCCTGCAGCTGGCGCTCCTCGCGAGGCAGAGGCTCGAGCTTCGCGGCGTCACGCCCTTCTCGCACAGCGTGGACGGGCCCCACATGCGGGCGCTCCTTGCCGCGATGCCGTTCGACCTCACGCGGGAGCAGCGCGCCGCCGCGGACGACATCCTGCGCGACATGGCGTCCGACCACGTGATGAACCGCCTGCTCCTGGGGGACGTGGGCACGGGCAAGACCGCCGTCGCGGCCGTGGCCATGGCCGCGGTGGCGGACTCCGGCACGCAGGCGGCCGTCATGGCGCCCACGTCCGTGCTCGCGGCCCAGTACGCCCAGAAGATCGGGCCGCTTCTGGACGAGGCCGGCGTCACGTGGCGGCTCGTCACGGGCTCGACGGACGCGGACGCGCGCGCGGAGGCCGCGGCGGGGCTCGCGTCCAGCGAGGTGTGCGTCGTGTTCGGCACGACGGCCATCATATCGGACGACCTCGAGTTCCGCCGGCTTACCCTCGTGGTGATAGACGAGCAGCACCGCTTCGGCGTCAGCCAGCGCGCGGCGCTCAGGAGCAAGGGCGCCGGGGCGGACCTGCTGGCGATGACGGCGACGCCCATCCCCAGGACGCTCGCTCTCACGGCGTACGGCGACATGGAGTGCTCGCGCATCCGGCACCGTCCGAAGACGGGTGCGGGCGTCGTGACCACGTGCATCCCTCCGGAGAGCGCCGACCTCGCGTACGGGGCGATCCGCGAGGCGTGCGAGGAGGGCCACCAGGCCTACGTGGTGTGCCCGCTCATAGACGAGAAGGACGACGGCTCCGAGCTGGACGACGTCCCGGAGGCCTCGCGCTCCGCGGCCACGAGGATCCACTCCGCCGAGGCGACGTACGAGGAGCTGTCGCGGCGAACGCTGAGGGGACTTCGCGTGGGGCTGCTCACGGGCAGGATGGGCGCCGCCCAGAAGGACGAGGCGATGGAGGCGTTCCGCCGCGGGGACGTGGACGTTCTCGTGTCGACCACGGTTATCGAGGTGGGCGTCGACGTGCCGAACGCCACGGTCATGCTGGTGTACGACGCGGACCGCTTTGGACTCGCGACCCTGCACCAGCTGCGCGGCCGCGTGGGCCGCGGCGACTGGGAGGGCCACGTCTTCCTGGAGTGCGCCGCGAAGAAGGGCGCGCCCGCCCGCACACGGCTCGCGGCGCTGGAGCGGACGTCGGACGGGTTCGAGCTCGCGGAGCTCGACCTGAAGCTTCGCCACGAGGGCGAGGCGCTGGGGTACCGCCAGCACGGCGGCCCCTCGCTCAAGGTGGTCGACCTCGCGCAGGACGAGGAGCTCATGGGCTGGGCCCGCGAGGACGCGCTCAAGATCTTCTCGCAGGACCCAACCCTTGCCGAGGACGTCCACCGACCGCTTGCGATTGAGCTGCGCGACCGCTTTGGCGCGTACTTCGAGGAGGTTCTGCACGCATGAGGATAGTTGGCGGCATGTGGAGGGGGCGGCCGATCGAGGCGCCGGACGGGCGGGACGTGACGCGTCCCACGACGGACCGTACGCGCGAGTCGATGGCATCCATGGTGCTCTCGGCGTTCGGGCTCGACCTGGGCGGCGTGAGCGTGCTGGACGCGTTCGGCGGCTCGGGCGCCATCGGCTTCGAGCTCCTGTCGCGCGGCGCCGCGGGCTGCACGTTCGTGGACAGGGACCGCGGGGCCGTCGCGCGCATCCGCCGCAACGCGCGGGCCCTGGGCGCGGGCGCGTCCGCGCGCGTGCTGCAGGGCGACGTGTTCAGGCTGGCCGAGCGGGGGCACGTCGCGGGGGCGCCCTTCTCGCTCGTGGTGCTCGACCCGCCGTACGCCGTAGGCTCGCGCGAGGTGGAGCGCCTGGTGGAAGCCCTGCGGGCGGGCGGCATGCTCGCCGGCGGCACCGTCGTGCTGTACGAGCACGCGTCCAGGGAGCCGGGGATCCGCCCGGCGGGCGCGAGCGTCATAAAGGAGAAGAGCCACGGCATCACCACCGTGCAGCTTCTGAGGATGGGGGATGCCCATGAGTGATTCCAGGATAGACCGCGTGGTGGTGCCGGGCACCTTCGACCCGGTGACGTTTGGGCACCTGGACGTGATCGGGCGCGCGCGGCGGCTGTTCCCGCACGTGACCGTGGGCGTCGCGGCCTCCGTGGGGAAGAACGGCACCGGCCCCACGTTCTCGCTCGACGAGCGCGTGGACATGCTGCTCGCGGCGCTTGCGGAGGAGGGCCTTGCGGACGGCGTTGAGGTGCGGCCGTTCTCGGGCCTGCTCGTGAGCTTCTGCAAGGAGGTCGGCGCCGGCGGCGTGGTGAAGGGCCTGCGCGCCATGACGGACTTCGAGTACGAGCTGCAGCAGGCAGACCTCAACAGCAACATGGCACCTGACATCGAGTCCGTGTTCGTCATGTCGAACCCCAAGTACGGCTACGTGTCTTCCTCCATCGTGAGGGAGCTCGCGTCGCTGGGGACGGACGTGTCGTTCCTGGTGCCGTCCGTGGTCGAGCGCCGTCTGGAGGAGCACTACCGCGGACGAGGGGAACGAGGCGCCCGCCGCGAATAATTTGCGTGACGGCGGCAAAAGTGCCGCCGGTTTCGCCCATTGCGGGTAATCTGGTACTATAAGTCGATGCAACCTCGGCAAACGCACGTGCAACGCGAGGTGGCGGCGAATCGAAAGGAGACCCGTATGCAACCGGGTGAGGAAATAGAGAGCCTGGTTGGCGAGCTCGAGCAGATCGTGAGCGAGGGCAAGACCCCGTTCACCGGCGGCGGACAGAAGAAGATCGTGGACGCCCAGGACATCTACGAGATCCTGGATGAGATTCGTCGCGTCTTCCCCCAGGAGTTCGCGGATGCCCGGCGCATCGTCAAGGAGGAGGCCGAGACCCTCGAGCGCGCCCAGCAGCAGGCCGACGCCATCATCGCGGACGCCCAGCAGCAGGCCATGATCCTCGCGGGCGACCAGGAGGTCGTGCGCCTTGCCCAGCAGCAGGCCGACGACATCCGCGACAAGGCCGCGCAGTACGAGCGCGACACCCGCTACAACGCGGAGGAGTACGCGGACACCGTGCTCGCGCACCTGGAGGACAACCTGAAGTCGCTCACCGGCTCCGTCTCGCGCGTGCGCCAGACGCTGGACGAGAACTCCGGCCCCCGCAACCAGACCAACAACGTCCCCTGGTAGGCGCCATGCAGCAGATTAAGCAGATTCTGGACACCCGCCTCGCGAACCCCGGCGACACCATGCCGGTATCGGGCCATGTGGACGAGAAGGGCTACTCCCTCGGCGGTCACGACTTCGTGCTGCCTGACGGCATCGACTACGACCTCGTGCTCACGAACGCCGGCGAGGGCATCCTCGCCACCGGCATGCTGAAGGCGCACGTGGAGGGCACGTGCGACCGCTGCCTGGGCAAGGCGGAGTTCGACGTTGCGGGCGAGGTGGACGAGTACTACCTGTTCAAGGCACCCGCGGAGCCCATGGCAGACGACGAGGACGACGACGTCGACTTCGCCCTGGTGGGGGACGACAGCACGATAGACCTCACGGACGCGCTCAGCTCGGCCCTGTTGATGGAGACGCCGTTCGTGGTACTGTGCCGCGAGGACTGCAAGGGCCTGTGCCCCGTATGCGGCGCGAACCTCAACGAGGTCGACTGCGGGCACGCGGCGCAGGTCGAGGCGGAGCGCGAGCAGGACAGGCTGGACGCGAGCCCGTTCGCGGCGCTCAGGAACCTGGACCTGGGCGACGGCGAGTAGGGTGCCTCTCGGCCCGGCGCGAGACGCCCTGCCGGTGATATGTTGGGCCGGCGTGTGGCAAGGACGTGTCGTAGAAGTTTTTTGACGTGAAGAATTGCTGTTCCGTCGACCAATTGCCCTCGTCGTGGTATAGTCTCTTCTCGTGTGTTTTACGGAAGACCGCTCAGGTGTAAGCGCCTGACAATAAGTGAGTCTAAGAGAGGTTCAAGATGGCAGTACCCAAGCAGAAAAAGGGCCGCGGCGCCACGCACACTCGTCGTTCGGCCAACAGCAAGCTCGCCGCTCCGGCACGCTCCGTTTGCCCGCAGTGTGGCGCACCTAAGCTTCCGCACCACGTGTGCCCCAAGTGTGGCTACTACAAGGACCGCGAGGTCGTTGTCACCGAGTAGTTGCGTTGAAAGACGAGGCCTAGGAGGCCGGTCCCTTCTGGGGGTCGGTCTCCTTTCGTATGCAGGGAATGCGCAGCCGCAGGACCGCGAGGAGGACACATGACAACTATCTGCATCGACGCCATGGGCGGCGACTGCGAGCCCGAGGTCGTGCTTGGGGGAGTGGCGGCCGCGCTCGAGGCCGACGGCGAGCTCAGCGTGCTCGTCGCGGGAAACGAGGACGTTGTCGTGCCGTTCTGCGCGAAGCACGAGCGCGCGAGGGCGCTCGTGACGACGCAGACGATTGAGATGGGCGAGCATCCCACCGAGGCCATCCGCGCCAAGAAGGACTCGAGCATCGTGCGCGGGCTTGCCGCGGTGCACGCGGGCGAGGCGGACGGGTTCTTCTCGGCCGGCTCCACGGGCGCCATCTTTGCGGCCGCCACGTTTGGCGTGGGCAGGATCCGCGGCATCAAGCGCCCGGCCATCGCGTGCCCGGTGCCGGGGCTGGACGGCAGGCACTCCGTGTTTCTGGACATGGGGGCGAACGCGGACGTGCGCCCGGAGATGCTGGTGCAGTTTGCGCACATGGGGCGCGCGTACTCGAGGATCACGCTTGGGGTGGAGGACCCGAAGGTGGCCCTGCTCTCCAACGGCTCCGAGGACACGAAGGGCTCCGAGGCCGTCGTGGCGGAGCACGAGGCGCTCGCAAAGGCGGGCGGCGACACGTGGTTCGCGGGCAACTGCGAGGGCACGGACATCCTGACCGGTCGCTTCGACGTGATCGTGACGGACGGGTTCGCGGGCAACATCGCCGTGAAGACCATCGAGGGCACGGCGAAGTACATCCTGGCCGAGGTGAAGCGCGCGACGCAGGAGTCGAAGCGCGCGCTTCTGGGCGCGGGCCTGCTGAAGCCCTCGCTCAAGAGGGTCGCGGCCGGGCTCTCCGGCGACGAGTACGGCGGCGCGGCGCTCCTGGGCGTGAAGGCCCCGGTGTTCATCGGGCATGGGGCGACGTCCGTGGACGCCGTGAAGCACGGCACGCTGGCCTGCGCCGCTGCCGTGCGCGGCGAGCTTGTGGACAAAATCGCACGCGCGGTGGCCGAGGACCAGTAGGGTTGCCGGGCGGGGTACAATTGGCCCCATAGGCTTTTCTCGCATAGGGAATTTTGCAACGTAAGGAGCGAACATGGAACGCGCCGAGATTACCGAGAAGGTCATCGCCTGCGTCAAGGACTCGCTGGGCCTGGCGGACGACGCCGAGCTCTCCGAGGCGACGACGCTGAAGGACCTGGGCGCCGACTCGTTTGACCAGCTCGAGATCATGGTCGCGCTGGAGGAGGAGTTCGGCATCTCGCTGGAGGACGCCCTTGACGGCGGCGACATAAAGTCGGTGGACACGATCGGCCAGACGGTCGACCTCGTGCAGGCCCAGCTCTAGGGAGCGGCGCTTGAAGATGCATCAGAGGGTCGCGGCGGCGGAGAAGATCTGCGGCCACGAGTTCAAGGACAGGACGCTCATAACTTCTGCAATCACCCACCCCTCGGCCGTGGAGGGGCAGCCCGTGAGCGCCTCCTACGAGCGGCTCGAGTTCCTCGGGGACTCGATCCTGGGCGCCATGGTGGCGACGGACCTGTTCGAAGCGTTCCCGGCCCTGGACGAGGGCGGGCTCACGCGGATGAAGATTTCGCTCGTGAGCGGGAAGACGCTCTCGGAGGTCGCCGGCAGCTTGGGCGTGGGCGACGTCATCGTGTTCGGCGAGTCCGAGAAGGGCACCGGCGCGCGCGGCATGCACTCCGCGCTCGAGAACGTGTACGAGTCCATCGTGGGCGCGCTGTACCTGGACGCCGGCTACGAGGCGACGCACGACTTCGTGCGGCGCACGCTGTCGCCGTACATCTCGCCGAAGCTGGCCGAGAGGCCGATATCGCCGAAGTCGCGCCTGCAGGAGGTGACGCAGCGCGACATGCGCTGCGCCCCGGAGTACAAGCTCGAGGGCGAGGAGGGCCCGGCGCACAAGCCGACGTTCACCTCCGTCGTGCTTGTGGACGGCAAGCGCGTGGGCCGCGGCACGGGCTGCTCGAAGAAGGAGTCAGAGTCCGCGGCGGCGCTCGACGCGCTCGAGCGCATGGGCTACCAGCAGGCAGGGGAGTAGGCGCCGCGGACCGCGGCCCGGAAAGGCCAAGCACGACGTGTATCTGAAGTCGCTCACGCTCAAGGGATTCAAGTCCTTCGCGGACAAGACGCAGCTGGTGTTCGACCCCGGCCTCACGGTCGTGGTCGGGCCTAACGGCAGCGGCAAGTCGAACATATCGGACTCGATCCTGTGGGTGCTGGGCGAGCAGAGCGCGAAGATGCTGCGCGGCCAGGCGATGGAGGACGTGATCTTCTCGGGGTCGTCCGGCAGGCAGGCCGTCGGCCTGGCCGAGGTGACGATCGTGCTGGACAACACCGACCACACGCTGCCGATCGACTTCTCGGAGATCGCGATCACGCGCAGGATGTACCGCTCCGGGGAGTCCGAGTACCTCATCAACGGCGCGCCGTCGCGGCTACGCGACATCACGGACATCCTGCACGACTCCGGCCTCGGCAAGGACACCCACTCCATCATCAGCCAGGGCAAGCTGGACTCCATCCTGGCGAGCCGCCCCGAGGAGCGCCGCGAGCTGGTGGAGGAGGCCGCCGGCATATCGAAGCACCGCCGCCGCAAGGAGCGCTCGGAGCGCAAGCTGAAGGCGATGCAGGACAACCTGACGCGCGCGAAGGACATCGAGCGCGAGATCAACCGCCAGCTGCGCCCGCTGGAGCGCCAGGTGGACAAGGCGCGCCACCACCGTGACGTCACGAGGCAGCTGCAGGAGCTCGAGACAACGCTTCTTGTGGACGACCTGCGGCGGCTGCAGGACCGCTACGGCACGCTCGCCGCGCGCGGCAAGGAGGCGGACGCCGCGATCGAGCTGGCGCAGTACCGCCTGGACGAGAAGAACCGAGACCTCGAGAAGTACCAGTCCCTCCTCGAGCAGAAGGGCATCTTCGTGGGGGACCTGGGCGAGCAGCGCCGCCGCATGCAGGACCTGCTGGGACGCATGGACTCCGACATGCGCCTTCTGGAGGAAAAGGGCAAGAACATGGTGGAGCGCCTCTCCGAGATGCGCATGAACCTGTCTGCCATGGAGCGCCAGTCGCGCGAGGCCGCCGAGGAGCACGAGCGCGTGGAGGGCGAGTACTCAGACGCGCGCGTGGAGGCGGACGACCTGCAGAAGCGCGTGAGCGAGCTTGGGCCCGCGGCTCGCGAGGCGGCGGAGCGCCGGCGACAGCTGGGCAAGCGCGTGGCGCAGCTCACGGGAGACGTGCGTGCGTCGCAGCGCACGGCGGACGCCGAGACGCTCGCGTTCGCGAAGCTGCGCGACCAGATCTCGAACGCCGAGGTCGAGGACCAGATGTTCCAGAGCCGCCTGAAGCAGATCGAGGACGGCGCCCAGACGGCGACGGAGGCGCTCGAGAGCAGGCGCGCGGAACGGGATAGGACGGAGGCGGCGCTGGCAGAGGCCCGCGAGCGGGAGGAAGGCGTTTCTCGGCGCATCCGCGAGTGCAAGGAGGCGGTGTCGAGGGCGCGCTCCGCCGAGGGCGACGCGCGGGGGAGGCTGTCCTCCTCAAAGGCGACGCTTTCCGCCCTGGAGGCCGTGGACCGCCAGACTCAGAACGCGAGCGCCCTTGTGGCGGCGCTCGCGAAGGCGCGGCCGGACGCGATCGAGTGCCGCGTGGCGGACCTGTTCGAGGCGCCGGCCGAGCTGGAGGGCGTCGTGGAGTCGCTTTTGGGCGAGGACCTCTCCGCACTCGTGGCGCGCGACGCCGACGGCGTGGTGGGCCTTGTGGAGGAGGCCCTTGGCAAGAGCGCGAAGGGCGCGGCCACGATCGTGTCGCTCGACGCGGCGCCGGGGACGGCGGACGCTTCAGGTGCCCCGGGCAGGGGCGTCGCGGAGGCGCTCACGGTGAGGGACGGCGCGCACGCCCTGGTGGACGCCCTGCTGGGGGACGTGAGGCTCGTGGACGGCGTTCGCGAGGCCGTGGAGGCGCACGCGGAGGCGCCCGCGTTCACGTACGTGACGCCGCAGGGGGTGACCGTGCTGCCGGACGGGCGCACGACCGTGGGCGCGGCCTCCGGCGCGGAGCAGGGCGCGCTCGAACGCAAACGCAGGATCCGCGCGCTGCGCGAGGCGATGCCGGGGCTCGAGGACGCGCTGTCGAAGGCCGGGGAGTCCATCGCCGTGGCCGAGCGCGAGCTTTCCGATGCGCGCGACGAGAGCGCGCGCGTGAAGGGCGACGTCGCGAGGTTGAACGGCGAGCTCTCTTCTGCCACGTCAGAGGTGGGGCGCCTCGAGGCGCAGCTGAGGCAGGCGGAGAGCGAGCGCGCGCAGGTGAGCAAGAACCGCGCCGCGGCAGCGGAGCGCGCGAGCAAGGCGCGCGAGGAGGTCGAGCGCCACAAGCGAGCCGCCCAGGAGGCGGAGGAGCGCACGAGCGACCTGTCGCGCCAGCTTGAGGAGGCGAGCTCCGAGCGGCAGAGGGCGTCTCGCGAGGAGAGCGAGACGGAGGGCAAGCTCTCCGACGCGAAGCTGAAGCTCGCGACCATAGTCGAGCGCAGGAACCACCTGGCCGTGCGCGAGGAGCAGCTTGCCCGCCAGGTGGCGGACCTGGAGAGGCGGCGCAGGCAGACCGAGGAGAGCTCGCGCGCGCTGGACGTGCTGCGCCTGCGCGTGGAGCCGCTGCACGCGCGCTACGAGGCCGTGCAGGAGCGCGCACTCGCGTGGGCCGCGCGCCTGAAGGACCGTGCCTCTCTTGCCGAGGCGGACTCCGACTCGCTGAAGAAGACCATCGCGGACGCGCGCGAGGCCGTGAACCGCGCCTCGACGGAGCTCGAGGGCGCGAAGACGGCCGCGAGTGACGTGAGGGTCGAGGTGGGCAAGGTCGAGGTCCAGGTGGAGAACGCCATCAACGACATAGTGTCCCGCGGCTACGTGCTCGAGGACGCGCTCGCGCTTCCCGAGCCGGAGGACCGCGCGGAGACGGAGCGCGTCGTTTCTCGCCTGAGGCGCGAGCTCCAAAACATCGGGCCCGTGAACGAGGTCGCGATGGACGAGTACGAGCGCCTGAAGAGGCGCAGCGACTACATCGGCGAGCAGGTGGCCGACCTGGAGCAGGCGCGCAAGGCGCTCACGAAGATTACCGCGGCCATCGAGCGGAAGATGCGCCGGCAGTTCCTGATTGTCTTCGACCAGGTGAACGCGAACTTCTCGGAGATATTCTCGCTCCTCTTCCCGGGCGGCAAGGCCCACCTGGAGATGACGGACCCGGACCATCTGGACGAGACGGGCGTCGAGATCGTTGCGCAGCCGCAGGGCAAGCGCATCCAGAAGATGACACTCATGAGTGGCGGCGAGAAGTCGCTCACGGCGCTTGCGCTCCTCTTCGCGGTGTACCGCACCAGGACGGTTCCGTTCTACGTGTTCGACGAGGTCGAGGCGGCGCTGGACGACTCGAACCTCTCGAAGCTGCTCGACGCGATCGAGCGGCTGAAGGAGACGACCCAGCTGATAGTCATTTCCCACCAGAGGCGCACCATGGAGCAGGCCGACGTGCTGTACGGCGTGTCCATGCAGGCGGACGGCGTGAGCCACGTCGTGAGCCAGCGCCTGGACAAGGAGACAGGAAAGGTGGTCGAGGCCTGACATGGGCATGTTCGACAGTCTTAAGCGCGGCCTTGCGCGATCGCGCGAGGCGCTCTCGGAAGTGTTCTACATGGGCGGCGAGGTGGACGAGGACTTCTGGGAGGACCTCGAGGACCGGCTGGTCATGGGCGACATAGGTGCCGAGGTCGCCATGCAGGTGACCGACGACCTGCGCGAGCAGGCGGCGCGCGAGGGCCTGAAGTCCGCGCGCCAGCTGCGCGACGCGCTCGCGAGGCGCCTGGCCGCGGAGTTCGCCAAGGCGGAGTGCGACCCGTTCGAGGACGTGCCGTCCTGCGTGCTGTTCGTGGGCATCAACGGCGCTGGCAAGACCACGACGGTCGGCAAGCTCGCCGGCGTCGCGAGGTCCGAGGGCAAGAGCTGCCTCATCGGCGGCGCCGACACGTTCCGCGCGGCCGCGATCGAGCAGCTCGAGGTGTGGGGCCAGCGCTCCGGCGTCGAGGTCGTCACGCGCGAGCGCGGGGCCGACCCCGCGAGCGTGTGCTACGACGTGCTGGACCGTGCCGAGAAGGACGGCACCCAGCTGGTGCTTATCGACACGGCGGGAAGGCTCCACACGAGCCCGGAGCTCATGCGCGAGCTGGAGAAGGTCGTGCGCGTGACGCGCAAGCGCGCGAGCATCCCCGTGCGGGTCGTGCTCGTGATCGACGCGACGACCGGCCAGAACGGCCTGAACCAGGCGAAGGAGTTCAACTCGGCGCTCGATCTGGACGGGCTCATCGTCACGAAGCTGGACGGCACCGCGAAGGGCGGCATCGCCGTCGCGATATCGCACGACCTCAGCCTCCCCATCTACCGCATCGGCGTGGGAGAGGGGATCGACGACCTTCAGACCTTTGACGCCATGGACTTCGCCCGCGCACTCGTGGGCGAGGGAGAGGGGGAGTAAGACCTCATGTTCAACAGCCTTTCCGACCGACTCCAGGACACGTTCGGCAAGCTACGCGGCAAGGGCCGACTGACGGAGGACGACATCAACACCGCCATGCGCGAGATCCGCATGGCGCTTCTCGAGGCGGACGTGAACTACCGCGTCGTGAAGAAGTTCGTGGCGGAATGCAAGGAGAAGTGCATGACCGCCGAGGTGCTCGACTCGCTCTCGCCCGCGCAGAACGTCGTGCGCATCGTGCTGGACCAGCTGACCGAGCTCCTGGGCACGACCGAGTCGAAGCTCGTCCTCGCGCAGAACCGCACCCCGAACGTGATCATGCTCGTGGGACTGCAGGGCTCCGGCAAGACGACCGCCGCGGCGAAGCTCGCGTTCCTGCTGAAGCGTCAGGGCCACAGCCCGCTTCTGGCCGCGTGCGACGTGCACCGCCCCGCAGCCGCCGATCAGCTCGAGACCCTTGGCAATGAGATTGGCGTGAAGGTCTATCGCGGCGACGGCAAGGACGCGGTCAAGGTCGCCCGCGAGTCCATCCAGAGCGCCGTAGACGGTTTGAACGACATCGTGATCGTGGACACGGCCGGCCGCCTGCAGATAGACGAGCAGATGATGCAGGAGGCCGTCGACATCAAGAACGCGGTGAAGCCCGACCAGGTCCTCATGGTGGTGGACGCCATGACCGGCCAGGACATCGTGAACGTGGTGAGCGAGTTCGCGAACCGCGTCGACTTCGACGGCGTCATCATGTCCAAACTCGACGGCGACGCCCGTGGCGGCGGCGCCCTCTCGGTCCGCGAGGTCACCGGCAAGCCCATCAAGTTCGTCTCGATGGGCGAGAAGCCCGACTCCCTCGAGGTGTTCCACCCCGACCGCATGGCGAAGCGCATCCTCGGCATGGGCGACGTCGTCAGCATCATCGAGGAGGCCCAGAGGGTAACGGACCAGAAGGACATCGACGACGCCGAGCGCATGCTGCGCGAGGGCTTCACGATGGACGACATGCTCACCCAGATGCAGCAGATCCGGAAGATGGGCGGACTCAAGAAGATCCTGGCATCACTCCCGGGCGGGGAGCGCGCCCTCGAGCAGGCGGGCGGCGCCGTCTCCGACGAGCAGATCACGCGCATCGAGGCCATGATCCACTCCATGACGAAGCAGGAGCGCGCGAAGCCCAAGACCATAAACGGCCAGAGGCGCAAGCGCATCGCAAAGGGCTCCGGCAGGTCCGTCCAGGAGGTGAACCAGCTCCTGAAGCAGTGGTCCGAGATGGACAAGATGATGGGCAAGATGCGGCAGCTCACCAACGGAGGCGGCAACTCCCGCAAGGCGCGCCGCCAGATGACCAACATGATGCGCAACATGGGCATGGGCGGAAAGATGCCGTTCTAGTTCGGTGCGCTCCCAAAAGTTCAGCTGCTATGGCGGACCGGATCTCCCGTTGGGGGGTCGGTCCGTCTTTTGTTGTGAGTGTCACGCAAGGTCATCCGCGGGTGTGCGTGCGGGGGCGCCGGCGCCGCGGGTACGCACCCGGCCCAAGTTCGCACGATTCCGTAAGCTCGCCCCTGGTGTGTGCGGGGGCGGCTGGGACGCGGGTACACACCCGGCCCCAGTTTGCGCGAACCTGCAAGCTCGACCCCGGTGCGTTGCGTAAAAAGGGGTCCCGTGCCACGAAGTCGCGGGTGTGCTTCGCGAAATGCGAGAATCCCCCGGGTGTGCTACGTCCGCGTTTGGTTCGATTCCACATGATCGCAGGTAGGTTGGCCGAGCCATAAATCGTTTAACCATCATGGGGTCACACACCACGGGGTTTCCGCCACGGCGGCCCCAGGGGCGCAACGCACCCGGCCCGAGTTCACACGATCTTGCAAGGTCGCCCCTGGTGTGTGCGGGAACGCCAGTGCCGCGGGTGCGCACCGTGTGTGAGTTCGCACGATTCCGCAAGCTCGCCCCTGGTGCGTGCGGTGCTGGCGGGCCGAGACGCGGGCTTGGCAAAAGAGGCGGTCGGAACCTTATGGATCCGACCGCCTCGCTGGGCTCGCAGCTCGTCCTGCGTAACCTTCTTCTAGGAGTGCACCACCACGACGTCGCCAACCTTAGTCATGTCGTACAGCTGCTTTGCGGCGGCAGCGGGGAGGTTGATGCATCCGTGACTACCGTTGCCCTGGTAGACGGTGCCTCCAAACGTAGCCCTCCACGGGGCGTCGTGGAATGCCACCAGGTTGGTTATGAACGGCATCCAATAGTTCACGTGGCTCGTGTAGTCGGGCTCTCCGTCGTGGTTCTCGTCCAGTCCCTTCAGCGTCTGGTTCGTGCCCTTGTTGCCGTTGATGGAGTAGACGCCGGTGGGGGTTGCGTGGTCCTCGGTCGGGTCACCAGAGACGAAGTCGCTCTCCCAGATCACCTTGCCTCCGTCATAGAAGCGCACGTGCTGCTCGGTGAGGTCGACGTCCAGGTACCTGCTTCCCCAGTCGGCTCCGCCGGGATTCCATTCGGAGGCCTTCTGGGACCACGGCACGTCGAAGCTGGCTTCCTTCGCGCCCTCGATGTTGGACGCGAGCGTGGAGGCGAGCTTGTCGCCGTCGACACTCCATCCGTAGGTTCCCCCGGAGACCGTGACCTGCTTGCCGTCCGCGCGCTGGTACTTGCGCTCCGCGCCGACGGTGTTGAGCGACTCCGCGAGGTCGCCGGAGGCCCACTGCTTGATGGCGTCGGTGTTGAGCGAGACGGACAGGTCGTCGCCGAACGTAATCCATTGCGCGATGGTCTTGGGCTCCACCGTCGTGACGTCCTTGCCGTTAGCGGTGAGCGTCTGCTTCGCGGCGACGTACTTGTTCGCGGTCTCGACGGCCTTGGCGAGCTCGGTGCTCTCGGAGGTGTACTTCGGTTGCACGAGCTCGGACTCGCCAAGCCCGAGGTCGGACTTGCCCTGCAGGATCGCCTTGCGAACAGCCTTCGAGACGGCGTCCGCGTCCACGGCGGTCCCGGCCTTCTCCTTCACGATGACGAACTTGCCCTGCTTCTCGTCGAAGGACGCGGTGGCACTCTGCGGCTGCGTCGCGCTCTGGTTCGCGGAGTCGACAGCCGCCTTCACGATCGCCGCGAGCTTCTCCTTGCTGTAGCTCACGTCCGCCTTCGCCGAGAGGTCGTTTCCGGTGAAGATGCTCACGGGCCATGCCCAGACGTTCACCTTCGACATGGTGTCCGCGGCGTACGCCGAGGTGTCGAACTTAAGGTCGATGTCCTTGCCCGTGAGCGAGAGGCTCACGTTGTCCCCGCTGGCGGAAAGCGAGTAGCTGCTCAGCTTGTCGGACATCTCCTTCGCGACGGCATCCGTGGTCTTGAACGCGACGGACTCGCCGTTGATGGTGGTGTTCGGCATGTAAATGTGGGACCAAAGGGCGCATCCGCCCAGATAGACAGCGCAGACGGCTCCCAAGGCAATCGCCACCGCCTTTCCGTGGCCGCCTTTGCGGCCGCGCGAGGCAGCGCCCTGCTCGTGGATGCGCATCGCCTCCTGGTCAAGGTGCGGGTCATGCGCCGCGACGGCGCCCGTCGCGGGCATCGCGGGTGCCGGTTTCGTGGCGGTCCTTCCCGCCCGGGTCCCGTTTGCGGGCTGGCTGAAGTGCGAGCCGCGCGCTGCCCTGCCAGAGGGCTTGGCTCCTTGCCGCGACGAGGGTTGTACGACCTTCTCGCCCCGCGCGTTGATGACGTCGATGCGCTGGCGCTGAGGTCTCTGCTTGTCGGTCACGTTATGCCTCTGATTCCATGGTCGATGCGGCTCCTTTGGGGCCGCGGATTCTCAGGGTTACAATTCTATCCAAACGGCCCGGCCTCTAACGAATGGTGACGAACTCAATGGCAATTTCACGCATCAAAGACCTCTCCGACAGTCGGCTCGATCCCTACCTGCGCCTTTCCGAGCGTCAGCTCAGGAGCGTCCTTCATCCGGACGAGGCCCTCGTGATACTGGAATCCCTGTTCGTGATCAAGCTCGCGTTCGAGAGGGGGCTGGACGTGGTGTCGGTCCTGGTGGATGAGCGCCACGTGGACGCGCTGGCGTCCGCCGTCTCCGGCCTGGGCGAGAAGGACGTGGACGTCCTGGTTGCGGATAGGGGCCTGCTGAGCCAGGTGACGGGCTTCAACGTCACCAGGGGCTACATGGCGGCCGTGCGCCGGCCGGCCGCGAGGGGCCTTCGCGACGTGCTCGAGGGCGCGCGGTCCGTCGCGGTGCTCGAGGGCCTTGTGGACGTGAGCAACCTGGGGGCGATCTTCAGGAACGCGGCCGCCCTGGGCGTTGACGGCGTCGTGCTCGCGCCGGAGTGCGCAGACCCCCTCAACAGGCGCGCGGTGCGCGTGTCAATGGGGAACGTGTTCCTGGTGCCATGGGCCGTCGCCCCTCGCCCGTGGCCGGGGGCGCTTCTGGGCGAGCTTCGCCAGAGGGGGTTCGAAACGGTTGCGATGGCGCTGGACGAGAGGGCCGTGCGCATGGACGACCCGTCGCTTCGGAACCCGTCGCTTCGGAAGAGCCAGGGGACGGCGCTCTTCTTCGGGACGGAGGGCACGGGGCTCACGCGGCCGGTGCTCGACGGCGTGGACCGGACCGTAATCATCCCCATGGCGCGCGGGGTGGACTCGCTCAACGTAGCGGCAAGCTCCGCGGTTGCGTTCTGGGAGCTGTTTGCGCGCCGTCGTGGCTAAAGACCCTACCTTTGGGTATGAATGGGGAAAGTCGTGCGGCCCGCAGGGTGGCCGCACAGTGCGGACAAACCGATTAGGACGGATATGGACGACAAGAAGAAGCGACAATCGATGATCGTGTACCTGATCATCGCCATCGCGCTTGCAATCGGCCTGCGTGCGTACCTGTACCCCAGCATCACGCAGTCCCAGGTACAAGAGGTGAGCTACAGCCAGTTCATCGACATGGTGGACGACGGGGACGTGAAGACCGTCAAGCTGAACACCGGCGACAGCAAGATCAGGTTCACGACCGACAAGGAGGGCGTGACCTACGAGACCACGCAGTTCCCGAACGACTCGGGGCTCGTGAAGCGCCTGCGCAATGCCGGCGTGAAGTTCTCGGCCGAGATTCCCGACGACAGCGACGACCTGTGGCTGTACATGATCTTGAGCTACATCCTTCCCATCGCGATCATCTTCGGCGGCGGCTACCTCCTGAACAGGAGGCTGCGCAAGCAGATGGGTGACGACGGACCCTCCATGAACTTCGGCGGCGGCTTCGGCATGGGCGGAGGGCTCGGCCGCTCGAACGCCAAGGAGGTCAAGGGCAAGGAGACCGGCGTCACGTTCAAGGACGTCGCCGGGCAGGACGAGGCGAAGGAGTCGCTGCAGGAGATCGTGAACTTCCTCGCCCACCCCGAGAAGTACGCGGCCATCGGCGCCCGCTGCCCGCGCGGCGCGCTGCTCGTTGGTCCTCCGGGCACGGGTAAGACGCTGCTTGCGAAGGCGGTCGCCGGCGAGGCGGACGTCCCGTTCTTCCAGATCTCGGGCTCCGAGTTCGTCGAGATGTTCGTGGGCCGCGGTGCCGCGAAGGTGCGCGACCTCTTCAAGCAGGCCAACGAGAAGGCACCGTGCATCGTGTTCATCGACGAGATCGACACCATCGGCAAGAAGCGCGGCGTCTCGATCAACTCGAACGACGAGCGCGAGCAGACGCTCAACCAGCTCCTGACCGAGATGGACGGCTTCGACAACCACAAGGGCATCGTCGTGCTCGCCGCGACGAACCAGCCCGACGTGCTCGACCCGGCGCTGCTGCGCCCCGGCCGCTTCGACCGTCGCATCCCCGTCGAGCTACCGGACCTCGTGGGCCGCGAGGCGATCCTGAAGCTTCACGCGAACGACGTGAAGATGGAGCCCGGCATCGACTTCGGCTTCGTGGCGCGCACCACGCCGGGAGCCTCCGGCGCCGACCTCGCGAACATCATCAACGAGGCGGCGCTCAGGGCCGTCCGCATGGGCCGCTCCCGCGTGACGCAGGAGGACATCACGGAGTCCGTCGACGTGGTCATCGCGGGCGAGAAGAAGAAGTCCACGGTGCTGAACGACCACGAGAAGGAGGTCGTCGCGTATCACGAGACCGGCCACGCCATCGTCGCGGCCGTCCAGGACGGCAAGACGCCCGTCTCGAAGATCACGATCGTTCCGCGCACGTCCGGAGCGCTCGGCTTCACCATGCAGGCGGAGGAGGACGAGCACTACCTCACGACGCGCGAGGAGTACGAGCAGCGCATCGCGGTGCTGTGCGGCGGCCGCGCAGCGGAGGAGCTCATCTTCGGACACATGACGTCAGGTGCCGCGAACGACATCGAGAAGGCGACGAAGATCGCGCGCGCCATGGTGACGCAGCTCGGCATGTCCGACAAGTTCGGCATGGTGGCGCTCGGCGAGTCCCGCAACCGCTACCTCGGCGGAGGCACGGAGCTCACGTGTTCCGACGCGACGGCGACCGAGATCGACAACGAGGTGACGGCCATCGTGGAGAAGGGCCATCAGACTGCCCTGAAGACCCTGCGCGACAACCGCTTCAAGCTCCACGAGATCGCGCACTACCTCCAGAAGAAGGAGACCATCACGGGCGAGGAGTTCATGAACATCCTCAACCGCGACGACGGCTTCGCACCGAAGTACGGAAGCGAGCAGTAGCCCGGATCCCTCGGCAGGGGGGCGCAGGCGCAGAGACTTAGACGGGGCCCCGCGGCGTGCGGGACCCCGTTTTTGTCTGGACGAGATGGACAGTCCTTCTCGCCCGGCGCTAGCCCCGGGTATGCAGAATGTCAATTTAGTTGTCGGCCCGCGCCACGATTGTTCCGCGAACGGCCGGCAAGTGCTATCATTCGGCGTGCTGCGTTGATGGGGAGAGTACCTTGGACGGGGCGGCCCAGAGAGAGCGGGGACGGTGGGAGCCCGCGGTCGCGTTCAGGGGAAGATCACCCCGGAGCTGCGGTCCGAAAGCCGGTGGCGCCGGCAAGTAGGCGCCGCCGGAGAGACCGCCGACACAGGTCTACCGAGTAAGGCGGAAATCCGCTCGCTGGGTGGTCACAAGCGAAGTGTAATCGGAGCGCTTCGTCCCAGCAGGAGGGACGGGCGCTCCTTTTCGTGGGTGCCCAGGAAAGGGAAGGACACGAGGTGGCAAACAAGTACAAGAAGACGATGAACTTGCCCAAGACCAAGTTCTCGATGCGGGCCGGCCTCGCCCAGCACGAGCCCGAGAGGCTCAAGGACTGGGACGAGAACGACGTCTACGGCCAGCTGCTCAAGAAGAATGAGGGGCACGAGAAGTTCGTGCTCCACGACGGACCCCCGTACGCCAACGGCCCGATCCACCTTGGCCACGCCCAGAACAAGATCTCTAAGGACATCATCAACCGCTACTGGTCGATGCGCGGATACCAGACGCCGTACGTGCCCGGCTGGGACTGCCACGGACAGCCGATCGAGCACAAGGTCGAGCAGATGCTCGGGACCGATAAGTTCAACCAGCTCCCCACGGTGAAGATTCGCGAGCTGTGCCGCAAGATGGCCGTAGAGCAGGTCGACACCCAGCGCCAGGGCTTCAAGCGCCTGGGCGTCCTGGGCGAGTGGGGAAACCCCTACCTCACCTACACGCACGACTACGACGCGACCGACGTGGAGATCTTCAAGGCGATCTTCGACAAGGGCGCCATCTACCGCGGCCGCAAGCCCGTGCACTGGTGCACGCACTGCCACACGGCGCTCGCCGAGGCCGAGATCGAGTACGGCGACGAGGTCAGCCCCGCCATCTTCGTGCGCTTCGAGATGACGACGGTCCCCGAGGGCCTCGAGGCCTACGAGGGCAGGCTCTGGGTCGACATCTGGACGACGACCCCGTGGACCCTTCCCGCCGACGACGCCGTCATCCTGCACCCCGAGGCCGACTACGTCGCGGTCGTCGTGGACGGCCGCGCCGAGATCATGGCGGAGGCGCTCGTCGAGAAGGACTGCGAGAAGTTTGGCTACGAGTCCTTCGAGCTCGCCCGCCGCGCCGACGGCGAGGTGTGGCGCATGTCCGGAACGGACCTCTGCCACAACAAGTACAAGCAGCCGATCTTTGGCGACCAGGGCGTCGAGGGTGAGTTCATCTACGCGGACTACGTCACGCTCGACGACGGCACCGGCATCGTCCACACCGCGCCCGGCCACGGCGTCGACGACTACAACGCGGGCATGCGCTTCAACATCCCCGTCGTGATGCCCGTCGACGACGACGGCAACTTCTACAAGGGCGACGGCATGGGGACCGGCGGCCCGTGGTCCGGCATGAACGTGAACGACGCGAACCCCAAGATCATCGAGTGGCTCCAGGAGCGCGGCACGCTCATCCTGCACGAGGACATCACCCACAGCTACCCGCACTGCTGGCGCTGCAAGCAGCCCGTCATCTTCCGTGCCACGAGCCAGTGGTTCGTCTCGATGGACAAGACCGGCCTTCGCAAGCAGGCGCTCGACGAGCTCGAGAAGGTCAAGTTCTATCCCGCCCACGCCGTTAAGCGCATCGGCTCCATGGTCGAGGGACGTCCCGACTGGTGCATCAGCCGCCAGCGCAACTGGGGCGTTCCTATCCCGGCGTTCACCTGCGAGGACTGCGGCGAGACCGTCATGAACGACGACACGCTCGACAAGGTGATCGAGCTCTTCCGCAAGGAAGGTTCTGACGCCTGGTTCACTGAGGACCCTGCGAGCTACCTGGGCGACGCCTGCGTATGCCCCAAGTGCGGCAGCCACCACCTGAAGGCGAACAAGGACATCCTCGACGTCTGGTGGGACTCCGGCGTCAGCCACACCGCCGTCTGCAAGCACCGCGGCTACCTCAAGTTCCCGGCGGACGTGTACCTGGAGGGCTCCGACCAGCACCGCGGCTGGTTCATGAGCTCGCTCATGACGTCGGTCGGCGCGTACGACAAGGCGCCGTACAAGGCCGTCATCAGCCAGGGCTTCACGCTCGACGGCCAGGGCCGCAAGATGAGCAAGTCGCTCGGCAACGTCATCGACCCGAACAGCGTGTGCGACAACGAGGGCGCCGACGTCCTGCGCCTGTGGCTCGCGTCCGTCGACACCTCCGTGGACGTCCCGTGCGATGACACGATCCTCTCGCACGTCGGCGACGCGTACCGCAAGATCCGCAACACCCTGCGCTTCCTGCTCGGCGAGCTCGAGGGCCAGTTCGACCCGGCGACGGACGGCCTGCCGTTCGACGAGCTCGAGCCGTTCGACAAGCTGACGCTCGCCCACATGTGCGAGGTCCACGACGTCGTGACGAAGGCATACTCCGAGTACCGCTTCAACGTGGTGTACCGCAACCTGTACGACTACGTGACGGAGCTGTCCAACGGATACCTCAACGCCACGAAGGACCGCACGTACTGCGGCGGAAAGGGCACGCACGAGCGCCTGTCCGCACAGACGACGTGGGCGCACATCCTCACGATGCTCGTCCACGACCTGCAGCCCGTCCTCGTGTACACCACGGACGAGATTATGCAGTACCTGCCGGAGTCCATGCGCGACGGCCAGACGTACGCCGCCCTTCTGGACTGGTACCAGAACCCCGTCGACGAGGACGTGTACCAGGGCCTTCTGCCCGCGTACCGGGCGCTCGTCGAGGCGCGCGGCGCGTTCACCAAGGCCTACGAGGAGGTCGCGGCGTCCGGCGTCTTCGAGGAGAAGACGACGCAGGCGGCCCGCGCGGAGCTGACGCTCCCGCAGGAGCAGTACGACGTGCTCGCGCAGACCGGTTGCGACCTGGCGGAGGCCTTCGTGTGCTCCGACGTGTGCATGCACGCCGGCGAGGAGCTTTCCTGCGAGGTGCTTCCCGCCAACGGCGAGAAGTGCCCGCGCTGCTGGAACTGGCGCGAGCTCGGCGAGGACGGCCTGTGCGAGAGGTGCCACGACGTCGTGGCGCAGCTCGCGGACGAGGAGTAGCGGTAGCGTGGTAGCGACGAGCAAGGTTTCGGCAAGGGGCACCCGGGCGATCGTGTTCTGGGTCGCCGTGTGCCTCGTGCTGGTGCTTGACCAGACCACAAAGCTCGCGGTGCGCTCCGTCCTGCGCGTGGGGGAGCGCCAGACCCTCATCCCGGGGGTGCTGGACCTCCTGTACGTGAAGAACGACGGCGCGGCCTTCAGCCTCGGTCGTGGGGCGGGACCGCTGTTCGTGCTCATCGCGGCCGCCGTCGTGTGCGTGGCGTTCGCGTACGTGTGGCGCGAGGACATACCCCTGTCGCTCGTGCTGCCCATCGCGTGCGTCGCGGGTGGCGGCGTCGGTAACATGGTCGACAGGCTGTGCGCCGGCTACGTCACGGACTTCCTCGCGACCTCGTTCGTCGACTTCCCGGTGTTCAACGTCGCCGACATCTTCGTGACGTGCGGCATCGTGTGCGCGCTTGTCGCGTACAACGTGTGGGAGTCCGGGCGCGAGCGCGCCAAAGCGGACGCCGGCGGCAGGTAGCGGGCGCCAAGACACAACGCAAGCCCAAGGCGTGGGTCCGGCTTCGTCCGGGCCCACGCCCGTGCAAAGGAGAGGAACGGGTGAGAAGGACATGGCCGTCATCGTGAACGCCCTCGTGGGCCCGGAGTCAGACGGGCTGAGGCTCGACACGTTCCTCGCGAGCGTGGACGGATGCCCTTCTCGCAGTGCGTGCGCAAAGCTCGTCGCGGCAGGCGAGGTCACCATAAACTCGACGCTCGCGACGTCCAAGAGCGAGACCGTGTGCCTTGGGGACCGCATCCAGGCGCGCCTTCCCGATCCGGAGCCCGAGGACGGGGCGCTCGCGCCCAACCCGTCCATCCCGCTCGACGTGCGCTTCGAGGACGATCACCTCATCGTGCTTTCCAAGCAGGCGGGGCTCGTGTGCCACCCCAGCCCGGGCCACGTGGACGACACGCTCGCAAACGCGCTCGTCGCGCGCTGCGGCTACGGTCACCTCGGCATGCTGCAGGGGGACGACAGGCCCGGCATCGTGCACCGGCTCGACATGGACACCTCCGGCCTCATGGTGTGCGCGAAGGACGACGCCACGCAGAAGGCGCTTCAGGACCTCATCCGCCTGCGCGTGCTCGACAGGCGCTACGTCACGCTCGTGCACGGCTACGTCGCGCCGGACTCCGGTACCATCACCACGGGCATCGCGCGCTCGCGTCGCGACCGGCTCCGCATGACGGTCTCGGACGACCCGGGCGCGCGCGAGGCCATCACGACGTTCCGCACGCTCGAGCACTTCGAGGCCGGCAGGTTCGACGAGGGCTTCTCGCTTCTGGAGTGCCACCTCTACACCGGGCGCACGCACCAGATCCGCGTGCACATGCGTCACGCGGGCCATCCCTGCGTTGGGGACCAGCTCTACGGCCGCGGCGACGACCGCACCAACATGGGGTTGCGTCGCCAGTTCCTGCACTCGTGGCACATCCGCTTTGACCACCCCGTTACTGGAGAGACCATCGAGCTTGCGGACCGCCTGCCCCCCGACCTCTCGTCTGTACTAGAATCGCTACATGACCGCTCTATGGGCCGCACCCAAGCGGGGGAGAAGATCTGTCCCCTGCTCGTGGCAGGGTCCTAGGGCCACCATCAGTTGTGGAAGGATGCCGCGTGGAACTGGCCAGGCTCGGGACGACCCCCATCACAGTCTTCAACAACCTCGTGGGGATCCTCTTCACGCTCGCATACCTCTACCAGGTCTTCTATACCATCTGGGTCATGATTCGCGGAGAGGTGAAGCTGCCCGTCGCGAAGAGGAGCCACTCGTACGCGTTCGTCATCGCGGCGCACAACGAGGAGTCGGTCATCGGCAACCTCGTGCGCTCCATCAAGGCGCAGCGCTACGACGGCCTCATAGACTGCTACGTCGTGGCGGACGCGTGCACGGACCGGACGGCGGAGGTCGCCCGGGAGGCCGGCGCCATCGTGTGGGAGCGAAACGACCTCGCACGACGTGGAAAGAGCTGGGTGCTGGACTTCGCGTTCGACAGGATACTGAACCAGCAGGAGTGCCCGTACGAGGGCTTCTTCGTGATGGATGCCGACAACGTGATCTCGCCGGACTACGTCGAGATCATGAACAAGGCCTTCGACCAGGGGTTTCTCGTCTGCACGAGCTACCGCAACTCCAAGAACTTCGACTCAAGCTGGGTGAGCGCCGGCTACTCGCTCTGGTTCATGCGCGAGTCGCGCTACCTCAACAACGCGCGCATGCTGCTGGGGACGAGCTGCGCAATCTCGGGGTCCGGCTGGCTCGTCTCGGCGTCCATCATCCGCGGGATGCACGGCTGGATGTTCCACACGCTCACGGAGGACCTCCAGTTCACGGCATTCTGCGCTTCTCACAACATCAGGATCGGCTATGCGCCGGCGGAGTTCTTCGACGAGCAGCCGACTGACTTCAAGACGTCGTGGACGCAGCGCATGAGGTGGTCGCGCGGCGGATACCAGGTGTTCTTCTCGTACTGGCGAGACCTCGTGCGCGGCATCTTCAAGGGACACTTCTTCGCGTCGTACGACATGCTCATGACCATGTCGCCCGCGATGTTCCTCACCATCATCTCCGTGTTCGTGAACCTCGCGTACCTCATCATCGGCACGGCGAGCCGCGGCTTCATCGCGACGCAGAGCGAGCTCGGCGCGTGCGTGGGGTCTATCGTGACCACGCTCGTGTCCTCGTATGGGATGTTCTTCCTCATGGGGCTCGTCACTACGATATCGGAGCGCAGGCACATCCATGCGCGTAGCCGCTGGCGAGTGATCGCGAACGTCTTCACGTTCCCCATATTCGAGCTCTCGTACATTCCCATCAACGTGGTGGCCCTGTTCAAGAAGGTCGACTGGGTGCCCGTGAAGCACGACATCGCGGTTAACTTTGATGAGGTGGTGAGTGAGGGCGGCACAAGGTAGTTCGTACCTGCCACAAGGTGCTACAATCGGTCAAATCGTATCGGCGGCGTGAGCAAACGAGTCGACAAACGGCATATGGAGTAAAGGAGATAGCGCATGGCAACGTTCTTCGAGGGGGAATCCCACACCTTCTCTGAGTACCTACTCGTCCCTGGTTATTCCTCTCGGGAGAACATCCCGGCAAACGTCTCGCTCGAGACCCCGCTCGTGAAGTTCAAGCGCGGCGAGGAGCCGGCCATCAAGATGCACATCCCCATGGTGTCCGCGGTCATGCAGGCAGTTTCCGGCCCGCGCCTGGCCATCGCCCTCGCCCAGCAGGGCGGTATCTCGTTCATCTACCAGTCGCAGACCCCGGAGGACGAGGCCGCGATGGTGCGCGAGGTGAAGACGTACAAGGCCGGCTTCGTGGTGTCCGACTCCACGCTCACCCCTGACATGACGCTGCAGGACGTGCTCGACATCCGCGACCGCACGGGTCACACCACGATGCCCGTCACCGCGGACGGCACGCCGCACGGCAAGTTCTGCGGCATTGTCACCTCCCGTGACTACCGCGTCTCCCGCGACGACCGCAACAAGAAGGTCGCGGAGTTCATGACGCCGGCGGCCGAGTGCGTGACGACTGACACGAGCACGTCGCTCAAGATCTGCAACGACATCATCTGGGACCACAAGATCAACACGCTGCCCGTCGTCGACAAGGAGGGCAACCTGTCCTCGCTCGTGTTCCGCAAGGACTACGACTCCCACAAGTCCCGTCCGGACGAGCTGCTCGACGAGCACAAGCGCTACGTAGTCGGCGCCGGCATCAACACGCGCGACTACGAGGAGCGCGTGCCCCTGCTGGTGGAGGCCGGCGCAGACGTGCTGTGCATCGACTCCTCCGAGGGCTACTCCGAGTGGCAGAAGCTCACCCTGGACTGGATTCGCGAGCGCTACGGCGACGCGGTCAAGGTCGGCGCGGGCAACGTCGTCGACGCCGATGGCTTCCGCTACCTCGCTGAGGCAGGCGCGGACTTCGTAAAGGTCGGCATCGGCGGCGGCTCCATCTGCATTACCCGCGAGCAGAAGGGCATCGGCCGCGGACAGGCGTCCGCCCTCATCGACGTGTGCCGTGCACGCGACGAGTACTTCAAGGAGACGGGAGTGTACGTCCCCGTTTGCTCCGACGGTGGCATCGTGTACGACTACCACATGACGCTCGCGCTCGCCATGGGCGCGGACTTCCTCATGCTCGGCCGCTACTTCGCGCGCTTCGACGAGTCCCCGACCCGTCGCCTGAACGTGAACGGCAACTACGTGAAGGAGTACTGGGGCGAGGGCTCCGCACGTGCCCGCAACTGGGCCCGCTACGACATGGGTGGCGCGAAGAAGCTCTCGTTCGTCGAGGGCGTCGACTCCTACGTCCCGTACGCCGGCCCGCTGAAGGACAACGTGGACCAGTCGCTCACCAAGGTCCGCTCCACGATGTGCAACTGCGGCGCGCTCACGCTCGAGGAGCTGCGCGACAAGGCGAAGATCACGCTTGTCTCTTCCACCTCGCTCGTCGAGGGTGGCGCTCACGACGTCATCCTGAAGGACTCCGACTCCAGCACGAACTTCAGGTCGTAGCGCAAACCCGCGTCTAGCCGCGGGCGCCCGACTGATGTAGCATTGACCCACCGCCAACTCATAGTGTGGCGGTGGGTTTTTGTTTGCGACTACGTCCGCATGTGGACCATGGGGTGATAGGTATGAAGAGTTGCGGAGTGGCGGAACGACTGGCCGCCATGAACGTGGAGTACGCTGCCGAGAAGAGCTTCTTCGGCGGCACGCGGCGTCACTTTCCCAGCAGGAGCGCCTGCGTCGAGCTGATCTCGGACATACGCCGCCTGCTGTTCCCCGGCTACTTCGACAACGAGAGCGCAGCGGGCGAGAGCAACGATTACCTCACGCGCGAGCGCATCCTGCACATCGAGCGCGTGCTGCAGGGGCAGGTGCTCGAGGCGCTGCTGTTCGACGACGGCGACCTGAGCCGCGACGAGGCGGGCAAGCGAGCGTCCCACGTGGCGAACGTTTTTCTCGACAGCCTGCCCCAGGTCCTCGAGCTCCTGATGACGGACATCCAGGCGCTCTACGACGGAGACCCCGCGGCAGGAAGTCTCGAAGAGGTGCTCGTCGCATATCCCGGCCTGTACGCAATCTTCGTCTATCGCATCGCCCACGTTCTGTACGGGCTGAACGTGCCCCTCATCCCGCGCCTGATGAGCGAGCACGCTCACAGCAAGACGGGGATCGACATCAATCCCGGCGCGAACATCGGCAAGTACTTCTTCATCGACCACGGCACGGGCGTCGTCATCGGCGAGACTACCGACATCGGCGACCACGTGAAGATCTACCAGGGCGTCACGCTCGGCGCGCTCTCCACCCGCAAGGGCCAGCTCCTCTCGGGAAAGAAGCGTCATCCCACCCTTGGCGACTATGTCACGGTGTACTCGAACGCATCCATCCTGGGCGGCGAGACCGTCATCGGCAGCGGCGCCGTCATCAGCGGCTCAGCCTTCGTTTGCGAGTCCGTCCCGCAGAACGCCCGCGTCATCCTGAACCAGGAGACCATCGTCCACAAGCCGGACGACGCGGAGCCGGCGTGGTGCTACGTGATCTAGGCATACGCGCACATCAGCTGTAGGACCCGTCGTCGGAGCTCGCGGGCCTCACCTCGACGGCGCGCTCGCTCTCGTATGCCATGAGGTCGATGTAGTACTGCTGGGTGTCAGTGTTCCAGTCGTCCTTCGCGTCGTACACCTTGTTCAGCTTCTCCAGCGACTTGCTCAGCGCCTCGAGCTTCGACCGCGTCTTCGTCGCGAGCTCCATGCTCGTGTCGCCGGACGCGGCCTCCTGCTTCTTGTACGCCTCGACGTAGGCGTCGGTGTCGTCCATGACCCTCTTGCCGGCCTTCGCGACCCTCTCGTCGACCTTCGCGGGGTCATACGGCACCCTTACGGAGGCCTCCACGGAGCCGTCGGACCCAGAACCCGGCGAGATAACACCTCCCGAGCACGCCCCAAGCGACAGGGCGATGGCCGCGGCCGACACGATGGCAATGGCGTTCCTTGACATGCGCTTCTCCTTTGATCGGGCGTTTGCTGCGCCATGCAGCCTCCAGGCCAACGAAACCCGTTCAGAAATTGAACAGCAACCGCGCGCGCGGGGTCGTCGCGCAGCGGTGCTAATTGGTCTGCGAGCGGCAGGGCCGCAGCGGTTGGGGCGTCCCGGAGCCTTCGGTGTGGCGACAACGTTTACGCCGCGTAACGCGCCGGCATGCCACGCTGCGCGTTTCGCTATACTAGGGCGTGCTAAATTGCAGCTAGAGGTGTATTGCTAGGAGAGGAACCAAATGGCTGACAACAACGACGCCGCCGAGGGCACGTTCCCGGCGTACGACGCGCAGGCGATAGAGACCAAGTGGCAGAGGATCTGGGAGGAAGAGGACCTCTACAAGACGGACACGGACCCGGCGAAGCCGAAGAAGTACGTGCTCGAGATGTTCCCGTACCCCTCGGGCGACCTGCACATGGGTCACGCGCGTAACTACACCATCGGCGACGCGATGGCGCGCCAGGCCCGCATGCGCGGCTACGACGTGCTGCACCCCATGGGCTTCGACGCGTTCGGCCTCCCCGCCGAGAACGCGGCCATCAAGCACAACACGCAGGCGTCCAAGTGGACGCACCAGAACATCGCCCAGGCCGTCAAGACCATGAAGCGCATGGGCTTCAGCTACGACTACGACCGCATGTTCAACACCTGCGACCCCGAGTACTACAAGTGGGGCCAGTGGATGTTCATCCGGATGTGGAAGAAGGGCCTGGCGTACCGCGCCACGAGCCCCGTGAACTGGTGCCCGACGTGCAAGACCGTGCTCGCGAACGAGCAGGTCGTCGAGGGCAGGTGCTGGCGCTGCGGCTCCGTGCCCGAGAAGCGCAACCTCAGCCAGTGGTACCTCAAGATCACGGACTACGCGCAGGAGCTGCTCGACGACCTCGACAAGCTCACCGGCTGGCCGGAGAACGTGAAGGCGCAGCAGCGCAACTGGATCGGCCGCTCCGAGGGAGCCGAAATCGACTTCCGCCTCGCCGCCGAGGACGGCGTGACCCCCACGGACCGCAAGGTGACCGTGTTCACCACGCGCGCCGACACACTGTTTGGCGTGAGCTTCATGGTTCTGCCGCCCGAGAGCGACCTCGCGGCGGAGCTGGTTGCCGGCACGAAGTACGAGGCCGACTTCAAGGCGCTAAAGGCCGCGACCGAGAAGGTCTCGGCCGTCGACCGCCAGGGCTCGGAGCGCGAGAAGCACGGCGTCTTCACCGGCCGCTACGTCATCAACCCGATCAACGGCCGTCCCGCGCCCGTGTGGGTCGCGGACTACGTCCTCATGGACTACGGCACCGGCGCCGTCATGGGCGTGCCCTGCGGCGACCAGCGCGACTTCGACTTCGCCCGCAAGTACGGCCTGGAGATCGCGCCGATCATCTGCGAGAAGGACGACCCCCTGTACGAGGAGCTCAAGGACGAGAAGGAGCTCCGCGTACGCTCCGTGGACTGGGACAAGGCCATGGTGGCCGAGGGATACCTCGTGCAGTCCGGCGAGTTCACGGGCCTGAAGGGCGGCAAGCACTCCGAGGCGGTCGACGCGATCACCGCGTGGCTGAAGGAGCACGACTGCGGCCGCCCGACGGTGCAGTTCCGCCTGCGCGACTGGCTCATCAGCCGCCAGCGCTACTGGGGCAACCCCATCCCCATGATCCACTGCGACCACTGCGGTGACGTGCCCGTCCCCGAGGACGAGCTCCCGGTCCTTCTCCCCGAGAACCTCGACCTGGGCGCCGGCGACACGCTGGCGGAGTACGCGCCGTTCTACGAGACGACGTGCCCCAAGTGCGGCCGCCCCGCGAAGCGCATCACGGACACGATGGACACGTTCACGTGCTCCAGCTGGTACTACCTGCGCTACTGCGACCCCCACAACGACGAGGCGCCGTTCTCTAAGGAGGCCGTGGACCGCTGGATGCCGGTGGACAACTACATCGGCGGCATCGAGCATGCCATCCTTCACCTGCTGTACAGCCGCTTCTGGACGAAGGTCCTGCGCGACCTTGGCATGGTCGACGTGGACGAGCCGTTCACGAACCTGCTGTGCCAGGGCATGGTGAAGGACGAGAACGGCGACACCATGAGCAAGTCCAAGGGCAACGTCGTGCCGCCCTCAAGCGTGATCGACCCGTACGGCGCTGACACCATGCGCCTGGCGATCCTGTTCGTGGCGCCGCCCGAGAAGGACTTCGACTGGGACCCCGAGGCCGTTGCCGGCGCGAACCGCTTCATCAAGCGTGCGTGGCGCGTGGTGTGGCAGCTCGTCGACGGCGCCAAGGCCGGCGAGGTGGACGGGAAGGCGCTCGACGCGGACGCGAAGGAGCTGAACCGCGTCCTGCACGAGATGGGCATCAAGTGCACGAACGACTTCGACCGTGGCCAGTTCAACACCGCGATCTCTGCGGTGATGGAGCTGACGAACGCCGCGAGCAAGTACGTGAACGACGTGGACGTCGAGAAGCGCGACGGCGCGCTGTGCCACCGCGTCGGCCACGACATCGTGACCATGCTCGCGCCGATCTGCCCGCACTGGGCGGAGGAGCTGTTCCACGAGGCGCTTGGCATGACGGGCTCCGTGTACAACGAGCCCTGGCCCGAGTTCGACGCCGCGCAGGCGAAGAGCGACACCGTCGAGATCGCCGTGCAGATCAAGGGCAAGGTGCGCGCCCGCATCAACGTCCCGGCCGACGCGAAGAAGGACGAGCTCGAGGCGGCCGCGAGGGAGGCCGTAGCCGCGCAGCTCGAGGGCAAGGACATCAAGAAAGTCATCGTGGTGCCCGGAAGGCTCGTGAACATCGTCGCGCTGTAGCGCGTGTCCTGCCGCGCTGCGTCCGCGGCAGCCGCGGACGGCGACGGACGCGCCGGGGTTGCGAAGAAATTGTGTCGGCCCGACGCGTCTGGCGGGCGCGGGGCCGACGTGCTAGAGTTTCTATAGCTTAATCGTGATTGTTCGAGGAAGTGGGGTGGATCTTCTCGCCCCGCTTCCTTTCTGTATGTCGGGCCGCAGCCCGGGAAGGAGGACCCATGGCGTCCACGGATATCGAGAGGGAGCTGCTTGCCGCGCTCGAGGCGGCCGCCCCGGAGCACGGCATCGACGTGGTGGACGTCGAGGTCGTCGGCGCGTCGAAGGCGCCGGTCGTGCGCGTGAGGCTCGACCATGCGGACGAGTCACTGCCCACGATCACGCTGGACGAGGTCACGGCCCAGAGCGACTGGGTGAACGCGGTCATCGACGAGAGGGACCCGTTCCCGGGCTCGTACACGCTCGAGATATCGAGCCCCGGCCTGTCGAGGCCGCTGCGCCGCGCGCACGACTTCGAGCGCTTCGCGGGCGAGGACGTGTCGCTGAACACGTTCGACCGCGAGGGACGAAGGCACTACACGGGCACGCTGAAGGGGCTCGTGGACGGCAGGGTCGTCGTGGAGTGCGACGGCGAGGAGTTCTCGTTCGGGCTTGACGACATCAAGAGCTGCAAGATAAAGCCAAGGTTCTAGGCAACGCGGCCGGTGGGCGCCGGCATTGGATTTCGAATCTTAACTCGTGAGAGGAAGCACCATGGCATCAGAGATGATGGAAGCACTTATGGCACTGTGCCAGGAGAAGCACATCGACGAGCTGTACCTGATCGACCAGCTGGAGCAGTCCCTGGCGAAGAGCTACGCCGAGGTCATGCACCTGCAGGACGGCGCGCGCGTGACGATCGACCGCGAGACGGGCAAGGTCTACGTGTACAAGCTCGTCCCGAAGGAGGAGTCCTGGGACGACGAGACCGGCCTGTACACCGACTTCGACGAGGTGGACGTGACGCCGAAGGACACGAGCCGCACCGCGTACACGCACGCGAAGTCCGTCATCAACGATATAGTGCGCAACGCCGGGCGCCAGCAGATCTACGAGGAGTTCTCGAAGCGCATCGGCGACATCATCACGGGCACCGTGCTGCAGACGACGCCGGACTTCGCCATCATCAAGATCCGCGAGGGCGTCGAGGCGGAGCTGCCGTACTTCGACCAGCGCCGCTACCCGGACGAGCTGAACGAGCGCCCCGCGGGCGAGCGTTACTCCCACCACCAGCAGATCCGCGCGATCATCATCGACGTGCGTGACCCCAACAGCAACCAGCAGCCCGTGCGCGGCGAGCGCCAGCGCCCGTCCATCGTGGTGTCCCGCACCCACCCGGACCTCATCCGCAGGCTGTTCGAGCTCGAGGTGCCCGAGGTCTACGACGGCGTCGTCGAGATCCGCTCTATCGCGCGCGAGGCCGGCGTCCGCTCGAAGGTGGCCGTGAGCTCGCTTGACGACCGCCTCGACCCGGTGGGCGCATGCGTCGGCCCGAAGGGCAGCCGCGTGCGTGCCGTCGTGTCCGAGCTGCGCGGCGAGCGCGTGGACGTGGTGCTCTGGAGCGACGACCCCGCGAAGTGCGTCGCGAACGCGCTGTCCCCGGCGCGCGTCTCGCGCGTGCTGGTGGACGACGAGGACAACTACGCCACGGTCATCGTACCGGACGACCAGCTGTCCCTCGCCATCGGCAAGGAGGGCCAGAACGCCCGCCTGGCCGCGAGGCTCACGGGCATGCACATCGACATCAAGAACGAGTCGCTCGCGCGCAAGGTCATGAGCGAGATGCCCGAGGACGTGGACGTCGTCGCGGAGGAGGGCGAGCACCGCTGCGAGTACACCGGGCCGACCGGCATCCAGTGCCGCAACATGGCGCGCCCGGGCTCGCGCTTCTGCGGCATCCACGAGAAGCTCGCGCAGTACGCGGACTCCACCGTGTCCGACGATCCCGACTCCCTGATCTAGCTGCGAGTCGAAAGAATATGAACGTTTCCCGTCCCACTCTGGAAGGTTGGTTTTATGGCAAAGACTCGTGTGCATGATCTGGCCAAGGAATATGGAATGACGAGCAAGGAGATGCTTGGTCACCTTGCCGAGATGAAGATACCCGCGAAGTCGCCCTCGTCCACGCTCGAGGACGCGTACGTCTCCATCATCCGCAAGAAGCTGAAGCCGATCCTGGAGGCGCGCGCCGCCGAGATCGAGGCGCAGAAGCGCGCCGAGGCAGAGGCGAAGGCGAAGAAGGAGCGCGAGGAGGCCGCCAAGGCCGAGAAGGAGCGCATCGCCGCCGAGAAGCGCCGCGAGAAGGAGCGCGCCGAGGAGGAGAGGCGCCGCGCCGCCGAGGAGGCCGCGCGCAAGAAGGCCGAGGAGGAGCGCCTTGCGGAGGAGAAGCGCCGCAAGGAGGAAGAGGAGCGCAACCGCGTACGCGACAACGCCCCGAAGTCCATCCCGTCCTTCACGAGCCTGCTCGACCAGATCGCCCAGCAGGAGGAGATCCTGAAGGAGCAGGCCGAGGAGCAGGCGAAGAAGAAGGAGGAGAGCAGGGGGCCGCGCAAGGACCGCCGCGGCGAGAAGGGCGCGGAGTCCCAGCACAGGAGCTCCCACAGGGCTCCCGTCGCCCCCGGTGAGATGGAGGGCGAGTCCGATCACTCCGGCAAGGGTCACGGCAAGGGCGGCCGCAAGGGCCAGCGCCGCGGCGGCCAGGGCGAGGACCGCTACAGCCGCATGGCCCGCGAGGCGGAGGAGTACAACCAGGTCCTGGAGGAGGCGCGCGAGGCCGTCGAGGAGGCGACGCGCGAGTCCACCGGACGCCGCAAGAAGCGCAAGGAGCGCAGGAAGAAGCAGCAGGCCGAGAAGGCTGAGGAGAAGCGCATAGAGGAGGCCATCGCAAACGACCAGGACCTGTCCCAGCTCGACACGGTCAAGGTCCCGCAGGGCTCCACCGTCGCGGAGCTCGCCGATCTTCTCGGCGTTCCCGCGAACGACATCATCAAGCGCCTGTTCCTGCTCGGCACGCCGCTCACGGTGACGGAGTCCATGTCCGACGACCTCATCGAGCTCGTCGCCGACGACCTCGGCCGCGAGATCAAGATCATGACGAAGGAGGAGGAGAACTCCTTCTCGTTCTACGACGACCCGAAGGACCTGAAGCCGCGTCCGCCCGTCGTCACGGTCATGGGCCACGTCGACCACGGCAAGACGTCGCTTCTGGACGCGATTCGCCACACCGGCGTCGCCGCGGGCGAGGCCGGCGGCATCACGCAGGCCATCGGCGCCTCGCAGGTGCAGATCAACGGTCGCACGATCACGTTCATCGACACGCCGGGTCACGAGACGTTCACCGCCATGCGTGCGCGTGGCGCGAAGGTGACGGACATCGTCATCCTGATCGTCGCCGCCGACGACGGCGTCATGCCGCAGACCATCGAGTCCATCAACCACGCGAAGGCCGCCGAGGTCCCCATCATCGTGGCCGTCAACAAGATCGACAAGCCCGGTGCCGACCCGACGCGCGTGCGCCAGGAGCTGACCGAGTACGGCATCATCCCGGAGGAGTGGGGCGGACAGAACATGTTCGTCGACATCTCCGCGAAGAAGAAGATCGGCATCGACGACCTGCTCGAGGCCGTCCTGCTCGAGGCCGACGTGCTCGAGCTCAAGGCGAACCCGGACACGTTCGCGTCCGGCAACGTCCTCGAGGCGAAGCTCGACCGCGGTCGCGGCTCCGTCGCGACGCTGCTGGTCAACCGCGGCACGCTGCGCGTGGGTGACGCGATCGTCGCGGGCATGTCCTACGGCAAGATCCGCGCCATGATCGACTCGCGCGGCAACAACGTGAAGGAGGCCACGCCGTCGACGCCGGTCGAGGTGCTCGGCCTGCAGAGCGTCCCCATGGCCGGCGACGAGTTCCGCGTGTTCCAGGACGAGCGCGAGGCGCGCAGCCTCGCTGACGAGCGCGCCCTCAAGGCCCGCATCGAGGAGCAGAACAAGGTCAAGCACGTCACGCTCGAGAACCTGTTCGACACCATGGCCGACGCCGAGGTGAAGGAGCTCAACCTCATCATCAAGGCGGACGTCCAGGGCTCGATCGAGGCCCTTCAGGACTCGCTGGACAAGATGGACCAGTCCGAGGTGCGCATCAACACGATCCACTCCGCCGTCGGTGCCATCACGGAGACCGACGTCACCCTGGCGGACGCCTCGAACGCGATCATCATCGGCTTCGGCGTGCGTCCGGATGCCAAGGCGAAAGCCGCTGCGGAGCGCGACGGCGTCGAGATCCGTACCTACAGCGTCATCTACAAGGCCATCGAGGACATCGACGCCGCCCGCATCGGCATGCTCAAGCCGACGGAGCAGGAGGTCCAGACCGCGACCATCGAGGTCCGCAACACGTTCAAGGTGCCGAAGGTCGGCATCGCCGCGGGCTGCATGGTCCAGGACGGCGAAGTCTCGCGCGACGACCTCTGCAGGCTCGTCCGCGACGGCATCGTCGTGTACGAGGGCAAGCTCGCGTCGCTGCGCCGCTACAAGGACGACGTGAAGTCCGTCAAGGCCGGCTTCGAGTGCGGCATCGGCCTCGAGAACTTCCAGGACATCCACGTGGGCGACGTCATCGAGTCCTACCGCATCGAGGAAGTAGCACGTACGGAGTAGAGACATGAAGCAGAACCAGAATTCCCGACGCACGAACAACCTCGCGCGCGAGAAGCTCGCCAACATCCTCCTGTTCGAGGTTTCCGACCCCGACCTCGCGCTCGTGACCCTCACGGGCGTGGAGGTCTCGGTCGACAAGTCCGTGCTGAAGGCCTACGTCAGCTGCGACCGCGACCGCTACGAGTCCGTGGCGGCCGCCCTCCAGCGGGCGAAGGGCCGCATCCGCAGCCTCTTGGGCCACGCCCTGGGCTGGCGGGTGACGCCGGAGCTCATCTTCCAGATCGACACCACGGCGGACGAGGCCGAGCGCATCGCCATCGCGCTCGAGAACGTTCCGCCCACGCTCTCGGTCGAGAAGGACGAGAACGGCTATCCCCTAGGCGAGGCGCCCGCGGGCGACGAGGAGAGAGGCGAGTAGCCCGGCCATGGGTCTTAGCAAGAACCCCGAGCAGGAGGCGCGCTTCGCGGAGATAGCGCGCCTCATAGAGAAGAGCTCGACCATCGCGATCTGCGCGCACACCAATCCCGACGGCGACGCCCTGGGATCCACCCTGGGGCTCGCCCGGGTCATTGGCATGCGCTGGCCCGAGAAGCGCGTCTGCGGACTGCTGGCGGATGCGGACGACGTGCCCAGGATCTACTCGTACCTCCCGGGCAGCGCCGGACTCGTCCGCGCATGCGACTACGAGGGCGACCCCGACCTGTTCGTCAGCGTCGACCTCTCCGTCGCCCACAGGCTGAACGACGCGGAGCCCGTGATGCGCAGGTCTGCCCGCACGGCGATCATCGACCACCACCCGTGCGAGGAGCCGTACGCCGACGCGAGCCTCATCCGCCCGAGCGCGGCCGCCACGGGCGTGCTCGTCGCGGAGTTTGCCCTGTACCTCGGCGTCGAGATTACGAGCGACGTCGCGCGATGCCTGTACTGCGCCATCGCGACGGACACCGGCCGCTTCCAGTACCAGAACGCGGACCCGGAGGCGTTCTCCGTCGCGTCGCTGCTCGTGGACTGCGGCGCGTCGCCGTCAGAGCTCTCGCTCAACGTGTACCAGAACTTCAGCCTGTCGTTCCTGCACCTCGAGGCGCTCGTGATGGGCCGCATCACGAGCTTCGCGGGCGGAAAGATCACGTACAGCTACGCCACGTCCGTGGACCTGGAGCGCACGGGCGCGAGCCTGGACGAGTGCGACGGCCTCGTGGACGTCGTGCGCAGCGTGTCCGGCTCTGAGGTCGCGCTGTTCCTGAAGGAGGTGCCCGGCGGCAAGGTGCGCGGAAACATCCGCTCGAAGACGGACAAGGACGTCTCGCAGATCGCGAGGCTCCTCGGAGGCGGCGGTCACAAGGCCGCTGCCGGGTTCACGTTCGACGGCGACATCGACCAGGCGCTCGCGGCGGTGCTGCCGCCGCTGCGCTCGCTGTTCGAGTACGTCGACCCGGACGGCACCATCATCGGAGAGCGGCTGGACCCCCGGCTGATCGAGGCTGACCGCGCGGCGCGCAGGGCCGCGCAGGCTGGAAGCGGTGAGTAGTTGAAGCGAGGACAAAGCGGAATAAACTGCCTGCTGGCCATAGACAAGCCGGTAGGCCTGAGCAGCCATGACGTGGTGAACCACGTGCGCAGGGCGCTGGGCGAGAAGCGCGTCGGCCATGCCGGCACGCTGGACCCGCTCGCGTCCGGCGTGCTCGTCGTGGGCGTGGGCCAGGGCACGCGGCTCATGGGCCTGCTGACGGCGGACACGAAGTCCTACGTCGCGCGCATCGCGTTCGGCACGCAGACCGCCACGGACGATGCCGAGGGCGAGGTCGTGCTGCGCAGGGATGCGCCGGCGGACGTCCTCTCGCGCGAGTTCGCGGCCGGCGTCGTGGCCGGGCTCGAGGGCGAGCAGGACCAGGTGCCGCCGTCCTTCTCGGCCATATCGGTCGGGGGCGTCAGGGCGTACGAACGCGCTCGCAAGGGCCAGGAGGTCGAGCTGAAGAGTCGGCACGTGACGATCATGAGTGCTGTGCTTCTGGACGTGGTCGCGGAGGGGCCGGACGGCCAGCCGTGCTGGGACTGCGCGTTCACCGTGTCGAAGGGCACGTACGTGCGCAGCATCGCGCGCGACCTGGGCGCCTCGCTCGGGAGCGCCGCGCACCTGGTGGAGCTGCGGCGCACGGCGTCCGGGGGCATCGGCCTCGCGGACTGCATCGCCCTGGAAGAACTCGAGCGGCGCGGCGCGGCGGCGCTTGCGGAGTGCGCGCTCGACCCCGTGCGGAAGCTGGGGCTTCCCGCACGCGAGCTAACGGTGGACGAGCTTGCGGACGTGCGCTGCGGCAAGCGCGTTACGTGCACGGACGCGGGGCTGCCCGAGGGCGGCCGCGTGTGTCTCACGTTTGGCGACGCCCTGGTGGGCATATGGGAGCGCGAGGGCGAGCGGCTTCGCTGCCAGATCAACTTCCCCTCCGGCGTCACGGGGGTGGCGCGGTGAGCGAGGAGGTCCTGGGCCAAGAGCTGCCGCTTGACGAAGAGTCGCTCGCCGGCCTGGTACGCGGCGGCCTGTTTATGCGCCGCGGGGCTTACGTGCGCCGCGACGTGCGGCATGGCACGGCCTACGTGCGCCAGGGCTCGGAGCTGCCCGCGGGGTGCGACGCCGTCATCTCCATCGGCGCGTTCGACGGGCTGCACGCCGGGCACCGCGCGCTCATTGCGGCGGCGCGGCGCGAGGCGGACGAGCGGGGCCTGCCGTGCGTGGTCGTGTCGTTCGACCCTGACCCGGACGTGCTACTGGTGGGGGAGGAGCCGTCCACCAGGCTCCTTGCCACGGCGGACAGGGTGCGCGCCATCGAGTCCCTGGGCGCGGACGCCGTCGTGGTGCTGCGCTTTGACGAGGAGCTTGAGCAGACCGGCTACCAGGACTTCGTCACGCAGGTGCTTGGCGGGGTCGTTCGCCCGGCCTCAATCCACGTCGGCACCAACTTCAGGGTCGGCGCCGGAGGCAGGGGGGACGTGCGTGCGCTCGCGGCGTTCTGCGACGGCCTGGGCTGCGCCGTGCACGGCCACGACCTCGTGACTCGGGGCGGAAGCCCGGTCTCCAGCACCAGGATCCGCAGCCTTCTGCACAAGGGCGCGGTGGAGGACGCCGCCGGGCTCCTCGAGCGCCTGCACTTCGTGCGCGGCACCGTGGAGCACGGCCGCGGCGAGGGCACCGCGTTTGGCTTTCCGACGGCGAACGTGCGCACTTCTCCCGTGGACTGCATGCCAAGGGCGGGCGTGTACGCGTGTGTGGTGTGCGACGGGAGGACGGCGTGGCCGGCGGCGGTTAACGTGGGGAAGCCGCCCACGTTCAGCGCGCCGGAGGACAACTTCCTCGAGGCGAACCTCGTGGGGTTTGCCGGCGACCTGTACGGAAGCGAGGTGAGCGTCCTCTTCGCGCGGTGGCTGCGCGCCTCCAGGCCCTTCGATTCGACCGAGGAGCTGGAGCGTGTGGTTCTTGGCAACATAGACTGGGTACGAACTAATCTAGGCTCTTGCGGAGTGGGGGTGGACGCTTGATAACGGACGAGGACAAGGAGCGCGTGCGGCAGGCGACGGACATCCTGCAGCTCGTGGGCGAGACCGTGGAGCTGAAACGCCGCGGCGCGGACTATTGGGGCTGCTGCCCGTTCCATCACGAGAAGAGCCCGTCGTTCCACGTGAACCCCACCACGGGACTGTGGAAGTGCTTTGGCTGCGGCGCCGGGGGAGACGTGTTCGCCTACGTCATGAAGCGCGAGAGCCTGGACTTTCCCGACTCCATACGCTACCTGGCCGACAAGGCGGGCATCGAGCTTACGGAGGAGCGCGGCGCCGCCCGCAAGGGGCCGCGGCGCAACCGCCTGATAGAGTGCCTGACCGAGGCGGAGCGGTTCTACAACACCATGCTGCTGCGCGGCCGCGGCGAGGGGCCGGACGCCGGGCGCGCCTACCTGGCCGGCCGCGGCTTTGGCTCGGACGTGTGCCGCCGCTGGGGCCTGGGGTTCGCGGCCGGGCACCAGACGCTCGTGGAGCACCTGCGCAAGCTCGGCTTCTCCATGCAGGAGATCCTGGCTTCGGACCTGGCTCTGCAGGGGCAGGGCGGAAGGCTCCGCGACAGGTTCTTCGACCGCGTGATGTTTCCCATCCACGACGAGCAGGGCCGAACCATTGCGTTTGGCGGCAGGGTCATGGGCGACGCGAAGCCCAAGTACCTCAACACCAAGGAGACCGCGGTCTTCTCGAAGCGCAAGCACCTGTTCGCGTTCGACCGCGCGAAGGAGTCCATGGCCGCCACGGGCACGTGCATCGTGTGCGAGGGCTACACGGACGTCATAGCGATGCACGAGGCGGGGTTCGCCAACACGGTGGCCACGTTGGGCACCGCGCTCACGATGGACCACGTGAAGCTGATAGAGCGCTTCGCGAAGCGGCGCATCATCTGCATGTTCGACGGCGACGAGGCCGGGCAGCGCGCCGCGGAGCGCGCGGTGCAGTACATCGACAAGACGAGCGTCGAGATGCTGTGCGTGGTGCTGCCGGACAACCTGGACCCGATGGAGTTCCTCTCCGCCCGGGGCGCGGACGCGCTTCGGCCCATCTTGGAGGCGGCCCAGCCGCTCATGGACTTCGTGTTTGGCAAGCGGCTCGCCGGCTACGATCTCTCCGTCCCCGGAAAGCGCGTCGCGGCGCTGAACGACATGGCGGGCGTCCTTGCGCCCCTGGGCGACAGCATGCTGCTGGACGGCTACGCGCTGCAGCTGGGCGACATGCTGGGGTTCGACGTGGCGCGGGTGAAGCAGGTCATTCGCGAGCGTGCCGCCACGGAGCGCCGCAAGGCCGGCCAGCGCGACGGGGGAGGGCGCGCGGATGGGCGCCGGCAGCCGGCAGGTGCGTCGTCGCGCGACGTGTCGCCGTACGACGCGCCCACCTACCATGAGGACGGCGGCTATGGCAGCGGCTACGACGACGGCGCGTACGATGCCTACGACGGTCCGTACGCGCCCGCGGACGGAGGCGCTGGGCGAGAAGGGCAGGGCGTGTCGACCGCGGCGCTCTCGAACGACGAGAGGATGCAGTCGGCCGCGGAGCGCGAGCTTCTCGCCATGATCGCGTCGCACCCGGACGTGATGCGCGGCCACGGGGAGCGCATCGCCACGTTCACTTGGTCCGATTCGCGTTATGAGGCCATGGCGTGGGCCATGCTCGCGACCCCCGCGGGCACGCCGCCCGCGGACGTGGTGCGCGCGGCGGCGGGCGTAGTGGCCGAGGCCCCGCAGATACTTGCGGGCGGCAGGCTCGAGGTCACGTCGCGCATGCCCGCCGACCAGCGGGCGAACTTCCTGCTCGACGTCGTGGAGCTGTGGAGCAAGCGCCGCGAGGTGCGCGAGATAAAGGCAAGGCTGCGCCTGTCGTCGTCCACGGTGCCCGACGAGGGGCAGATAGAGCTCTTTAGGAGGGCAACGGAGCTCCAAAAGCGTATTAATGAGCTGTCAAATAGCGTTTCTGCCGTTGTGTAGGCGGCATTTTTGGGTAAACTCCCTATCGCATCTGCGTAGAAAGGAAATACGTGGCTAACAACAAGGCTACCGCCGAGGGCTCCTCGCAGCTGTCTGACGAGCTTGACGGCATCGTCCAGAAGCTCGTGAAGCAGGCGTCCGGCTCCAACAACAGCATCACCGAGGACGACATCCAGCTGGCCATCGCCGAGGTGGACGTGGACGACGACGAGCTTTCGGACATGTACGACGCCATCCGCGCCAAGGGCGTCGACATCGCGAACGCGGAGGACGGCGGCTCCGCCATGGGCGAGTCCGACGACCTCGACGACGAGGACGACGAGGACGAGCTCGAGGACGGGGACGACCTCGACGAGGAGGACGAGGAGCTGGCGGAGGCCCGCAAGGAGGCCCGCGCCGCAAGCGAGATCCTGCGCTCCTCCACCCCTAAGAGCAAGACCCGCAAGCGCTCTTCCAGGGCGCGCTCGCGCCGCACGGATAGCTCGACCGTGATGCTGACCGGCGACCCGGTGCGCATGTACCTGAAGGAGATCGGCAAGGTAGACCTGCTGACCGCCCAAGAGGAGGTCAACCTCGCCATGAAGATCGAGGCCGGCACCGAGGCCTCCAAGAAGCTCGAGGCCGCGGAGAACGGCGAGATCGAGCTCGCCCGCGCCGAGCAGCGTCGCCTCATGCGCATCGAGCAGGTGGGCCTCGAGGCCAAGCAGTCGCTCATCAGCGCCAACCTCCGCCTCACGGTCTCCATCGCCAAGCGCTACGTCGGCCGCGGCATGCTGTTCCTCGACCTCATCCAGGAGGGCAACCTCGGCCTCATCCGTGCGGTCGAGAAGTTCGACTACACGAAGGGCTTCAAGTTCTCCACCTATGCCACGTGGTGGATCCGCCAGGCGATCACCCGCGCCATCGCGGACCAGGCGCGCACCATCCGCATCCCCGTCCACATGGTCGAGACCATCAACAAGCTCGTCCGCGTGCAGAGGCAGCTTCTGCAGGACCTCGGACGCGACCCCACCCCCGAGGAGATCGGCGCTGAGATGGGCATCTCCGCGGACCGCGTGCGCGAGATCCAGAAGATCAGCCAGGAGCCCGTCTCGCTCGAGACGCCAATTGGCGAGGAGGAGGACTCCCAGCTCGGCGACTTCATCGAGGACTCCACGGCCGTCGCGCCTCCGGAGGCCGCGAGCGACTCCATGCTTCGCGAGCAGCTTGAGCAGGTGCTTGATAGCCTCGCGGACCGCGAGCGCAAGGTCATCAAGTTCCGCTTTGGCCTCGAGGACGGGCATCCCCGCACGCTCGAGGAGGTCGGCCGCGAGTTTGGCGTAACGCGCGAGCGCATCCGCCAGATCGAGAGCAAGACGCTGGCAAAGCTGCGCCATCCGTCGCGCTCCGGCCGCCTGAAGGACTACATCGAGGACTAGCGTCCGTGCGCCGACCACATGCGTCATCAGGCGAGAAGGACCCGCTCCCATGCACGGGGGCGGGTCCTTCTCTGCATTGGGCTCGTTACTTGCGACGATGGGGCGGCTACGTCAGCCTGCGCAAGGAATGCGGCGGCGCAAGCGCTAGAACGCGAGGTCCTCGACCATCATCGGCTCGGTCTGGTAGCGCAGCGGCTCAAGCTCGTCCGCGGTGTGGTAGCCGGATGGCGCGGCGAGCACGGTCGGGATGCGCTGCACGATGGTGGCGCAGGGGGCGATGTCGTCCACCAGGATGAAGAGCGTCAGGATCGCGATGTCGGGGGCGCATCCGTCGAGGACGGCGTCCGCGTCGTACGATATCTTCACGCCGAGCTTGACGGGCAGCCCCGCGAAGCTCCCGCGTCCATGCCGATGACGGCGGGGTTCGTGTCGATGGCGCCCACAAGCTGCGCGCCATGCTCGTGCAGGTAGCGAATGGTATACTTCGCCATCTTTCCGCAACCATACTGTACGACCCTGATTGGCCTGCGACCCATAGCAAACCTCCTCGGACGTTCCACCTGTCGGGTGCCGGCGGATTGACGCGCCCGTGCGCTTGTGTGTTATACCGCATTGACCTGCGGATATGTTGGTCCGCTTTTACAATTCGCGTGGCGGCGCATCGGTTGGCGGGCGTGCGTCCACGACTTTGAGGATGAGGACGCGCATGCGTCGGCGCGTTTGTGGAGACTCTTTGGCACAAAAAAATCCGCGATTCTTGCTTGCACGAGACAAGATGTCTGTTATAGTTTCTACCGCACTAAGACATTCCCCGGTGGCGCAGTGGTAGCGCAGCTGACTGTTAATCAGCGTGTCGCAGGTTCGAACCCTGCCCGGGGAGCCATCTTCCCCGGTGGCGCAGTGGTAGCGCAGCTGACTGTTAATCAGCGTGTCGCAGGTTCGAACCCTGCCCGGGGAGCCAGCAGATCAAAGGCCGGAAGAGAAGATCTTCCGGCCTTTCTTGTTGTCTGGCCCTTCTCGCCTGCGCCTTGCCGATTTGGAGTCTCCGCTCTTTGTATGGCGGGGACACGGCTGTGCTAGCATTTTCCTGTCATGCAGACCAACGTTTTCGGAGGCAAATTGAACGCCGAGAAGAATACCGGGGCAGTCTCTGCAAAGGACGCGTGGTACCCACCGTCAAGGCGCGACTGGTTCATCCTGAGGCAGCTCGTCTCCAAGGACTTCAAGCTCAAGTATCGCAGGAGCACGCTCGGCGTCGTGTGGAGCGTGCTGAACCCGCTGCTCATGATGCTCGTCATGGCGGCGGTGTTTGGCTCGTTCATGCGCTACAACGACCCGTCGCTCGGCAACTATGCGGTCTACCTCATCCTGGGAAACACCGCGTTCCAGCTCATGAGCGACGCGACGAACCAGGGCATGTGCTCCATCATCTGGGCGTCGTCGCTGCTGAAGAAGGTCAAGATCAACCGCTACGTCTTCCCCGTGCAGAAGGTGCTGTTTGCCGGCGTCAACTACGGCTTCTCGCTCATCGCGATCGCGCTCGTCATGATCGTGGAGCGCGTGCCGCTCACGTGGACCGCGGTGCTCATGCCTTTCGCGCTGCTCACGCTCGTGGTGTTCTGCATCGGCCTCTCACTTCTGCTCTCCGCGCTCTCCGTGTTCTTCCGCGACGTCATCCACCTGTGGGGCGTCGTGCTCACGGCGTGGACCTACGCGACGCCGCTCTTCTACCCCTTCAAGATCCTGCCGCACTGGATGCAGGTCGCCGAGAAGTTCAACCCCATGTACATCTACATCACCTACATCCGCGACGTCATCCTGTACCACACGGTGCCCTCCGTCGGCATGCACGTTGCGTGCCTGGGGTTCGCACTGGTGGCGCTTGGCATCGGCTACGCCGTGTTCCACAAGAACGAGCACAAGTTCATCCTCTACATCTAGTCCCCGTCAGATCGGTGCAAACTATGGCAAAGCCAATCCTCACGCGTCCCAGCATCCCGCCCGAGGATGCGGAGACCGTCATCGACGTCGATGACGTCTCCATGATCTTCAACATCGCCTCCGAGCAGTTCAACTCCCTCAAGGAGTACTTCATCGCGCTCGCGCGCCACGAGCTCAAGTTCAAGGAGTTTCGCGCGCTCAACCACATCAACTTCAAGGTCAAGCGCGGCGAGGCGTTCGGCCTCGTCGGCACCAACGGCTCCGGCAAGTCCACGATGCTCAAGATCATCGCGGGCGTGCTCGAGGCGTCGGAGGGAACGTGCACGGTGCGCGGCACCATAGCCCCGCTCATCGAGCTCGGCGCCGGCTTCGACATGGAGCTGACCGCGAAGGAGAACATCTACCTGAACGGTGCCCTCCTGGGTTACCGCAAGGAGTTCATCGACGAGCACTTCCAGGACATCGTCGACTTCGCAGAGCTGCAGAACTTCATGGACATGCCGCTCAAGAACTACTCGTCCGGCATGGTGGCGCGCATCGCCTTCGCCATCGCCACGATCACGGAGCCTGACATCCTCATCGTCGACGAGACGCTCTCCGTCGGCGACTTCCTGTTCCAGCAGAAGTGCGAGCGCCGCATCAAGGAGCTCGTCGACGCCGATGACGTCACCGTCCTTCTCGTCAGCCACAACATCGACCAGGTCGAGCGCCTGTGCGACCGCGTCTGTTGGATAGAGAAGGGCCAGGAGCGCATGGTCGGCCCAACCGACGAGGTGTGCGCCGCATACAAGAGCCTCGGAAACTAGGGGGGCGCCATGCCGTCGGCTTCCGTCCTCGTGCCCATCTACAACGTCGAGCGGTACCTACCGGCGTGCCTGGAGTCGCTCCGCGCGCAGGAGGGGGACTACGAGTTCCTCTGCCTGGACGACGGCTCGACCGACGGCTCCGCGAGAATCGCGGCGGAGTTCGCCGAGAAGGACGGGCGCTTCCGGCTGATACGCAAGGCGAACTCTGGCTACGGTGACACGCTGAACCGCGGCCTCGAGGAGGCCCGCGGCGAGTACGTGGGTATCCTGGAGTCCGACGACGTCATGTACCCGGATGCGCTCGAGACACTGCTTCGTGCCGCGAAGGGTGCCAGGGCGGACCTCGCAAAGGGCACGTACTCGCTCTGGTGGTCTGCGGACGGCCGCGACGTGGTGCAGCACGAGGTCCCGCAGCAGCTGCTGGGCAAGGTGGTGCGCCCGCGCGAGCACGACTTCTGCTACCTGCTGAAGCCGACGGACTGGAGCTGCCTGTACCGCGCAGAGTGGCTCTCTCGCGAGGGCATACGCTTCCTGCCCACACCGGGCGCGGCGTTCCAGGACACGTCGTTCATGTTCAAGGCGCTCTGCTCAACGGACCGGGCGGTGTTTCTGGACGTGCCCGTGGTCCACTACCGCCAGGACAACGAGGGATCTTCCATCAACTCGGAAAGCAAGGCGTACGCGGTCTGCGGCGAGTACGACGAGATAGAGCACTGGCTCGCCCTGCATGCCGACGACGCCTTCGCCGACAGGATGCGCCTTGGCTTCCAGGTATCGAAGCTGAACGCGTACCTGTGGAACCTCGACCGCCTGAAGGACGACCTCGCGCCGGAGTTCGCGCACCGCATCGCGAGCGAGTTCTCTGCGTACGCGAGCAGGGGAGAGATCGACTGGCCCGCCTGGGACGCGTGGAAGGCCACGAACCTGAGGGCGATCCTTCGCGACCCGGACCACTACCTCGCCGTCAGGAGCCGCTACCACGGGCCGGGTGCCGCGGCCAAGGCCCGCTTCGCGCTGCACCTCGCGGGGCCGGCCGGCCTCGCCCAGGCGCTTGGCGGCAGGAGGGGATAGCCATGCCGCGCATGTCCATCGTGATTCCCGTGTACAACGCGGAGCGCTACCTTAGGGCGTGCCTCGCGTCCGTGCTGGGACAGACCATGCGCGACCTCGAGGTCATCTGCGTCGACGACGGCTCCACGGACGATTCGCCGCGCATCCTGGACGAGTGCGCAGCGCGCGACGAGCGCCTGCGCGTCATCCACCAGAGAAACGCCGGTGCCGGCGCCGCGCGCAACGCCGGCATGGACCGGACCACGGGGGACGTCCTTCTCTGCGTGGACGCGGACGACACGCTCGCGCCCGACGCGTGCGAGGTCGTTTCGGACTCCTTTGCGCGAACGGGTTGCGAGGTCATGTGCTTCGGCTTCACGTGCGTGCCGGCCGACCGCACGCCGGCGGCCATCGCAAACAGGCTCCGCCCGCGCGACGCGCTCATCGAGGGCTTCCATCCCGAGGTGCTCTTCACCGAGAACGTCAGGCCCTTCTCGTGGCGGTGCGCCCTATCGCGCGAGTTCTGCGAGCGCGTCGGTGCGCGCTACGACGAGGCGCTCACGCTCGGAGACGACCAGTACTTCCTGTTCTACGTGTACCCGCGAGCGCGGAGGATCCTGCTCTGCTCCAGGCAGCTGTACGCGTACCGCATGACCGACGCATCCATGATGCACGCCGCGTCCGCGAGCGGGGCGAGCCTCGCGAAGAAGCTCTCCAGGCACCGCGACGCCGTGGCGGCGATACTTTCGGACTGGAAGTCGAGCGGGTGGCAGGACGTCTGCGCGGGGCGCATGCTCGACTGGGACGTGGACCTCGTGCTCCTGGACGCAAGCGCGCTTCCCGAGGCGGAGCAGACGAAGTTCTGGAGCGACTATCTGGGCGTGCTCGCGGACTACTTTGGAGAAGAGCGGCTGCGCGGCGCCGGCGGCGCCACGGGTGCGGTGCTTCGCGACGTGAGGGGCCGCCTTTCGGGCTCTCGCGCGGGCGCCTGCGTGCGCAGGGGTACCGTCGGCGCGTTCTACCTGCGGCAGCGCGGGCTCGTAAACTGCGTGCGCCGCGTGGTGAGGTCGCGCTTCTAGGCGTGCCTTCCGTTCCTTCGGACGCGCGTTTCGTGTGCGGGTAAATTAGTAGTTGCGTTGGAAGAAATTCCGCGTATATTGAATGCAACCCTTTAAGCACGGTGCGAGACGCCGGCAAGGAACATATGCCCTGCGGGGCCATGAACGCCTTCCTGACGCCTGTGTACCGTGTGCCAACGGGACATTGGCGTCTTTTTTGGAAGGAGTGCCATGGCTGAGAACAAGCCAAAGGCGGTCATCATGGATGGCCAGGCGATGGAGAGGGCCATCACCCGCATCGCCCACGAGATCGTCGAGCACAACGAGGGCTCCGACGACATCGCGCTCGTCGGCATCATCCGCCGCGGAGAAACGCTTGCGACGAGGCTTGCGGACGCGATCGAGGCCATAGAGGGAAACAGGCCGAAGGTCGGCTCCCTCGACATCAGCTTCTATCGCGACGACTTCATGCGCAACGTCGCCCCCGTGCTGCACGGCACCAACATCCCCTTCAACATCGACGGCGCGAACATCGTCCTGGTGGACGACGTGCTGTATACGGGCCGCACCGTGCGCGCCGCGCTGAACGCCCTCACGGACTACGGTCGCCCCAAGACGGTCCAGCTGGCGGTCATGGTGGACCGCGGCCACCGCGAGCTGCCCATCCGCGCCGACTACGTTGGCAAGAACGTACCGTCCTCGCACGAGGAGGACGTGCGCGTGTGCATAGAGCCTCTCGACGATCACAACTCCGTCGAGATCTGGGACATCAACGTCGAAAAGAAAGCTGGAGGTGCGAACTAGATGCTATCCGTCAAGAACCTCATCGACACGTACAGCCTGACCGCCGATGACATCACGCAGATCCTTGACACGGCGGCCGCGTTCGAGTCCGTCAACAATGGCCGCGTGATCAAGAAGGTGCCGGCGCTGCGCGGCCGCACGATCGTGAACCTGTTCCTGGAGCCGTCCACGCGCACGAAGAGCTCGTTCGAGCTGGCCGAGAAGCGCCTGTCCGCGGACTCGCTGTCCATGGGCGGCAGCACGTCCTCCGTCGTGAAGGGCGAGAGCCTGGCGGACACCATCCAGACCATCGACGCCATGAACGTCGACATGTTCATCTGCCGCGCGAGGCTCGCCGGCACCCCGCAGAAGATCACCGAGAACACCGACGCCGTGGTCATCAACGCAGGAGACGGCAAGCACCAGCACCCGACGCAGGCCATGCTCGACCTGTACACCATCCGCAAGCACTTCGGCCACCTCGACGGCCTGAAGGTCGCCATCGTGGGCGACCTCGCGCACAGCCGCGTGTGCGGCTCGCTTGCCCCCGCGCTCAAGACCATGGGCGCCGAGGTCACGCTCGTGGGGCCCCCGACGTTCCAGGTGGACGACCCCGACTGGTTCGGCTGCCCGCAGACGTGGAGCCTCGACGAGGTCATCGACTCCGTCGACGTCGTATACATGCTCCGCGTCCAGCTGGAGCGCATGGAGGGCGCGACGATCCCGTCCCGCCGCGAGTACAACCGCCTGTACGGCCTCGACATGAAGCGCGTCAGCCGCATGAAGGACAACGCGATCATCTGCCACCCCGGCCCCATGAACCGCGGCATGGAGATCAACGCGGACGTAGCGGACTGCGCACGCTCCAGGATTCTTGACCAGGTCAACGCCGGTGTCCTCACCCGCATGGCCGAGATGTACCTGCTTCTGGGAGGAGAGAACAATGGCATTTCTGCTTAAGGGCGCACACGCCGTCGACCCGCAGATCGGACTCGACGAGGTAGTCGACGTCCTTCTCGACGGAAAGGAGATCGTCGAGGTGGGCCATGGCCTGGAGGCCCCCGAGGGTGCCGAGGTCATCGATGCCGCGGGCAAGTACCTGGTTCCCGGCCTCGTCGACATGCACGTGCACTTCCGCGACCCCGGCTTCGAGTACAAGGAGACCATCGAGACCGGCTCTCGCGCGGCGACGCACGGCGGCTTCACGGACGTGGCGACCATGCCGAACACCGACCCCGTGACCGACACGGGCACGGGCATCCGCTACCAGATCGACCGCGGCCGAGCGGCCGGGCTCTGCCACATCCGCCCGATCGGCGCGCTCACCCGCGGCGAGAAGGGCGAGGCCCTCGCGGAGATCGGCGACATGGTGCTCGAGGGCGCCTGCGCCTTCAGCGACGACGGCCACGGCGTGCAGGGCGCCGGCATGATGCGCACCTGCATGGGCTACGTGTCGCAGTTCGACCGCGTCGCGATCGCGCACTGCGAGGACGAGTCCCTCACGGCCCACGGCGTCATCAACGAGGGCAAGGCCTCCACGCGCCTTGGCATGTTCGGCTGGCCGGCGCTGGGCGAGGAGCTCGAGATCTACCGCGACATCGAGCTCTGCCGACTCACCGGCTGCCCGCTGCACATCGCGCACATCTCCACCGAGAAGGGCCTGGACCTGGTGAGGGCCGCGAAGGCCGAGGGGCTGCCCGTCACGTGCGAGGTCACCCCGCACCACCTGTTCCTGAACGAGGACGACATCGACAGCACCTACAACACCAACCTGAAGATGAACCCGCCGCTGCGCCTGAAGAGCGACATGCTCGCCCTGCGCAAGGGCATCGTCGACGGCTCGATCGACTGCCTCGTGACGGACCACGCGCCCCACGCCCAGCACGAGAAGGACTGCGAGTGGGAGATCGCGTTCTTCGGGACCATCGGCCTCGAGACCTCGCTTCCCCTCATGCTCACGAACATGGTCCGCACCGGCGAGATCAGCTGGAGCAGGCTCGTCGAGGTCATGGCTGTCAACCCGCGCCGCGTGCTCAGGCTCGCCGACGTGAAGATCGAGAAGGGCTCCAAGGCCGACCTCACGCTGATCGACCCCGAGAAGGAGATCACCGTGACCGAGGACTACTTCGAGAGCAAGTCCAAGAACTCCGCGTTTTTGGGCGATACGCTCATGGGCGTCGCCTCGGACGTCTTCGTCGACGGCAAGCGCACGCTCGCCAACGGCGTGGTGGCCCAGTAACGCACTATCATGGTGGCGCGGGGCGCTGGGCCTCGCGCCACCATTCTCTTGAAAGGAGGCCGCCGTGCAGCCAAGTGCCAAGGTGCACCTGTACGACTTCAGCGTGCGCTCGAACGAGGCCGTGGGCAGGGACGTCTTCCGCATGGTGATGGAGTCGCCGGAGCTCGCGGGCGAGCTCGCGCCCGGCCAGTTCATGAACATCGCCGTGCCGGGCGACGCGTCGCACATCGTGAGGATCCCGCTGTCGTTCTCTGGCGCGGACGCGGGCGCCGGGACGATAGAGCTCGTGTACGCGGCGGTCGGCGAGGGCACGCGCCGCCTTTCGCAGATGGGCGCGGGGTCCGGCTCGACCGTGGTGGGCCCGTGCGGCAACGGCTGGCGCGTGGCGCCGGGCGGCCGTGCGCTCGCCGTAGCCGGGGGCGTCGGCGCGCCCCCCGTCATAGCGGCGGCGCGGGCGCTCGTGGCGGCCGGGCGCGACGTGGACGTCATCCTCGGCGCGCAGACGAAGGACCGCCTCTGGGGCGAGAAGGACGCACGCGACCTCGGCGCGAGCGACGTCGTGGTCACGACCGACGACGGCTCGTACGGCCGGAGGGGCTTCACGACCCAGGCGATGGAAGACCTTCTCGCCCAGCGAGACTACGACCTCGTGGTGACGTGCGGCCCGTCCGTCATGATGGCCGGGGTGGCCCGGCTGGCCGAGGCCGCGCACGTGGCATGCCAGGCGTCGCTCGAGCGGATGATGACCTGCGGCTTCGGCGCGTGCAGCACGTGCAACGTCGCCATGCGCGCCGGCGGCTACAAGTCGTGCTGCATGGACGGTCCGGTGTTCGACGCGGAGGAGGTGGCGTGGTGAGCAAGGTCTCCATGGCCGTCGACCTGGGCGGCATAAGGATGAAGAACCCCGTGAACACCGCGTCCGGCACGTTTGGAAACGGCTGGCAGTTCGAGGGGTTCTACGACGTGGGAGAGCTCGGAGCCATCACGACGAAGGGATGCGCGGCCAAGGCATGGGACGGGAACCCCGTGCCGAGGATGTGCGAGCTGCCCTCGGGCATCATGAACTCCGTGGGGCTCCAGAACCCCGGCGTTCGCGCCTTCGTTGCGAGCTACGGCGAGTACCTCGCGGGACTGGAGCGGCGCGGCTGCAGGGTCATCTGCCAGGTGGCCGGACACTCCGTAGAGGAGTACGTGCGGGCGCTGGAGCTCTTCGAGGAGCTGGCGCCGTTCGCGTCCGGCTTCGAGATCAACATATCGTGCCCGAACGTGAGCAAGGGCGGTGCGGCCATGGGCGCTACGCCCGCCGCCGCGGCTGAGGTCATGGCCGCGGTGAGGCCGGTCACGAAGCGGCCCATCGTGGTGAAGATGGCGCCGCACGACGTGGGCGAGATCGCGCGGGCCCTCGAGGCGGAGGGCGCGGACGCGCTCTCGCTCATCAACACGATCCCCGGGATGGCGATCGACGTGCGCACGCGCAAAAGCAAGCTCTCGCGCCCGACTGCGGGCGTATCCGGCCCGGCCATACACGCGATCGCCGTGCGCATGGTGTGGGAGGCGCACAAGGCCGTAGACATCCCGCTCTGCGGCATCGGCGGCGTCACGAGCGGCGAGGACGCGGCGGAGTTCATCCTGGCGGGCGCGACGGCGGTATCTGTGGGAACGGCGAACCTGGTTGACCCGACGGCCGCGCCCCGCGTCGAGCGCGAGCTGGAGGCCTGGGCGGAGTCCCAGGGCGTGAGTGACATCAACGAGCTGATTGGAGCCTTCGAATGCTAAGTGACGACGAGGCGCGCGAGTCCATCATCATCGCGCTCGACTGCGACCGAGACACCGCCATCGACCTTGCGACGCGCCTTCAGGGCAAGGCACGCTGGGTGAAGGTGGGCATGACGCTGTTCTACGCGGAGGGGCCCTCCATAGTGAGGGAGATGCGCGACCGCGGATTCAAGGTGTTTCTCGACCTTAAGCTGCACGACATCCCGTTCCAGGTGAGGGGCGCGGCGCGTTCCGCGTCGCTCACGGGGGCGGATCTGCTCTCCATCCACGGCATGGGCTCGTCCGAGATGGTGCGCCAGGCGCGCGCCGGCGTGGAGGACGCGGCCGAGCGGCGCGGCGGCGACAGGACGCGCCTGGTCGCGATATCGGTGCTGACGAGCATGGACCAGGACGCGCTTGCAGAGATCGGCATCGACGTGCCCGTGGAGCGCGAGGTGGAGCGCCTGGCCGGGATGTCCGTGGGCGCGGGCGCAGACGGCATCGTGTGCTCGCCGCGGGAGGCCGCGCAGATGCGCGAGCTTCTGGGGCCGAAGGCGCTCATCGTGACGCCGGGCGTGAGGCCTAAGGGCGCGGCCGTGGGCGACCAGAAGCGCATCGCCACGCCGGCGAGCGCCATCGGCGCGGGCGCGTCGATGCTCGTCATTGGAAGGCCGATCACCCAGGCGGACGACCCCGTGGAGGCCTACGAGGCCGTCGTGAGCGAGCTTTGCGAGGCGTAACTACCGCCTTTACGTGGAGAAATAGGGCCCAATTGTGGTTTTAGGACCCTGCGAGAACCTATTTGGGAACAATACCCTTGTAAAATGGGTGCCCAATTGGCAAACTATGTGCTTGCGATTGATGACCTGCCCATTTGCGAACGGGCATGCATAGATGTGAAACCTACTGTTTGGAGGAACCATGGCACTACCTCAGCTTACGGACGAGCAGCGCAAGGCCGCGCTTGAGAAGGCCGCACAGGCTCGCCACGAGCGCGCTGAGCTTCGCGACAAGATCAAGAAGGGCGAGATCTCCCTGGAGGACGTTCTCGACTCCGAGGATCCCATCGCGAGCCGCATGAAGGTCTCCGCCCTCATCGAGTCCCTTCCCGGCTATGGCAAGGCCAAGGCCTCCAAGATCATGGACGAGCTCGGCATCTCTGCCACGCGCCGCGTCAAGGGCCTGGGCGCGCGCCAGCGCGAGCAGCTCCTCGAGGTGCTCAACAAGTAAGCGATGAGGAAGCCTCGTTTATTCGTCATCTCCGGACCGTCAGGCGCAGGGAAGGGCACGCTCGTCTCCGCAGTGCGAGAAGAGCGTCCGGACCTGGGCCTGACGGTTTCTGCGACGACGCGTCCGCCTCGGCCCCACGACATTCCGGACGTCTCGTACCACTTCCTCTCGGAGGAGGAGTTTGACCGTCGCATCGAGAGAGGCGATTTCCTGGAGTGGGCCGAAGTGCACGGGCACAAGTACGGTACCCTGCGCAGCGAGGTGGACGGCCTCATGGCCGCCGGCAAGTCCGTCATCCTCGAGATCGACGTCCAGGGCGCGTTCAACGTGAGGCGCATCTACCCGGACGCCGTGCTGGTGTTCATAGAGCCGCCGTCGCTCGAGGTGCTCGAGCAGAGGCTGAGGGGGCGCGGCACCGAGGACGAGGCGTCGATAGAGCTTCGCCTTGCGAACGCCCGCCACGAGATGGACCTTGCGAAGGACTACGACGCGCGCGTGGTGAACGACGACCTCGCGACCGCCGTGAGGGACCTCGCGAACGTTCTTGAAAGCTACGAGATGGATGGAGGCAACTCCTAAATGGCAGTTACCAAGCCAGAGATCGACGATCTTCTCGCCAAGACCGAGCACAACCCCTTCCTGCTGTGCGCCCTTGCGAGCAAGCGCGCCTGCGACATCAACAACATGATCCGCGGGCAGCACCTGCGTGTGACCGCAATCCAGGACTTCGACGACATCACGACCGTGGTGAGCGGCGAGGACACGGTGTCCGTCGCGATGAACGAGATCGAGGACGGCACGCTGAGCTACGACAAGGACGAGTTCGACGAGGAAATCAAGGGTTCGAACGCACTCGTCGACCACAACCTGTAAGCCATGGCTGACAGGGTTTGCCTCGTCCACTACCACGAGATCGGCCTGAAGGGCAAGAACCGCTCCACGTTCGAGAACCAGCTGGTGACGAACCTGCACAGGGCCCTGAGATCGTTCGACGTAGCGGACATCAAGAGGATATCCGGCCACATCCTGGTGACGGCCGCCGACGGCATGGCCACCGACGACATGGCGCACGCCATATCGCGCGTGCCGGGCGTCGCGCGGGTGTCCGTTGCCTACGTGTGCCGCCAGGATCCGGACGAGTACTGCGCGGCCGCGGTGAGGGCGCTTGGCGAGGCCGGGGAGTTCGGCTCGTTCAAGGTGCACGCCAGGAGGTCCTCAACCAACTACGAGCTGCACACGCTGGACATCAACCGCCTTGTGGGAAGCGTCCTGTGCGAGAAGTTCCCCGACAAGAAGGTCGAGATGCACCACCCTGACGTCACGGTCATCGTGATGGTGGTGAACGCGAGCGTGTACGTGTACACGGACACCGGCGTGGGCGTGGGCGGCCTTCCCGTGGGGACGGCCGGCAAGGTCGTGACGCTTCTGTCCAGCGGCTTCGACTCTCCCGTCGCGACGTGGATGGTCGGGCGCCGCGGCGCCGTGTGCGTGCCCGTGCACTTCTCGGGCCGGCCGATGACGGCGGACACGAGCGAGTACCTGTGCCAGGACATCATCAACGCGATGGCGCCCTCCGGCATGGTAGGCCGCCTGTACGTGGTGCCGTTTGGGCAGAAGCAGCGCGAGATATCGCTGTGCGTGCCGCAGAGCCTGCGCATCATCACGTACCGCAGGGTGATGTTTGCCGTGGCGGAGCGCATAGCCCGCCTGGAGGGCGCGAAGGCGCTGGTGACGGGCGAGTCGCTGGGCCAGGTGGCGTCGCAGACGCTCGAGAACATCTCCGTCGTGAACGAGATGGTGAGCATGCCCGTGCTGCGGCCGCTCATAGGCTCCGACAAGCAGGAGATCATGCGCCGCGCGCAGGAGATCGGCACGTACGACATATCCGCGCAGGACGCGGCGGACTGCTGCACGCTGTTCATGCCGCGCCGCCCGGAGACCCACGCGAAGCCGGACATGGTGCACGAGGCGTGGGACTCCTTCGACCACGACGCCATGATCGAGGAGCTGGTGCAGAGCGTGGAGTACGTGGACTTCGACCAGTGCCCCTCGTACAAGCCGCCCCGCCAGCTGAGGGCGCGCCACCGCGAGCTTGCCCCGGCGGTGTTCGAGCGCCGCGGCGAGAAGGACGCGACGGGCGAGAGGGGCGCGGCCACGGAGTAGCGATGCTCCCGGTGGACGGACCTTCTTGCACCTGCCTTTGCGCGACGTGCGCAGACGGGCGAAAGACATCCGCAATGCCGATTTGAACAGACGGACGCATGCGCCACCCCCGGTCCCATGATGGGACTGGGGGTGGTTTGCTATGGCGCAGAGGGCGAGGGGACCCGCGGGAGGGCTTCCGGAGAGATACGGCCTGAGGGGGCGGAAGGGTCCCGTCATGGCAGCGGTGGTGGCGGCCGCGGGCCTGGCGGTGGTGGGGGCGCTGCTGCTGCCCGGAAGGGGCGGGGGCTTCGAGGTGACGCGCGCCGACGCGGGAGGCGAGGTTGCGCAGGAGAAGGCGAAGGGAGGGCGGGACGCGAGCGAGAGCGCAGGGAGGGGTCGTGACGAGGGCGACTCCGCGCAAAAGGCAAAGGCGGAGGAGACGAAGGTCGCCGCCGTGATCGTGCACGTGGACGGTGCCGTGGAGAACCCAGGCGTGTACAGGGTCTACTCGTCGAGCCCGAGGGTGAACGACGCGGTGAGCGCGGCGGGCGGGCTCGCGAAGGACGCGGACACCACGGGCATCAACCTCGCCGCGTCGCTTTCCGACGGACAGAAGGTGCACGTTCCGAGGCAAGGCGAGGAGGTGCCCGAGGAGGCCGCGCAAGACGCCGCTGGCGCGCCGGGCGCGGACGCGGGCGCGGCGGGAAGCGACGGAGGGGGAGCGGGGGACTCCACGGGCTCCGGCCTCGTCGATATCAACACGGCCGACACGACGGAGCTGCAGCGGCTGCCGGGCGTGGGCGAGGCGACGGCCGCGGCCATCGTGGAGGACCGCACGAGGAACGGGCCGTTCGCGAGCCCGGAGGACATCATGCGCGTATCGGGCATCGGCGAGAAGAAGTTCGAGCGGATGCGGGCGATGATACGTGTCTGACCACGAGTGGGTTCCGAACAGGCCGTGCGTGCCCTTCTCGCTCTACCTCCTGTGCGCGTGCGGGGTGGCGGCGCAGACCGTGCTTGCGCTTCGACTGCGCGCGGGCCGGCCGTGGGCGCCGGCAGCGGCGTGCGTGGTCGCGATGGCCCTGGCGTGGCGCGGTGTGGGGAGCACCTCGTGCGCGACGGCGACGCTCTCGCGCGTCGTGCTTGCGGCGGGGACGTGCGGCCTTTGCGCCTGCCTCGCGTCCGCGCAGGTGGGGGTGGCGGAGGGAACGGCGCGTGCGATGGAGCGAAGCGCCGTCTCGTCGTGCGAGCTCGAGGTGTGCTCGGACGCCTCGCTCGGCACGAGGGGATACCGGGCGCGCGCCCACGTGTGGCGCGGCGGCGTGCGCATGGGCGACGTGTGGGTGCGAAGCACGGAGCGATACGACATGGGTGAGCGCCTGCGCGCGGTGGGGAGGTTCGGCAGGGGGGCGGGAGAGTGGAGGCTCGCGTCGGAGCGGCAAGGCGTGTGCGGTACGGTCTCCGTCGTGCACGCGTTGGGCGTGACGCAGGCGCCGGGCCTTCGCGCCTGGGTGAACGAGAGGAGGCGCGTGGCGCTTCTGGCCATGGAGCCGGACCGCTCGTCCGCGCGCGCGATTCTGGCGGGCAGCGTGTGCGGCTCGAAGGACGCCATGGTGCGGGAAGGCTTGGACAAGGTGTTCGCCGCGTGCGGCGTCGCGCACCTCGTCGCGGTGTCCGGGGGGCACATCGCCATCGTGGGTGCGCTCGTGGAGCGGCTGCTGGGCAGGACCAGGCTCGGCCCCGTGTCGCGGACGATCGTGTTGCTTGCCGCGACGGGCCTCTTCGTGCTGTTCTGTGGGGCGCCGGTCTCTGCGGTGCGCTCGTGGCTCATGTGCGTGGTCGCCTTTGGCTCGCGGGTCGCGGGACGGCGCGGGCATTCGCTCTCAGCGGCGTGCGCGGTCGCGCTGGGGATGGTGATGGTGGACCCCTCCGTCACGGGCCAGGTGGGTTTCGTGCTGTCCGTCGCCTCGGTCGTGGGGCTCTGCCTGCTCTCGCCCTACTTCGGCTACGTCATGCGCCAACTGGTGGTTCGTCCGCGGCTTCACGCGCGGGTGCCGCGACCCGTGAGGCGAGGGATGGACGGGGTCGTGGACTTCGCGCGCGACACGCTGTCCGCGTGCCTTGTGGCGCAGTTTGCGACGGGGGCGATAACGTGCTCGATGTTCTCGCAGCTCTCGCTCGTGGCGCCGCTCGCGAACCTCGCGCTTGCCCTGCCGTTCACGGTCATGGTGGGTGCGGGCATGGCGGTCGCGTGCCTTGCCGGGACGCCGCTTGCGGTCGTCGCGCTCGTGCCGTGCGACGTGGCGGGGACGGCGGTCTCTCGCCTGCTTGGGTGGATGGGTCGGCTGCCGTACGCGTGCGTCTCCGTAAGCTGCGACATGGCGGTTGCCGGCGCGGTGACGGTCGGCGTGACGGCCGCGATCCTCGTCTGCTGGCCGCGGGTCAGGCGCGGCCCCGTGCTCGCGGCGTTAGGGGCGCTCGCCGCCGTATCGCTCTGCCTGCTGCTGAGGTGGCGGTTCTTCTCGCCCGCGCGCGTCTGCGTGCTGGACGTGGGACAGGGGGACGCCATCCTCGTGCAGCAGGGGGCGTCGGCCGTGCTCGTGGATGCGGGGCCGGACCAGGCGGCGGCCGCGGAGCTCGCGCGTCTGCACGTGATGCACATCGACGCCGTCGTGGTTACCCACATGCACGACGACCACTTTGGGGGCGTGGGCCAGGTGCTGGGGGAGGTCCCGTGCGACGCCGTGCTTGTTGCAAGGGGCGTTCGCGGCAACGTTCCGGAGGAGCTTGCGGCAGAGCTCGAACGACGCGGGATGGGGGACGTGCGGGAGGTGGGCCTGGGCGACGAGCTCGCGGTGGGCGACTTCAGGCTGAGGGTGGTCTGGCCGGAGGCGCCGGTGGACGGCAGTGAGAACGCAGACTCCATAGAGCTCGCGCTGACGTACGACGACGGGTCGAGGACCATGTCCGGGCTGCTTACGGGCGATGCCGAGAAGGACGAGACCGGAGGCGCCCTCGCGGCGGGCCGCGTTGGCGACGTCGACTTTCTGAAGGTGGGGCACCACGGCTCGAAGGTCTCCGTCACGCCGGACGAGGCGCGCGAGCTGGCGCCGGAGGTCTCAGTCGCGAGCGCCGGCGCCCACAACCGCTACGGCCACCCGTCGGCGGAGTGCCGACGCGTGCTTGAGCGGGCCGGCTCGCGCTTCCTGTGCACGATGGACGCGGGCACGGTGACGCTGGAGCCGGGCGAGAGGGGCGTGCGCGTCGTTACGGAGCGGTCCCCTTGAGCGCGGTCGGGTGTAGTATGGATGTCCTGACGATGGGAGGAGGAAGCATGGCGAAGGCGGCGCTCTTGCCCGCATACCTCATAGTGGGTTCGGACGAGCTCAAGAGCCGGCAGGCAGTGACCAGGCTGAAGGGTCGGCTCGAGCCCGGGCTTGCCGCGTTCAACCTGGACGAGCACGTGGCGGGACCGGACCTCGTGCCCGGGGACGTCGTGGCCTCGCTCAACACCATCCCCATGGGGGCGGGATTCAGGCTCGTGCTCATAACGAAGGCCGAGAAGCTTCCGAAGCCTGTCTCGGAGGCGATCATCGCATACCTGAAGGATCCGAACCCTGGGTGCACGCTCTGCCTCGTGGCGACGACTCTCGCGAAGTCGACGCGCCTGTACAAGGCCGTCAAGGCGGTCGGCGCGCACTCGATAATCGACTGCGCCCCGAAGAAGCGCTGGCAGCTGGCTCCCACGGTCGTGCGCATGGCCGCGCACTACGGCATGCAGACGGACGAGGCGGCGGCGGCGGAGCTCGTGAGCCGCGTGGGAGAGTCGACCACGATGATCGACGCGCAGCTGAGGTCCCTCGCGGCGCTCTGCCGCGACCGCGGGCGCATCACCGTGGCGGACGTGGAGCAAAACGTCGCAAGAACGGCCGAGGTGAAGCCGTGGGACTTCCTGGACGCGGTGTGCGCGCGCGACGCCGCGAAGGCGCTCGGTCTGTACCACCTGATGCAGAACCCGTCGCAGATCGCGCTGACGTCGCTTCTGTGCGGACGCCTCCGCGAGCTGGTGTGCGCGAGGTCGCTTGCGGCCAGGGGGGAGGGCGGGCTCCTCGCCTCAGAGCTCGGCAAGCAGCAGTGGCAGGTGAAGAACCACCTCTCTTGGGCGCGGCGCTTCGCGGACGGCGAGCTCGAGGGCTCGCTCGAGCGCTGCGCGCGGTGCGAGCGCGCGCTCAAGGGTGGCGACGACCCGGAGACCACGTTCGTCTCGCTCGTCCTCTACGTGTGCGGGCGGGCTTAGCGCGAGCGTCGAGGGGGCGGTGACGGCGCCGTGCCCGGCACCGTGCGACGTCATGCGTGAAGACCCCCGATATACAAAAAGACCCCGTCCGTGCGGGCGGGGTCGAGAAGGCAAACTGTCGAGGTGGCCTACTTCAGGGAGTTGACCAGCTTCTGCACGCCAGACTTGCGGTTAGAGGCCTGGTTCTTGTGGATGATGCCCTTGGAGGCTGCCTTGTCGAGGAGGCGGTTGGCCTTGTTGGCGGCAGCCTGTGCGGCGTCGGCATCCTTGGCGGTGACGGCGGCGCGGACGTCCTTGACGGCAGTCTTCAGCTCGGAGCGGACTGCCTTGTTGCGCATGCGCGCCTTCTCGGCGGTGATGATGCGCTTCTTCTGAGACTTGATGTTAGCCACGTGCGGTTCCTTTCGGTTCTGATCCTTGAGGCCTCTATTTTGAGGTGAAGGACGTGGGGTATCCGACACCTGACACGGCGAGGTCGACTTACGGAGTATAGCAGAACCGGTCCCGCATGGTGCCGCGCATCTTGCCTGCGCGCAGGTGCGGGCATAAATTCACATTCTGTCCAACGCGCGGGCGCGTGCGGGCGGGCGATTGGGTTTTGAAAGGCGCCTGCGGGCGAGAAGAGCACGAAATCTGCTTGGGACGTGGCCTCGACTGCGGCCGCGCGTGGGTTATCATGGGTCGCATGAACAAGACAGACCTTTCACTCATCCGCAACTTCTCGATCGTTGCGCACATCGACCACGGCAAGTCGACCATCTCGGACAGGATCCTCGAGCTCACCCACACGGTGGACGAGAGGGACCTGTCGTCGCAGATGCTCGACTCGATGGACATCGAGCAGGAGCGCGGCATCACCATCAAGAGCAACGCCGTCCGCGTTATGTACGCGGCCGACGACGGCAACACCTACCAGTTCAACCTGATAGACACGCCGGGACACGTCGACTTCACGTACGAGGTGTCGCGCTCCCTCGCCGCGTGCGAGGGCGCCGTGCTCGTGGTGGACGCCACGCAGGGGGTCGAGGCCCAGACGGTCTCGAACGCGAACCTCGCAATGAACGCGAACCTGGACATCGTGCCGTGCATAAACAAGATCGACCTTCCCTCCGCGCACCCGGACGAGGTGAAGGAGGAGATAGAGGAGGACCTCGCCATACCGGCGGACGACGCCGTCTGCGTGTCCGGCAAGACGGGCGAGGGCATCCACGACCTGCTCGAGGCCATCGTCTACCTGGTGTCTCCCCCCAAGGGCGACGCGGGCGCGCCGCTGAAGGCGCTCATCCTGGACTCGTACTTCGACGAGTACCGCGGCGTCGTCGCGACGGTCCGCGTGTTCGACGGCGTCATGCGCAAGGGCGACCGCCTGAAGATGATGGCCCTGGGCGACACGTTCCTGTGCGACGGCGTCGGCTGCAAGCGGCCGCTGGAGACCTCGCTGGACGAGCTTGGCGTGGGCGAGGTCGGCTACGTCGTCACGGGCCTGAAGGACCCGGCGCTCGTTAAGACCGGCGACACCATCACGTACGAGGACAGGCCGTGCGCGGAGCCGTGCCCCGGCTACCACGAGGCGAAGCCCATGGTGTTCACGGGCCTGTTCCCCATCGACAACAAGCAGTACGAGAACCTGCGCGACGCGCTCGAGAAGCTGAAGGTGAACGACCCGTCGCTCACATGGACGCCCGAGACGTCCGTCGCGCTTGGCTTTGGCTTCCGCGTGGGATTCCTCGGCCTTCTCCACATGGAGGTCGTGAAGGAGCGCCTGGAGCGCGAGTTCGGCCTGGACCTCATCGCGACGAGCCCGTCCGTTAACTACCACGTGTACAAGACGGACGGCAGCATGATAGAGATCACGAGCCCGCAGGACCTGCCCGACGTCACGCGCATCGAGCGGATCGAGGAGCCGTACCTCAAGGCGAAGGTCATCGTACCGCCCGACTTCATGGGCGCCGTGATGCAGCTGGTGATCGACCACCGCGGCGAGACCCGCGACATGGTGTACCTGTCCGAGAAGTCGGTCGAGATGCACTTCGACATCCCGCTGGCCGAGCTGATTCTGGACTTCTTCGACCAGCTGAAGAGCCGCACGAAGGGCTACGCCTCGCTCGACTACGAGATGGGCGAGTACCGCGAGAGCGACCTGGTGAAGCTTGACATCCTGCTCGCCGGCGAGGTCGTGGACGCGCTCAGCTTCATCGTGCACCGCGACAAGGCGTACGACATGGCCCGCGCGCTGTGCGACAGGCTGAAGGAGATCATCCCGCGCCAGCAGTTCGAGGTGCCCATCCAGGGCGCCATCGGCAACAAGATCATCAGCCGCTCCACCGTGAAGGCGCACCGCAAGGACGTGCTCGCCAAGTGCTACGGCGGCGACATCAGCCGCAAGCGCAAGCTGCTCGAGAAGCAGAAGGAGGGCAAGAAGCGCATGAAGTCCATCGGCTCGGTCGAGGTGCCTCAGGAGGCGTTCCTCGCCGTGCTGAAGGTGGACGACGAATGACGCGGCCGATGCAGCCGCAGACCCCCGCGCAGGTGCTGGAAGAGTTCGCCCCCGCGGCGGCGCTGGGCGAGAAGATCAGCCCGTTTCCGCGCGAGGGCGACCTTCGCTCCAGGCTCGAGGCGGCCCGCTACCTCATGGCGCCGATGGCCGGCGTCACTGACGCGGCGTACCGCCTGATGGCGCGCAGCGCTGGCGCAGGCCTTGCGTACACGGAGATGGTCTCCGTCGCCGGGATCCACTACGGCGGCGAGACCGGCGGCCAGAAGACATGGGACCTGGTGATGCCGCATGACCCCGAGCCGGACATCGCGGTCCAGCTGTTTGGCAGCAAGCCGGAGCAGTTTCGCGAGGCGGCTTCCCGCGTGCAGGAGCGCCTGCAGGGGCCGCTCGCCCTCATAGACGTCAACATGGCCTGCCCCGTGCCGAAGGTCACGCGCAAGGGCGAGGGCTCCGCGCTCCTGGACGAGCCCGGGCTCGCGGCGGAAATCGTGCGCGCGTGCGTGGAGGAGGCGGACGTCCCCGTGACGTGCAAGATCCGCCGCAGCCGCCAGCCGGGCCCCGAGCAGGCGCCGGACTTCGCGCGCGCGATGGAGCAGGCGGGCGCGGCCGCCATCGCCGTTCACGGCCGCACGGCGAGCCAGCTGTATCGCGGCAAGGCGGACTGGGACGCCGTGCGCCACGTGGTCGAGGCGGTCGACGTGCCCGTCATCGGCTCCGGCGACGTGCTCGACGCGCATGCGGCATCGGCCATGAGGGCCTCGACCGGCGTCGCCGCCGTCATGGTGGCACGCGGCTCCTACGGAAACCCGTGGATCTTCTCGGCAGCGCGCGCCTTGGACGAGGGGCGTGAGCCCGCGCAGGTTGGTCCCGCGGAGCGGCTTGCCGCGTTCGAGTGCCACGTGCGGCTGCTTGCCGCCACGGGCGCGCACCTGGCGCGTGCGCGGAGCCTCGCGGGGTGGTACTTCAAGGGCATGCCGTACGCGGCGGAGTGGCGAAACCGCGCGATGGCGTGCGTGACGCTCGAGGACTACCTGGCGCTGGTCGGGGTGCTGCGCGAGCGGCTTGCGGCGGCCGGGCGATAGCGGTGGGCGTGGGTGCGCTGTACGTGCACGTGCCGTTCTGCCGCAGCAAGTGCGCGTACTGCGACTTCTCGTCGTGGGCCACGCGCGCGGGCGACCCGCTCATGGGGGCGTACGCGGCCTCCGCGGCGCGCATGGTGCGCCAGGCGGGGTCGCTGGGGCTCCTCCATGGCTGCCGCACGGGCTATCTGGGCGGGGGCACGCCCACGTACCTGGGCGCGGACGTGCTCGGCGGGCTCGTGGCGGCCATGGCGCCGCACTGCCCGAGCGAGCTTACCGTCGAGGCGAACCCGGACTCGCTTACCGATGACACGCTGGGAGCGCTCCTTGGCGCGGGTGCGACGCGCGTATCTGTGGGCGTGCAGAGCACGAACGCGGCCGAGCTTTCGGCGCTGGGCCGCGTGCACGGGCCAGCCCAGGCGCTCGACGCGCTCTCGCGGGGCGTGGCGGCGGGGCTCGACGTATCGTGCGACCTCATGTGCGCGACCCCGCTGCAGACGGACGAGTCGTGGGAGAGGAGCCTTGCGGACGTGCTGTCCTGCGGCATCGGCCACGTGAGCGTGTACCCGCTCCAGATAGAGGACGACACGGCTCTTGGACGGCGCTACGCGGACGGGGACCCCGCGTTCAACGCGGAGGACGTGCAGGCTGCGCGCATGGAGGCGGCGGAGCGCGCCCTTGGCGCGGCGGGCCTTGCGCGCTACGAGGTGGCAAGCTACGCACGGCCCGGCAAGGCGTGCGCCCACAACCGGGCGTACTGGACGGGCGTGCCGTACCTTGGCATAGGCACGGGCGCGTCTGGCATGCTGTGCGCTGGCGACTACGCGATCCTGCGCACCGCGGCGCCGCGCCTGCCCAAGGCGCCGGACGGCACGTGGCGCGTGCGCCTGACCGTCACGAGCGGGCGCCGCGCGTTTGCGGAGGCCGCGGGCATGGGAGACCTCTCGTACGACCTCGAGTTCCTGACCGAGCAGCAGGCCACGGCCGAGGACCTGATGCTGGGGATGCGCCTTGCCAAGGGCGTGGGAGAAGGACTTCTCGCCCATGCGCGCCGCGCCCTCGGCGCGCAGGCGGTGGACGCGGCCGTGGCCGAGGCGCGGCGCGAGGGTCTTGCGCAGGAGCGCCCGGACGGCGGTCTTGCGCCCACGCGCCGCGGATGGCTCCTGGGAAACGAGCTCTTTGGCATCATGTGGGACCTTGCCCCGGGCACGGTGCTTGAGGCGAGCGCCTGAGCGGGGGCGGCGAGACGAGCCGCGCGCGGCCGCCCCTGCGCGTGACCTGGGGGCATGGGGCGCGAGGTGGGGATTTCCTGCGCGGCGGCGCCGCATGAATAACGGGCGGCCGCATTGGATAGAATTTTGACCGCATGCGCCGTTGGCGCGTGGGAACGCAGACAGGCGGCATGGATTCGGAGCCCCGCATGGCATCAATGAATGAGAAGGACTACTACGCGATCCTGGGCGTGAGCAAGGACGCGTCCACCGACGAGATACGCAAGGCCTTCCAGCAGAAGGCGCGCAAGCTCCACCCGGACGTGAACAAGGCGCCGGACGCGGAGGAGCGCTTCAAGGAGGTGTCCGAGGCCTACGCGGTGCTCTCGGACGAGCAGAAGCGCAGCCGCTACGACGCCATGCGCTCCGGATCCCCGTTTGGCGCGCCCGCGTACGGCGGCGGCTCGCAGGGCTACGGCGCGCCCGCGGACCCGTTTGGCGGCGCGGACCCGTTTGGCTGGGGCTTCCCGTTTGGCGGCGGCGCCTATCGCCGCACGAGCGCCCGCCGTTCGCGCGCGTACAACCCGCGAGCCGGCGCGGACGTCACCATCGACGTGGAGCTGGACCAGGAGACCGCGCGCAAGGGCACGCGCCGCGGCGTCATGTACCAGCGCTACGTCGCGTGCGACGTGTGCCACGGCAGCGGGTCGGTCGAAAGCGAGCACGCGGAGACGTGCCCCACGTGCGGCGGCTCCGGCCACATCAGCCTTGACCTGACGGGGCTGTTCGGTTTCGGCGTGATGGAGATGGAGTGCCCGGAGTGCGAGGGCGCGGGCAAGGTCGTCGCGGACCCGTGCGAGGCGTGCGGCGGGTCCGGGCGCGTGCTCTCCGCGAGCGAGGTCGTGGTGGACATCCCCGCCAACTCGCACGACGGCGACGAGGTGCGCGTGAGGGGCATGGGCAACGCCGGCACGAACGGCTCGTCCTCCGGCGACTTCGTCTGCCGCGTGGGCGTGGCGGCGGAGCGCGTGAACCCGCTGCAGGCGCGCGGGTTCCAGACCGTGGGCTTCATGCTGCCGTTCGTGGTGCTGGGCGCCGTGTCGGGCACGATCGTGTCCATGCTGCCGTTCCTGGCCATCATGGCGGTCATCGCGGGCATGCAGATCAGCCGCGGCGGCGGCGTGGGCCATGGCGGCACGTGGTGGAGGAAGGCCGCGACGCACGTGGGCAACGGCGTGCTGTCGGGCCTTTTGCTCGCGCTGCTCATGGTGTTCATGTTCCAGTGCAGCCCGTACGCGCGCTACTCCGGCGGAGCGGTCGCGCCCGGCGGCGCGAGCTTCTAGCGCGTCCGGCTGGCGCGTTTGCAAAGGTTCCTGCGGGCCTTGGCCCGACGTTCGACATGTGGGAGATAGGTAAGAGTGGCCTCTAAAGACTATTACGAGATTCTGGGCGTCGAGCGAGACGCCGACGCGAAGACGATCAAGCGCGCGTTCCTGAAGAAGGCGCGCGTGCTCCACCCCGACGTCAACAAGGAGCCCGACGCGGAGGAGAAGTTCAAGGAGGTCAACGAGGCGTACTCCGTCCTGTCGGACGAGCGCAAGCGCTCGAACTACGACCGCTACGGCACCGCGGAGGGACCGGGCGGCTTCGGCTCGGACTACGTGGACATGTCGGACATCTTCGGCGGCGGCTTCGGCATCAACGACATCTTCGACTCGTTCTTCGGCGGCGGGCAGGGCGGAGGCTCTTCTCGCGCCGCCCGCACGCGCGGACGCGACATGGGCATCACCCTCAGGGTCACGCTGGAGGAGGCTGCGGCCGGCTGCACCAAGACCATCGCGTACGACCGCCTTGCCCCGTGCGACGACTGCGGCGGCACCGGCGTGGCGGAGGGCGGCCACGTGAAGACGTGCGACAGGTGCCACGGCACCGGTCGCGTGGTAGAGGTGCAGCGCACGATCTTTGGCCAGATGCAGACACAGACGACGTGCCCCGCGTGCCACGGTTCGGGCAAGGTCGTCGACAAGCCGTGCGAGACCTGCGAGGGCCAGGGCCGCACCCCCTCGCGCGAAACGGTGGACGTGAAGATCCCCGCCGGCGTGCACTCCGGCCAGTCGCTCACCGTGAAGGGCAAGGGCGAGGCGGGCGTGCGCGGCGACGCGTCCGGCGACCTCGTCGTGCGCGTGGAGGTCGCGGAGAGCGAGACGTTCCAGCGCCAGGGCGACGACCTGTTCTGCCGCGTGACGGTCGACTCGCTCGAGGCCATCGTGGGCACGACGGTGCGCATGCGGGGGATACTTCCGGACGACGAGGTCGTGGTCGAGGTCCCCGCGGGCTGCTCCTACGGCCAGCAGGTGCGCGTGGAGCGCATGGGCATGCCGCGCGTGGGCACGACGGCTCGCGGCAGCCTCATCGCGGTCATCCAGGTCGTGCCGCCGAAGGACCTTACCGCCGAGCAACTCGAGAGCATCCGCAAGATCGTGGACGCGCGGGGCGAGAAGGACGCGGCGCGCGAGGGCGCGGCAGGTCCGGCGCGGGACGGCGCCTCGGCGGAGACCCGCAGGAAGCCGAAGTTCAAGGGCCGCGGGCGTCGCAACGGAAGGTCGAAGTGACGGCCGCCCCGCGACCGAGGGTCGCGTTCGTGAACCTGGGCTGCCGCGTCAACCGCGTCGAGACCGACGTGATCGCAAGCGAGCTCGAGCGCCACGGCTGCGAGCTCGTGCCGGAAGGCGAGGCACAGGCCATCGTCGTTAACACGTGCGCCGTCACGGGCGAGGCGGAGGCGAAGACCAGGAAGACCGTCCGGCACGCGGCGGGCCTGCCGGGATGCCCCACCGTCGTGGCGACCGGCTGCGTCGCGAGCCTGTTCGCGGAGGAGCTCTCGGCCATCGCGGACAACGTGGTGGTGGAGCCCAACAAGGCGCGCGTCGCGGCGCGCGTTCTGGAGCACCTGGGCATCGTGGACGGCGGCGTGGACGACGCCGGCTCCGTCGTGAGCGTCACGCCCACGCCGACGGGCCGCATGCGCCCGGGAATAAAGATCCAGGACGGCTGCGACAACCGCTGCACGTACTGCATCGTGTGGAAGGCGCGCGGCGCCTCGCGCTCCATGGGCGTGGAAGAGGTCGTGGCGCGCGTGCGCGACGCGCAGTCCCGCGGCGCGCACGAGGTGGTGCTCACGGGCATCAACCTCGGGCGCTTCGGCGCCGAGGCGCCGGACGGCACGAGGGTGGGCCTGCCGGGGCTCATCGAACTTCTCCTGAGGGAGACCTCGATCGAGCGCCTGAGGCTCTCTTCCATCGAGCCGCCGGACGTGACGGACGAGCTGCTGCGCGTCATGGGCGAAAACCCGGAGCGCGTGGCACCGTTCCTGCACGTGTGCCTGCAGTCCGGCTGCGACGCGACGCTGCGCCGCATGGGCCGCGTGTACGACACGGCGTACTTTGCCGACGTCGTGCGGCGCGCGCGGCGGGCGGTCCCCGGGATCGCGCTCGGCACGGACCTCATCGTGGGGTTCCCGGGCGAGAGTGACGAGGACTTCGAGCGGTCGCTCGAGTTCTGCCGCGACATGGCGTTCGCGAAGATGCACGTGTTCCGCTACTCAAGGCGCCCGGGCACGCCGGCGGCGCGCGCGGAGGGCCAGGTGGACCCCCACGTCATGGCGACGCGCAGCCACCGCATGCGCGAGCTTGCGCAGCGGATGCGCCGCGAGCAGGCGCTTGCGCACGTTGGCGAGGAGGAGCTCGTCGTGGTGCAGTACCCGGGCCGCGGCGTCACGGGCGGGCTGTTCGACGCGCTCGTGGACCCGGGGATCGCGCTCGACTCGCTCGTGCGCGTGCGCGTGAGCTCCGTGATGGGCGACGGAACGCTCGTGTGCGCCCGCGCGTAGGTTGGGCGCCGGCGCGAAAGCGTCTATCATAGGGACAACGCATCGTCCGTCAGGAGGAACATGGAACCCACCCACGTCAGGCTCACCATACCGGACTCCGTCGACCCAACGCTGCTCATGGGGCCGGCGGACTCGCTCCTTCGCAGGATAGAGGGGGCGTTCGACGCCATGGTCACCGTGCGCGGCAACCAGGTGAGCGTGATCGGGCCCACGGACGTGGTGGACCAGGTGGTGTCCGTCTTTTCTCGCCTGATAAGGTGCGTGGAGAAGGGCGACGTCCCGACGACCGAAGACGTCGACCTGCTGATAGGCCAGGTGAGTCACGGGGCGAGCGACTCGGCGGACCTTTCGGACGACATCCTGCTCACGTACCGCGGGCGCGCCATACGCCCGAAGACCGCCGGGCAGAAGCGCTACATAGACTCCATCCGCGACAACACCATCACGTTTGGCATAGGCCCCGCGGGCACCGGCAAGACCTACCTCGCCATGGCCATGGCCGTGAGCGCGCTCAAGCGCCGCGAGGTGGGGCGCATCGTGCTCGCTCGGCCCGTGGTCGAGGCGGGGGAGTCCCTGGGCTACCTGCCCGGAACGCTGCAGGAGAAGCTGGACCCGTACGTGCGGCCGCTGTACGACGCGCTGTTTGACATGACGGACATGGAGAAGGGCAACGCCCTCATCGAGCAGGGCGTCATCGAGATCGCCCCGCTTGCGTTCATGCGCGGGCGCACCATGAACGACGCGTTCGTGATCCTGGACGAGGCCCAGAACACGACGCCGGACCAGATGAAGATGTTCCTCACGAGGCTGGGCTTCGGGTCGAAGTTCGTCGTGACCGGCGACCTCACCCAGCGCGACCTGCCCGGCCGGAACGGGCTGGAGTCCGCCCGCGCCGTGCTTGGGGACGTGGACGACGTGAGCTTCGTGGACCTTGGCAGAAACGACATCGTGCGGCACTCGCTCGTGGCGAAGATCGTGGACGCGTACGACAGGGCGCAGGGCGCGCACGCCGCGGGGACCGCCGCGGGAAGGGAGACCACCCGACATGGGGAATAGCTACGACATCGTGCTCGAGGAGGGCATCGTGTGCCCGGTGGACACGGACGAGATCCGCGAGGACTGCGACTTCGTGCTCAGGAGCGAGGGCGTAGGGAGGCCGTGCATGGTCTCCGTCTCCATCGTGGGGGACGCGCGCATGCGCGAGCTCAACGCCGAGTGGCGCGACCAGGACCGCGTGACGGACGTGCTGTCGCTGGAGTGCGAGCGTCCGGACGACGCGGACCTCGCGCCCGGCGAGCCGTGCGAGCTTGGCGACATCGTGCTCGCGCCCGCCTACATCGAGCGACAGGCCAAGGGCTTTGGCACGACGCCTGCGGACGAGTTCCGGCTGCTCTTGGTGCACGGCATGCTGCACCTCCTGGGCTACGACCACCTGGAGGACGACGAGGCCGAGGTCATGGAGGCCCGCGAGGACGAGCTGCTGCGCCAGATCAGGACGGACCGCGCCATCGACCACGTGACCCTCACGCGCCACCGGGGCGGTGAGTAGCGATGATACCCGGCCGCTCGCCGAGCCATCCCTCGTTCAGGCGGAGCTTCCTCTTCGCGCTGCAGGGCTTTCGAACAGCGCTTCGGCAGGAGCGCAACATCAAGGTCATGCTCGCGGGCGGAGCGTTTGCCGTGGCGATGGGAATCATCCTGCGGATTGACGCCGTGAGCTGGGCCATCGTGCTCGTGTGCTGCGGCATGGTCATCGCGGCCGAGCTCCTTAACACCGCGATCGAGACCGTGGTCGACCTGGTGTCGCCGGAGTTCCACCCGCTTGCGGGCCAGGCGAAGGACATCGCGGCCGCGGCGTCGTGGGTGCTGAGCCTGACCGCGGCCGTCGTGGGCGTCATCGTGTACGCGAACGCCCTCGTGAGGCTGTTGGCCGGCTAGGCGCCGCACGAGGAAAGACCGGCACCCGGAGCCGGTGCCTTGGCCGTGCACGGCGCGGCCAAGAACGTAGAGGACGCAATCACCCAGGGGGTGCGCTCCATGGAGAAGGACGAGAAGGGCCAGATGGGCGAGAAGGGCGAGGCGCCGTTCAGGAGTGGCTTCGTCGCGCTGGTGGGACGGCCTTCGGTCGGAAAGTCGACGCTTTTGAACGCCGCGGTGGGCGGCAAGCTCGCCATCACGAGCCCCGTCGCGCAGACGACGCGCAGGCGCATGCGGGCCGTCGTGAACACGCCGGGCTCGCAGCTCGTGATCGTGGACACGCCGGGCCTGCACAAGCCGAAGGACGCCCTGGGCAAGGAGCTGAACAAGGTGGCGCTCGGCGAGCTGGGCGACGTGGACGTGGTGGCGTTTCTCGTCGACGCGACGAAGCCCGTCGGCAGGGGCGACGAGTGGGTCGCGAAGCACGTGGCGGCCTCGAGGGCGCCGTTCAAGCTGCTCGTGATCACGAAGGCGGACCTCGCGAAGCCCGAACAGGTGAGGTCGCAGCTCGACGCGGCGTCCGCGCTCGCGAGGTTCGACGACGCCATGGTCATATCCGCGAAGGAGGGCTTCAACGTCGACTCGTTCGTGAGCCTGGTGGGCGAGCACCTGCCCGAGGGCCCGCGGTGGTTCCCGGAGGACATGGACTGCGACGCGACGGACGAGGAGCTCGTGGCGGAGTTCGTGCGCGAGAAGGTGCTGAACAACCTGCGGCAGGAGGTCCCGCACTCCGTGGGCGTCATCTGCGACGACATCGACTGGCGCAAGGACGGGCTCGCCTCGATACGCGCGACCATCATCGTCGAGCGCGAGGGCCAGAAGGGCATCGTAATCGGCAAGGGCGGCCAGATGATCAAGCGCATCGGCACCCAGGCGCGCCGTGACGTGGAGCGGCTGTTCGACACGAAGGTGTTCCTGGACCTTCAGGTGCGCGTGCAGCCGCAGTGGCGCCGCGACCAGAACGAGATCCGCCGCCTGGGCTACGACTACGAGGAGTAGCGTCCCGTGGCCGGAAGGAGGAGCGTCCGCACCAGGGCGATCGTGATCGACAGGAGGACCCGCCTGAAGGAGCAGGACCTGATCCTGACGCTGCTTACGCAGGACGGCCAGCGCGCGGACGTGATCGCGAAGGGCGGCCTGAAGCCGGGAGGGCGCCTCGCCGCGCGCGTGGAGCTCTTCAGCGAGACGGACTTCCTCATCGCAAGCGGGCGCAGCCTCGGCATCATCACGGAGGCCGCGACGGTAAACCCGCACGCGGGGCTTCGCGGCGACATGGCGCGCGTGAGCGCGGCGTCGTGCGTGTGCGAGGTGGCGCGTCTCACGTGCTTCGAGGACATGCCGGACCCGTACCTGTTCGCGATATGCTCGCGCGCGCTCACGGCGTGCGAGCAGGCGCCGGACCAGGAGCGCCTCGACCTCGTCGTCGCCGCGTACACGTTCAAGGTAACGGCGCACGGCGGCTGGAGGCCGGAGCTGCGGCGTTGCACGCTCTGTGGCGACGAGGACGTCGCGTTCTTCTCGCCCCGCGCCGGAGGCATGCTGTGCGCGAGCTGCGCCAAGGACGTGGCCGGCGCCGTGCCCATGGGGCCTTCGGGCCGCGACCGCCTGCAGGCGCTCGTGAAGTTCACGTTCGACGACATCCTGCGGATGGAGCTTGGCGTCGACGTGACGACGGAGCTCGTCTCGCTCGCGCACGTGTGGGCGGCCACGCACCTGGACGCGCGCCTGCGCGCGTTCGAGTTCATGCTGAGCCTTTAGGGCCGAGCCCGCCGTCCGAGTTGTGTCGCAGTTGTGTTCCAAATGCGGTGATTGCGCCCGGGGCGAGAAAAGACGCGGGCGTCGCGGCTACGGCGTCCCCTCACGTGATACTATCAACCAGTCCGTACCCCCTACTTGGTGGCCCGCCCAATGCCAGACGGCCAACCCAGTTCGGGGCGTATCTATGTGAAAGGGGTTTTACCATGGCAGTAAGCAAGGAGCGCAAGGCCGAGCTCATCAAGCAGTACGGCAAGGACGAGCACGACTCCGGTTCCGCGCAGGTGCAGGTCGCGCTTCTGACCGAGCGCATCAAGGGCCTGACCGAGCACGTCAAGTTCCACAAGCACGACCACCACACCCGTCGTGGCCTGCTGATGCTCGTTGGCCAGCGTCGTCGCCTCCTGTCCTACATCAAGAAGCAGGACATCGAGGAGTACCGTCGCCTCATCAAGAGCCTCGGCATTCGCGACAACATCCAGTAACAAGGTGTTAAGAGGAGGGCGCCGGCATGGCGCTCTCTTTGTTTGTCGGCCCGCCTGCAAAGGGGCAGGCGGAGATAAGAGGAAAAGTAATGGCAAAGGTTACGCACGAGTTCGACCTCTACGGAAAGCACTACAAGCTGGAGACGGGCGAGCTCGCAAAGCAGGCGACGGGCGAGTGCCTGGTTTCCTGCGGCGACTCCACCGTCAACGTGACGGTCGTCGTCTCGAAGGAGCGCAAGAACTACGACTTCTTCCCCCTGACCGTCGACTACATCGAGAAGATGTACGCCGTCGGCCGCATCCCCGGCGGATACCTGAAGCGCGAGGCGCGTCCGAGCGAGAAGGCCACCCTCACGGCTCGCATGATCGACCGTCCCATCCGCCCGTCCTTCCCCGACGGGTTCAGGAACGAGGTCCAGATCGTCGCGATGCCGCTCGTCGCGGACCAGGTGAACTCCGTCGACACCATCTGCATCATGGGCGCCTCCGCGGCGCTGACCGTGGGCGGCGTGCCGTTCGAGGGCCCGCTCGCGGGCGTGCGCATCGGTCGCGACGTCGAGACCGGCGAGTTCATCGTGAACCCGACGTACGAGGAGCGCGACAACTCCGACCTCGACCTCGAGCTCGGCGGCTCCGCCACGTTCATCTCGATGCTCGAGGCGGGCGCGAAGGAGATCTCCGAGGAGGACATGCTCGCGGCCATGGCGTTTGGCCAGGAGGCCATCGCGGCGTTCTGCGAGGAGGAGAAGAAGTTCTTCCAGAAGTGCGTCGAGGTCAACGGACCGTTCCCCGTGCGCGAGTACGAGCTGGACGAGCCCGTCCCCGAGGTGCACGAGCGCGTGTTCGCGCACTTCGACGAGATGTCCGCGGCCCTGAAGGATGCGGACAAGCAGTCCCGCATGGGCAAGGTCGAGGACCTGAAGGAGGCCATCAGGGCCGAGTTTACCGAGGACGAGCAGCTTGAGTGGGACCGTGCGATTCCCGTCGAGCTGAAGAGCCTCGAGAAGCACGCCATGCGCAAGATGGTCGTCGAGACCGGCGAGCGCGTCGACGGCCGCACCGCGACCGAGGTCCGTCCGCTCATGGTGAAGCCGAACTACCTGCCGCTGGTGCACGGCTCCGGCCTGTTCCAGCGCGGCCAGACCCAGGTGCTCTCCGTCGCGACCCTCGGCATGCTCAACGAGTGGCAGCGCCTCGACACCATCGAGCCGGTGGACGGCAAGCGCTACATCCACCACTACAACTTCCCGCCGTTCTGCACCGGCGAGACCGGCCGCATGGGAAGCCCGAAGCGCCGCGAGATCGGTCACGGCAACCTGGCCGAGCGTGCGCTTCTCCCCGTGATCCCCTCCGAGGAGGAGTTCCCGTACACCATCCGCGTCGTGTCCGAGGTCATGGAGTCCAACGGCTCCTCGTCGATGGCGTCGACCTGCGGCTCCACGCTCGCGCTCATGGACGCGGGCGTGCCCATCAAGCGTCCGGTCTCCGGCGTCGCCATGGGCCTCATCCAGGAGGAGGGCAAGACCGTCGTCCTGACCGACATCCAGGGCCTCGAGGACTTCCTCGGCGACATGGACTTCAAGGTCACCGGCACCACCAAGGGCATCACGGCCATGCAGATGGACAACAAGGCCACCGGCCTCACGCCCGAGATCCTGAAGCAGGCGCTGCAGCAGGCGCACGAGGGCCGCATGTTCATCCTCGACGCGATGCTGGAGCAGATTCCCGCGCCGCGCGCCCACACCAAGGAGACCGCGCCGCAGATCATCAGCCTCAACATCCCGACGGACAAGATCCGCGACGTCATCGGCTCCGGCGGCAAGGTCATCCGCGGCATCCAGGACGACACGGGCGCCACGATCGACATCCAGGAGGACGGCTCCGTCTTCATCGCGGGCACCAACGGTGCCGGCGAGGAGGCCGCGGAGCGCATCAAGGCCATCGTGAAGGTTCCCGAGGTGGGCGAGGAGTACACCGGCCGCGTCGTGAACATCCAGCCGTTCGGCGCGTTCGTGGAGCTGCTGCCCGGCAAGGACGGCCTGCTGCACATCAGCCGCGTCGCTAAGGGCCGCGTCGACAAGGTCGAGGACGTGCTCAACGTGGGCGACGAGGTCAGGGTCAAGGTCATCGAGGTGGACGAGAAGGGCAAGATCAGTCTCGACCGTCTTGACAAGCCCGAGGCTCCCGCAGGCGCCGAGCGTAAGGGCGAGAAGCGCGAGGGCGACCACCGTCGTCGCCGCCACGTGGGCGACAAGGGCGGAAGCGGCGAGCAGCGCCAGCCCAGGCGCCACCACGAGGGCTAGGCCCGACGAGAGAGGCGCTACGCATGAAGCGAGCGGGGAGTCCCAACCGGGGCTCCCCGCTCTTCTCGTACGGAGAAATTGGTACGTACGAAGGATGGATGCATTTAGGATGAACTAACGGTTCTTGCGAATGTAGATGACGAGGGCCACGCACAGCAGAACCAAGGCTACGGGCTTGACAATTTCAGAAACTATTTGAAGAATCGATGCGAGTGTGGCGAATGCAACATCGGGAGTCATACATACCACCCCTTCTCAACGAAACAGACTACTTCTATTTCATGATGACCTAAACGAGATGGAACTCGTGGAGTCTCGGTTAACGGAAAGAATCAATCGCTGAAAGCGTCAGGAATTTCTCTTCCTAGACTCAATTGAAATATGTGAAGCGTATGAGCGTTTGTGCGCAATGACGAGAGCTTGTGTTTTCGAATCCACACCTGCATCACTAAAGATGTGGGCGGGCACACTACAATAGTTCTTTGCGAAATGTCCGACAGCACAATGCTGCCGAAAAGATATTTGAGATACAAACCTGTCGAAAGGACAAATCTGACAATGGCGAAAAAGCAGACGCCGCTGAGGATCATCCCGCTGGGAGGCCTCGACGGCATTGGCAAGAACATGACCGCATTCGAGTACGGCAACGACATGGTGCTCGTGGACGCGGGCCTGATGTTTCCCGACGACGAGCAGCCCGGCATCGACCTGGTGCTGCCCGACTACTCCTACGTGCTGGAGAACGAGGAGAAGCTTCGCGGCATCATCATCACGCACGGCCACGAGGACCACACGGGCGCGCTGCCGTACCTGCTGATGGACCTGGGACGCAAGGTGCCAATCTACTCGTCCAAGCTTACGCTGGGCATGATCGAGGCGAAGCTGCAGGAGTTCAAGCTGAACTCGCCCAAGTTCCGCGAGGTCAAGAACGGTACCCACATCAACCTGGGCGTCTTTAGCATCGACTTCTTCAGCATGACGCACTCCATACCGGCGGCGCTCGGCGTGTACATGAGGACGCCGGCGGGATCGGTGCTCCACACGGGCGACTTCAAGCTTGATCAGACGCCCATCGACGGCGTGACGCCCAACTACCAGGCAATCTGCAGGTACGGAACGCTGGGCATCGACCTTCTGATGTCCGACTCCACCAACGCGACGAGGCCGGGCTTCACCCAGTCGGAGGCCGCTGTGGGGCCGCAGCTGCGCCACATCATAAAGAACGCGACGGGCAGGGTGTTCGTGGCGTCGTTCTCGAGCCACATCCACAGGCTGCAGCAGGTGTGCGACGCCGCGACGGCCGTGGGCCGCAAGGTGGTCGTGACCGGCCGCTCCATGGTTAACAACACGAAGATCGCGCGCGAGCTGGGATACCTGAAGATTTCCCAGGAGGACATAATCGACGCGTACGACGTGAAGGACATCCCGGACGACAAGATCGTGGTGCTGTGCACGGGCAGCCAGGGAGAGCCCCTGAGCGCCCTCGGCCGCATGGCCGCGGGTGAGCACAAGTCGTTCACCATCACGTCCGACGACACCGTTATCATCAGCGCGACGCCCGTCCCCGGAAACGAGAAGAGCGTCCAGTCCATCATCAACTCGCTCTCGAAGATCGGCTGCACCGTGTACGACAGGTCGAACACCCTGGTGCACGTGTCCGGCCACGCGAGCCAGGAGGAGCTGAAGCTCATGCTCGCGATGACGAAGCCTAAGAACTTCATGCCGGTGCACGGCGAGGCCGTCCACCTGCGCGCGCACGCGAAGCTCGGCCTGAAGATGGGCATCAAGCCGGACCACATCTTCATCGCGGACAACGGCGACACGCTCGAGATGCGCAACGGCAAGGTCACATGGGGAGAGCCGGTTGAGTCCGGCGTCGTGTACGTGGACGGCCTCTCCATCACGGACGCGGATCCCATCGTGTTCCGCGACCGCCAGAAACTCGCGAGCGACGGCATCGTTACGTGCGTCGTCACGTTCGCGCCGCGCAGCAAGAAGGTCGGCGACGTGGAGATCGCTTGCAGGGGCGTGTCGTTCAGCGGCGACGACCAGCTCATAACCGAGGCGCAGGACGTCGTGCGCGAGCACGTCTCGGTCACGGCCGGCAAGGAGGGCACGAGCATCGACATGCTCAGGAAGAACGCCCGCAACAGCCTCTCAAACTTCCTCTGGAGCAAGACCCACACGCGACCCATGGTCATCCCGGTCGTGATGGAGGTTTAGATGCCCTCTAAACGCAGCTCAAACGCACAACAGAAGAGAAGGGCAAAGGGCTCGGGCTCGGCCGGCCGCGGCAGGGCCCAGCGAGAGTCTCTGGTACCGGCGCGGGGCACCGCGGCGAACGACATCCTCGGGGTGGCGCTCATCGTCGTGTCCGTGGTCATGTTCCTCTCGCTCGTGACCCCCACGAGCGCGCCCGTCACGCGCGCCCTGGGCGAGTTTTTGACCCTGTGCTTCGGCATGGGGGCGTTCCTGTGCCCCGTGGCGCTCATCGTGTACTCGTCCACGTTCTTCGTGGAGCGCGAGGGCTCTGCGGGCACGCGCGTAGCAGTGGGGCTTGCGCTCGTGGTGGCGGCGATTCTGGGAATACTGAGCATCAACGTGCCTGGTGCGGAGGCGAACCCCGACGCCGTGCTCGTGGCGCAGGTCGCGGCGTCGCGCGGAGGGTACGTGGGCGGCGGCATCGCGTGGTGCCTGCTTGAGTCCGTGGGCATGACGGTCGGCAACGTGGTGCTGGTGGGCGTGATAGCCGCCGGCGCGATAGTGTGCGGGTTCTCGCTATCCGGCGCCGTCGAAAGGCTGCGCGAGCGCTACCAGGCGTTCGAGGCGCGCCACGAGGCGGCGCGCCAGCAGCGCATGGCGGGCCGAGGCGCCGCGTACGATGCGTATGACGAGACGCTCGACATGGCGCAGGACCCGTTTGCCGACCAGCACGACGCGGGCATGGCGCCCATCGCGGAGCGCCGCACCACGGTGTTCAGGCGCAACCAGGCCACCGCGGAGGCCGACATGAAGCCTGCGGAGGACGAGCCCGAGCAGAAGACGACCGTGCTCTCGAGCGCGAAGACCAAGATCCTGGAGCGCAGGCGCAAGAAGCACCCGCCCATCGACGAGGACGAGGCCGTTCCCGCGGGCTCCGTCAAAACGGACGGCGCGGAAGCTGCCGTGGCGCCTGCCGTGACGGCGCCGCTGCCGGTGGTGCCCGGCGAAAGGCCCGCCGCACAGCCGGCCGTGCCGGACTTCCTGCGAGACGCGAAGGGCTCGGGCATAGGCCGCAAGGGCTCATCTGACAGCGCGCGCAAGGCGCCGGGCGAGAAGGGCCGGGCGTCCCGGCCGGGCAAGGCCGCCGGGGCGAAGGCCGCGTCCGTGCAGACGGCCATGCCCATCGTGCCCGAGGGCGAGTCCCTCTCGCCCAAGGGTGTCGTGGCGGCGGCGCCAAAGGGCGTGAAGCGCCCCGGCGACGGCGTCGAGGACTACGAGCTGCCGCCGTTCTCGATGCTGAGCTCCAACCCCAACAGCGCGAACTCCGCCTCGAGCAAGGAGGAGCTGGACGAGACGAAGGAGCGCCTGCAGGGGACGCTGCACGAGTTCGGGCTTTCGAGCCGCGTCGTGGACTACGTCTCGGGGCCGCTCGTCACGACGTTCCGTATCGAGATGGGCGAGGGCGAGCGCGTCAGCAAGATCAAGAACCTGGAGGACGACATCGCCCTCACGCTCGCTGCCGAGAAGGTGCGCATCTTCGCGCCCATTCGTGGCACGTCGTACGTGGGCATCGAGATCCCGAACAGCCGGCGCGCCAACGTGCACCTGGGAGACGTGCTGCCGTACGCCACGGGCGGCCCGCTCGAGGTGGCCATAGGCCGCGACTCCGCGGGGAAGCCCGTCGTGGCTGACATCGCGAAGATGCCGCACATGCTGGTGGCCGGCACCACGGGCTCGGGCAAGTCCGTCATGATCAACTCCATGGTGATGTCGCTTCTGATGCGCTCCACCCCCAAGCAGGTCAGGCTCATCATGATCGACCCAAAGCGCGTTGAGTTCAGCTGCTACAACGGGCTTCCGCACCTATACGTGCCCGTCGTCACGGACCCCAGGCAGGCTGCGAGCGCACTGCAGTGGGCCGTGAGCGAGATGGAGCGCCGGCTGAAGGTGTTCGAGCGCGCGGGCGCCAGGAACATCAAGGTGTACAACCAGATGTGCACGACGGGCAAGCTGTCCGAGATGGACAACCCGCCGGAACCCATGCCGTACATCGTCGTGGTGATCGACGAGCTGTCCGACCTCATGATGACGGCCGGAAAGGACGTCGAGGCGTCCATCGTGCGCATCGCGCAGCTCGCGCGCGCCGCGGGCATACACCTGGTCATCGCGACGCAGCGCCCGTCCGCGAACGTCGTGACCGGCCTCATCAAGTCGAACATCGACAGCCGCGTGGCGCTGAAGGTGTCCTCCGGCATCGACTCGCGCGTCATTTTGGACGAGACGGGAGCCGAGCGCCTGCTGGGCAACGGCGACATGCTGTTCAAGGACCGCGGGCTCGCGCCGCGAAGGGTGCTGGGCTGCTACACGTCGGACGACGAGATAGAGTCCGTCGTGAGCTTCATCCGCGACCAGGCGGAACCGGACTACCACAACGAGATCCTCTCGCAGGTCGTGCCCGGCCAGCCGAGCGCGGGCGGCGGCGCTGACGTCGCGGAGGACGACGACCCGCTGGTGTGGGAGGCCGCGCAGATTGTTGTGGACTCTCAGCTGGGTTCCACCTCCGGGCTGCAGCGGCGCCTCAAGGTGGGCTACGCTAGGGCCGGCAGGATCATGGACATGCTCGAGGCGAAGGGGGTCGTCGGACCGCCGGAGGGCTCGAAGCCGCGCGAGGTGCTGCTGGACAAGGACGGACTTGAGGAGCTCAGGGCCGCCGAGGCAAAGTACAGGGAGGTGTAGCGCATGCCACGTCCACGCTTTAGCGAGATGCTCGTCAACAGGAGGCGCCAGCTGGGCCTTTCGGTCAAGCAGGCCTCGAGCGTGCTGCGCCTCAAGGAGGAGGTGCTCATCGCCTTCGAGGAGGGTGACTTCGAGGCGATGCCCAAGAGCGGCTACGCGCAGGGCATGCTGTCCTCCTACGCTCGCTACCTCGGCATGAACAGCCGCGAGGTCATCAACCAGTTCGCGAACGACCTGCGCGAGTGGGAGCGGCAGACCGCGGGCGGCAGGGCGAGAAGGACGAGGGCCGCGGGTCGCGACGAGCCCGTGTACGAGCTGCCGGGAGACCCCGCGAGCCGAAGGGCGAGCTACCGTGGCACGCCGGGCCTGCTACCCACGTCCGGCGGTTTCGCGGGCGACCTCACCACGTTCTCCGCGGTGTCGAGCCCCCGCCCCAAGAACTCGCGCCCGAGCCCGCTCGTGAACTACCGGCAGAGCATGCAGCACGCGACGGGCGACGACGCCTACGGACAGGGCTACCAGCAGGGATACGGCCAAGGCTACCAGCCGGACGACGGCTACGGCCGCGACCGGGGCTATGCCGTAGGCTCGCCGCAGGGAGCCTACGGCCGCGTCTACGACGAGGACAGGCGCTACACGGGACGGGACGTCCCCGCGCGCAGCGGCAGGCGCCGCACCCAGCAGCAGGGCAGGTACCGCCGCCAGCCCGACGAGTACGGCAACGCGGCGCGCTACACCGGTCGCGAGGGCAGGGCGGAGCGCGCCGCGCGGGACAGCGTCATGACGCAGGACGTTTCCGGCCAGTACGTGGACGACCTCCGCTACGACGACGCGCGTCCGTACGAGGCCGCGTCCACGCGCTCCGGCCGCCAGTCGTCTCGCAACATCGCGAACATGCAGCGCCCCAACGTGCGGCGCCGTCCGCCGCAGGGCGGACGCGGCTCGCGCCAGCAGCGCGCCGGCCGGCGCCGGGCCCCGCGTCACGGCGGTGTCCTGGGCGTCGTGGAGGCGTTCTTCTCGGATGGTCGCCGCGCCGCGGCGTTCGCGCTCGTCATAGCGGCCCTCATCATCACGGTGGTCATCATCTCGTCCGTGAGCTCGTGCGTCAGGAACCAGGGCGCCACGAGCGAGAAGACCGTGTCCGTGTCGACGTCGAGCTCCTCCTCAAGCACCAAGAAGAGCTCGTCCAAGACGTCGACCGAGAAGAAGGAGGCGGAGGAGGCCGCGGCGGCCGCTGCCGCCGAGAAGAAGGCGAAGGCCGAGAAGGAGGCCAACACCGAGACGAAGGTCACGGTGTCCGTGGCCGACGGCGAGGTCTCGTGGGTCGAGATCGAGGTGGACGGCAAGAGCGACGTTGCGGAACAAGTGACCGGCCCGTGGAAGAAGACGTACACGGTCACGGACTCCATCACCATACAGGTGAGCAACCCGACGGCCGTCTCCGTCAAGAAGAACGGCAAGAAGCAGAAGTTCGACTCGAAGACCGCGGGCGTCGGCTCGATCACGATCCAGGGCACGAAGGTGACCAAGACGGACGACGCCTCCAGCTCGGACGACGCGACGTCCACGAACGGCCAGGCGACCGATTCGGCAACGGGTACGACGGACGCGACGTCCACGGACGGCCAGTCCACGGACTCGACGAGCGGCACGTCGACGGACGCTGCGACGACGTCGACGCAGCAGACCGGAGCCACGTCGACCCAGACGACCGGCACCTCGACGAACCAGACGGGCCAGACGACGGACAACGGATAGGTTTTCGATTCGCGAAGCGGGCGGGACGCGAGGCCGCGCCCCGCGACCGCGTAAGAAGGGAGATGAGGCATGGCCAAGGAATCAAGCTTCGACGTGGTGTCGAGCATTGACATGCAAGAGGTGGACAACGCGTACCAGCAGGCGGCGCGCGAGCTCACGCAGCGCTACGACCTCAAGCAGAGCAACGCCACGATCGAGTTCTCGCGCAAGGACGAGACGTTCACCGTCACGGCGCCATCGGAGTTCGTGGCGGGGCAGGTCGTGGACGTGCTGAACGGCAAGCTCGTGAAGCGCGGCATAGAGCTGGGCGCCCTCAGGTGGGGCGAGCTCGAGCCAGCTACGGGCGCGGCCGTCAGGCGCCGCGCGCAGCTCGTGCAGGGTATCGACAAGGACACCGCCAAGAGAATCTCGAAGGACATCCGCGACCTCAAGCTCAAGTGCAAGGCGACGGTCGAGGGCGACAAGCTCCGTGTGAGCTCCGCATCGCGCGACACCCTGCAACAGGTCATCGCCGCTCTAAAGGAAAGGGACTATGGACAGCCTCTCCAGTTCACCAACTACCGCTAGCCCGCAGCGCTGCCTCTTCGTCACGCTCGGCTGTGCAAAGAACGAGGTCGACACGGACCGCATGCGCTCGCTTCTGATAGACGCGGGCTACGGCGTCGCGGAAGACGTCGACTCCGCGGACGTCGTCCTCATCAACACGTGCTCGTTCCTGGCGTCCGCCACGTCCGAGTCCATCGACACCACGCTGGACCTCGCGGACGAGGTCAGCGCAGGCGTCCGCAAGAAGCCCATCGTCATGTGCGGTTGCGTGCCGTCGCGCTACGGCGACGACCTTGACGACCAGCTGCCCGAGGTCGCGGCTTTCGTGAAGGCCGACGAGGAGGACGGCATCGTGTCCGTCGTCGACTCCGTGCTCGGCAACGACGGGCGAGAAGGGCGTGCGGACCTCACCGGCACGCACCGCACCATCGAGGGCACGAGCGCGTTCGTGAAGATCAGCGAGGGCTGCGACCGCTTCTGCGCGTTCTGCGCGATCCCCTACATCAGGGGTCGTTACAAGTCGCGAGAAGAGCGGGAGATCCTGGACGAGGTGTCCTCGCTCATGGAGGGCGGCGTCCGAGAGGTGGTCCTCATAGGCCAGGACACCGGCATCTGGGGCACGGACCTAGGCGACGGGCGCAACCTCGCCTACCTGCTGCGCAGGGTCGCGGAGGTCGTGAGGCCGTACGACGGCTGGGTCCGCGTGCTGTACCTGCAGCCCGAGGGCATGACGGACGACCTCGTGAGCGTCATCCGCGACGTGCCGGAGGTTCTGCCGTACATCGACATCCCCATACAGCACTGCTGCGAACGCGTGCTCAAGAGCATGGGGCGCTCCGGCTCCGAGGAGCAGCTGCGCCAGCTCTTCGCGCGCCTTCGCGCCGAGATTCCTGGCATGGTGCTCCGGACCACGGGGCTCGTCGGCTTCCCGGGGGAGACGGAAGAGGAGTTCGAGGCCCTTCTCGACTTCTTCAAGGAGCAGGAGTTCGACTACATGAGCGTCTTCCCGTACTCGAAGGAGGACGGTACGAAGGCAGCCAACATGGAGGGCCAGGTTCCCGAGGACGTCAAGATGGACCGAGCGCAGCGGCTGCTCGACGTTGCGGAGGAGCTTGGCTTCAGTGCCACGGCAAAGCACGTGGGCGAGAGGGTCAAGGTCATCATCGACGGCGTTGACGATTCGGACGACGGGGTGGAGCTCATCGGTCACACCTGGTTCCAGGCGCCCGACTGTGACGGTGCGGTTCACATCGAGTCCGGGGAGGCGACGGTTGGCGACGTCGTGACGGTCGACCTCGTGGATTCGTTCTGCTATGAGTTGGTCGGCGAGATTGTGGATGGAGAGTAGCCTGATGGCAGGAAAAAAGAGCAGTATTTGGACCCCGGCGAACATCGTCACGTCCATTCGAGTCGTATTCGTGCCGATTTGGCTGGTGGCGGCCGAGGTCTGCGGCTCCGGCGACGGCAAGGCGTTCTCTGGCGCGGCGCTGTTCGTCGCGCTTTTCTACATGGTGCTGTCCCTCACGGACAAGCTCGACGGCTATCTTGCGCGTAGTCGCAACGAGGTGACCACGTTCGGTAAGTTCCTCGACCCGATCGCCGACAAGCTCGTCGTCATCGTGTCGCTGTGCTTCCTGCTGGAGCAGGGCGCGGTTTCCGCGTGGGTGCTCCTCATCATCGTCGCGAGGGAGTTCCTGGTGTCCGGCCTGCGCATGGTCGTGGCCTCCGAGGGCACCGTCATCGCGGCGAGCAACCTCGGCAAGTGGAAGACCGCGACCACGATGGTCTCGATCTCCGGCCTGCTGCTTGTGCGCGCGCTTCCCGCGGGGCCCCTGTACACCGTCCTTCTGGGAATCTCGAACGTGCTGCTGATAATCGCGGTCGTCCTGACGGCATGGTCTGGCATCGACTACTTCATGAAGTCGTGGCGCTACATTGCGGACGCAGACTAACCTTCTGCAACCTGAGTTGAATATCGCAAACTAGTTTCGATACTTGGGACTCGGCACCACCGGGTCCCTTTGTTTTTCTCATGCGGCTCGCATGGCAAAGATTTCGGCAAAGCAAATGAGAAGTATCTGCGAGTGCACTGCGCTAACATGGGGTATCAACGTTGACATAGAACGGTTGTTCGTATAAGATTGCGACTGGTAGCAGAGAAGGGGAGGGCAATGGCCAAGAGCAAGGGTTCCGTGCGCGAGGTGCACGAGAAGACGTACGGAGAAGAGCGAGACAAGATGATCGACGCGACCACGTCCGAGATCATCAAGAAGTTTGGCAAGGGCTCCATCATGAGGTACGGCGATGATGGCCCGGACCTCGAGATCGAGGCCATTCCGACTGGCTCGCTCGCGCTGGACGCCGCACTCGGCATAGGTGGTGTTCCACGCGGCAGAATCATAGAGATCTACGGTCCCGAGTCCTCGGGAAAGACGACCCTCTCCCTCGAGATCCTGGCAGAGGCCCAGGCGATGGGTGGCGTGGTCGCATTCATCGACGCGGAGCACGCCCTCGACCCAGGATATGCGGCGAGGATCGGCGTCGACATCGACGAGGTGCTGATTTCCCAGCCGGACACGGGAGAGCAGGCGCTTGAGATTTGCGACATGCTCGTTCGCTCCGGCGCCATCGACGTCGTCGTCGTTGACTCCGTCGCGGCACTCGTCCCGCGTGCGGAGATCGAGGGAGAGATCGGCGATACCACGGTGGGACTGCAGGCGCGTCTCATGAGCCAGGCGCTTCGAAAGCTCGCGGGCTCCCTTGCGAAGTCCAAGACCACGTGCATCTTCATCAACCAGCTTCGCGAGAAGATCGGCGTCATGTTCGGCAACCCCGAGACCACGCCCGGCGGCCGAGCCCTCAAGTTCTTCTCGTCGGTGCGCATGGACATTCGCAGGATCGACTCCATCAAGAAGAACGGCGACGTCATCGGCAACCGCGTCAGGGTGAAGGTCGTCAAGAACAAGGTGGCTCCCCCCTTCAAGCAGGCGGAGTTCGACATAATGTACGGCACTGGCATCTCCAAGGAGGGCTCGATCCTGGACATGGCCGTCGACTACGGCGTCGTGGACAAGAGCGGCTCGTGGTTCACGTACGAGACGGAGCGCCTTGGACAGGGGCGAGAGGCGGCAAAGGAGTTCCTCGCGGAGAACCCCGACCTCAGGGACGAGATCGACCAGAAGGTGCGCGTCGCCTGCGGTCTCGCGCTCGGCGACGAAAGGGTCGGTGAGCCGGTCTCCAAGCCGGCCGATGGCGAGGGCAAGGAAGCTTAGGCATGGAGTCGTGGGAGCTCAACCTCCCGAAAAGGGGCGAGGCTCGGCTCGGCGCGCGAAAGACGCGCGCCGAGCTCGTCCTTTCGGAGGAGGGGTCGGAGCGAAGGCTGTCGATTCCCGTCGTGGTTGCGAAGCGTCTGAAGGTGATCGCCGACGAGAGGCCCTGGGCGGCCGATAGTGCGCGTTCCGTCATGGAGCTGGAACGGGACCTGGAGAGGAAGTGCTGCTCCGAGCGGGCGGAGTCGTTGCTTAACAGAAGGGACTACTCGACCGCCGAGATGAGGGCCAAGCTTCTGGAGGACGGGTTCTATGGTCCGGTCGTCGACGAGTACCTCAGGCGCGCGAGCGACGTGGGGTTGCTTGATGACGCGAGATACGCCGACGCCTTCATACGCTCAAAGGTGTCGTCAGGGTGGGGCGAGCGAAAGGTGTCTGCCGCGCTGAGGGCTAGGGGCGTCGACGCAGGATGCCTCGACGGCTGGCCATTCGAGTACTTCGACGAGGTCAACGAGTTCGAGCGCGCCTTGCAGATCGCATCCAGGAAGACGTTCTCGGAGCGGAACAGGTTCTCCAAGGTGGTTCGCTTCGTGATGGGGAGGGGTTTCTCGGGGGCGGTTGCATATGACGTGGCCCACAAGATTTGTGACGATGCAGAGTGAGACTGCGTTTGCAGTAATTATGTTGCCAGAAGTACGACGCCTCATGTAAGCGGAAGGCCAGATTGACAGTCTGACCGAATAAACTTACGATAAATGTGCCGTTTGAGTATTTTCTCGTCTGCTGTTATGGCAGCTGACGTTCATTAGTTGATATCTGTTCTGCTGACATAGGCTTTCCAGGGCCGGGATTTTCCTCTGATGGCGGGTTCTGCCAAGAATGGCAGTCTCCTGAACCACTATGCACGTTCATACATCAAGGAGCCCAGACATGGAAATCGTAATTGGAATTGTCTGCCTCGTCGTAGGCGCGCTCGTCACCTATTTCGTGGTCACGAGTGGTAACAACTCGAAGGTCCAGGAGGCCAACAAGGCCGTCGAGGACGCGAGGGAACAGGCGGAGCGCATCGCAAGCGACGCGAAGCACGACGCGGAGACCGCGAAGAAGGCCGCGCTCGTCGAGGCGCGCGAGCAGATTCTGCAGCTGAAGCAGAAGTCCGAGTCTGACGAAAAGAAGCGCAAGCAGGAGATCCAGAAGCTAGAGAACAGGATCATGCAGCGCGAGGAGTCTCTCGACCGCAGGAACGACGCGCTCGACCGCAAGGAGCACCAGCTCTCGAGTCTCCAGGGGCAGCTGGACAAGCGCAAGAGCGAGGTGGACCAGCTCTTCCACAAGCAGACCTCGGAGCTCGAGCGCATCGCCGACCTCACGAGAGAGGATGCGCACCAGGAGCTGCTGGACAGGGTGCGTTCCGAGGCCGTCCGCGACGAGGCCCAGATCCTGCGCGAGTCGGAGCAGCGGGTTCGCGCGCAGGCTGACAAGACCGCACGCGAAATCGTCTCCACGGCAATCCAGCGCTGCGCCGCCGACCAGGCCGGCGAGATCACCGTCACCTCCGTGCACATTCCCTCCGACGACCTCAAGGGTCGCATCATCGGTCGCGAGGGAAGGAACATCCGAACCTTCGAGCAGGTAACGGGCGTATCCCTTGTAATCGACGACACGCCCGAGACCGTCGTTCTCTCGAGCTTCAACCCCGTCCGCCGCGAGACGGCGCGCGTGGCGCTCGAGAACCTCATCGCGGACGGCAGGATTCATCCCGCGCGCATCGAGGAAATGTACAAGAAGGCCGAGAAGCTCGTGAGCGAACGCGTCCAGGAGGCTGGCGAGCAGGCTGCGTTCGACGCCGGCATCCACGACCTGCACCCGGAGCTCGTGAAGACGCTTGGCGCGCTGCGTTACCGGACGTCGTTCGGGCAGAACGTGCTGCAGCACTCGATTCAGGTGAGCGAGCTCTGCGGAATCATGGCGTCCGAGCTTGGCCTCGATCCCACTCCCGCCAAGAGGGCGGGACTCCTCCACGACCTCGGAAAGGCAATCGACCACGAGGTCGAGGGCCCGCACGCGGTGATTGGTGCCGACCTCTGCCGTCGCTATGGTGAGAAGCCCGAGATCGTGCACGCGATCGAGGCGCACCATGCCGACATCGAGCCCGACACCGTCCTCGACGTCCTCGTCCAGGCCGCCGACGCCATCTCGGCCGCACGACCTGGTGCTCGTCGCGAGTCCGCCGAGAACTACATCAAGAGGCTCGAAAAGCTCGAGGAGATCTCGAACGCCCATGAAGGCGTCGAGCGCACCTACGCCATGCAGGCCGGTCGCGAGCTCCACGTCATGGTTGAGCCCGAGAAGATCTCCGACGCCGAGGCCACGGTGCTCGCCCACGACATCGCGAAGCAGATCGAGGACGAGATGGAGTATCCCGGTCAGGTGCGCGTCGTCGTGATTCGCGAGTCTCGCGCGGTCGACATCGCAAAGTAGCTGCGATGTCCGATTCTGCGTCAAGCCTCGTGGACTTCGTCGCCTCCATGGGCGGCGAGAGGTCGCTGAGGGTAGAGGAGAACTACGGAGACGGATTCGTCCGTCTCCGGGTTGCCGAGGCCGAAAGGCGTCAGGCAAAGCACGACATCCGCTGCATCGAGGACGTCGTGATAGAGATGCTTCGAAACTCGCGCGATGCCGGCGCCGAGAACATTTTCGTCGCGACGACGCGCGAGGGCGAGAAGCGCTACCTCACCGTCCTCGATGACGGATGCGGCATCCCGGAGGAGATGCAGGACAGGATCTTCGAGGCACGTGTGACCTCGAAGCTCGAGTCAGTCCACATGGACCGGTGGGGAATTCACGGCCGGGGTATGGCGCTCTATTCCGTCAGGGAGAATGCCGAATCCGCACGGGTGATGTCATCGGCACCGGGACTTGGCAGCGCCATCAGGATCGTCGCCGACGCAGAGAGCCTTGCGGAGCGAAAGGACCAGTCTACCTGGCCGACGCTCGGTACGGACGACGAGGGCAATCAGGTCGTCGCCACGGGTCCGCACAACATTGTGAGGACGTGCTGTGAGTTCGCGCTCGAGGAGCGGGGGAGATGCAACGTGTACTTCGGTTCGCCCGCCGAGATGGTGGCGACGGCCCGAAGGCGCGTCAAGCCTACGGTCGAAGGCTCTTCTCTGCTGTTCATCGACGACCTGGGTGAGCTGCCCGTGTTGGAGAGGATGCATGCCGCCGCGGACGCCTCCGAGCTCATGAGGGTCTCGGCGAGCCTTGGGCTCGACATGAGCGAGAGGACCGCGCACCGCATCATAGCGGGCCAGATACATCCGCAGCGGAGCGTGTTGAAGCGACTCACGCACAAGAGCGACAAGTCGATCGAACGCGCGATTGACCTCATGAAGGACAGGCGCGGCCTGAAGATATCGAAGGGGGACGCGGAGGAATTCTCGCGCGCGGTCGAGAGGGACTTCAGGATCCTTGCGGACAAGTACTACCTGAACCTCTCGGACGAGCCGCGAATTCGCGTGTCCCGCGGAAAGATCGTCGTGACGTTTGACATAGACGAATCGGATTAGAATCACGGGATTGACGTTTGCGCAGGAAATGGTACCTTCAGTACGTCAATAACCCATACCAGAAACGAAACAGCTCGCAGCGTAATCAGGAGTTACAGAGATGGAGTTTCTCAAGGTCTCCAGCAAGTCGTCCCCGGCATCCGTAGCAGGTGCTATCGCCGGCATGGTGAAGGACGGCGTCCCGGTAAACATGCAGGCGGTAGGAGCAGGAGCCGTCAACCAGGCCATAAAGGCCGTAGCCATCGCGCGCGGCTTCCTCATCCCCACGGGAGTGGACATTTCCTGTGCGCCCACGTTTGCCGACATCGAAATCAACGGTGACAACAGGACGGCAATTCGCATAGCGGTCTATGTCCATCGCCTGGTTCCCGCGGCTCGTACGGAGTCGTCGCCACACGAAACAACGGAGTTGGTCTAGCTTGTCTTACGTTCCACAGCTCGTAGGGAAAACCTACCACGTCCGAACGTTCGGATGCCAGATGAACCTTCACGACTCGGAAAGGGTGGCGGGTCTTCTGGACGACTGCGGTTGCGTCCAGGTAAGCGACGTCTCCGAGGCGGACATCGTCGTGTTCATGACGTGCTCCGTGCGCGAGAAGGCGGACACGCACCTGTACGGCGAGGCGTCGAACCTGGTGAAGTTGCCAAAGCCGCCCTGCGGGAGGCGCGTCGTTGCCATAGGCGGCTGCATTGCGCAGCGCGATGGCGAGGCCCTCAAGAAGAAGATTCCCAACCTGGACGTCGTGTTCGGCACGAGCGCGCTCGCGTCCGTGCCACAGCTCCTGGTGGACGCCTTCGAGGACGGCGACGATGGGGAGGTGTTCGTCGACACGGTCGAGGAGGGCAGGGGCTTCTCAACGGAGCTTCCGAGCCATCGCGAGCAGCAGTTCCACGCATGGGTTCCCATCATGACCGGTTGCAACAACTTCTGTACGTACTGCATCGTGCCGTACGTTCGCGGACGCGAGAAGAGCCGTGTCTTCGAGCGCATCGTGGACGAGTGCCGCCGCCTGGTGGACGACGGCGTGCGCGAGGTGACGCTGCTCGGCCAGAACGTCAACTCGTATGGCAAGGACCTATATGGCGAGCTTCGCTTTGCGGAACTGCTTCGCGCGGTGGGAGAGACGGGTGTCGAGCGCATAAGGTTTACGTCATCGAACCCGAAGGACCTCTCGCCCGAGATCATCACCGCCATGGCGGAGGTGCCCAACGTGATGCCGCACCTGCACCTTGCGGTCCAGAGCGGCTCGTCGCGCGTGCTGAAGGCCATGAACCGTAGCTACACGCGAGAGCAGTACATCGACCTTGCGAAGAGGATCAAGGCTGCCGTTCCGGGCATCGCGCTTACCACCGACATCATCGTCGGGTTCCCGGGGGAGACGGAAGAGGACTTCGAGCAGACGCTCACGCTTGTCCGCGAGGTAGGCTTCTCATCCGCGTATACGTTCATCTATTCCAAGCGTCCGGGCACGCCTGCCGCGAAGATCCAGGATGACACTCCGCGCGAGGTGATTCAGGAACGCTTCGACAGGCTTGCCAGGCTCGTTGAGGACCTAGCGCACGATGCGAACCAGGTCGACCTGCACACGAAGGTCACGTCGCTTGTGGAGGGGACTTCGAAGCGCGACAGCTCCGTGCTCGTGGGACACAGCCCGAAGAACCAGACCGTCCTGTTCGACCTGCCCGAGGGCAAGGTGGCAGAGGACTTCGTCGGCAAGATGTGCGACGTCGAGGTAGACGTCGCGAAGACGTGGTACCTGCGGGGTAAGCTGGTCGGCGAGCCGCAATGAGCGACGGCAGGCCTAGGCTGATAGCGATCGTGGGGCCGACCGCCTCGGGCAAGAGCTCCCTTGCGGACGAGGTGGCCCTGCGGCTTGGGACGTCGGTCGTGTCGGTGGACTCCATGCAGGTGTATCGCGGCATGGACATCGGCACGGCGAAGGAGCCCAAGGAGTCAAGGCGCGTTCCGCTGCTCATGGTGGACGTTGCGGACGTGAGGTTTGACTATTCCGCCCAGGTGTTCCAGCGGGAGGCGAGGGCCTGCGTGGACGGGTTGCTCCAAAACGGCAGGGTACCCGTGCTGTGCGGCGGCACTGGCCTCTACCTCGACGCCGTGATCGACGAGATGGACTTCCCGCGCGGTACGAAGGGCGGCGACTCAAGACGCAAGTACGAGGAACTGGCTCGTCGACAGGGAGCCGCGTCGCTGTGGGAGATGCTCAGGAGCCGTGACGCTAGGAGCGCGGAACTCATACACCCCAACAACGTACGCAGGGTTGAGCGTGCGCTCGAGTTGCTGGACGAGGGAACGTCCTACGCAAAGGAGCACGAGGGGCTCAAGAGACACGCCCCGCATTACGTCGCATCGATCTTCGCAACGGTTCGTAGGAGAGAAGAGCTGTACAGACGCATCGACGCCCGTGTGGACGCGATGATGGCAGCGGGCTTGGTGGAAGAGGTCAAAGCCCTTCTCGACCAGGGCCTGCGGGAATCGACTACCGCAGCGCAGGCCATAGGGTACAAGGAAGTAGTCGAGTACCTGGACGGAAACTGCGGGCTCGAGGAGTGCGTGGAGACGATAAAGCTCAGGTCGCGGCGTTATGCGAAGAGGCAGCTTTCATGGATACGCCGCGACGGCAGGGCGCGAGAGGTCGACTTGGATGCCATGACGATCGAAGAGGCATCAGAGTTTGTGATTGACGGCTTCAAGAGCGATGGAGATGAGTAGGTGGGAAGGTTCAAGCCACTTTACACCGCGCCGGTCCCCGAGAGGGCGATTCTGGTGGGCGTCGACATGGGCGATTCCGAATGGTCGATCGAGGAGTCCATGGACGAGCTTGAGCGGCTGGCTCAGACAGATGGCGCGGAAGTAGTCTACCGGATGGTACAGAGGCTGGACGCACCCGTACCGAAGACGTTCATTGGAAGCGGCAAGTCCGAGGAGCTCGTAAGCCTTGTGAGGAACCTGGAGGCGGACGTCGTCATCTTCGATGACGAGTTGACTCCGTCACAGCAATCGAACCTTGAGCGTATTGTCGGCCGCGACGTAAAGGTGATAGACAGGACTGCGCTGATACTCGACATCTTCGGCGAACACGCGAAGACGAACGAGGGAAGGCTGCAGGTTCAGCTTGCGCAGCTGCAGTATGTCTACCCGCGCCTCAGGGGCATGTGGAGCCACCTTGTGGGCGAACAGACCCGCGGAGGAATCGGAAGTCGCTTTGGACAGGGCGAGAGCCAGCTCGAGGTCGACAGGCGTCTTGTGAGGAAGCGCATCTCCTGGCTAAGGAAAGAGCTTGACAGGCTCGAAACGCGTCGCGGAGTCCGAAGCAAGGCGAGATGGGACTCTGGCGTCTACCGGGTTGCCCTCGTTGGCTATACGAATGCCGGCAAGTCAACTCTTCTTAACAGACTCACGAACGCCGGAGTCTACGTCCAGGACGAGCTGTTCGCAACTTTGGACCCTACTACACGCGCCATGGACCTTGAAGAGGGCAGGAGGATCACCGTTACAGATACGGTGGGATTCATACAGAAACTTCCAACCATGCTTGTGGAATCCTTCAAGTCGACCTTGGCGGAAGTCACGGCGGCTGACCTCATCCTTAAGGTGGTAGATTGCAATGACAGGAATGCTGGCAAGGAAATCGCTGCCGTAGACTCGATTCTGAAGGAGATAGGCGCAGACGAGATCCCATCGGTTGTCGTATATAACAAGATGGACCTGCTTGACGAAGATGAAAGGGCTCACCTGCTTGCATCGAACCCCGAATCCGAGTTCATCTCTGCAAAAGAGGGCACGGGGATAAAGGGCTTGCTCTATCGCGTTTCGCAAGAGGCCTCTCGCGGGGATAAGACGATAACGGCCTTGATACCGTACGAGAAGGGCTTACTCATGAAGATGGTTCACGAGAGATGCCAAGTCATCAGCGAGAGATACGAGCAGAAGGGCCTGTTGGCTACCGTCAAAGCGTCCGCAAGAATGTATGAGACGCTCAATCCTTATAAGGTCGAGGAAGAGTAGGGAAGACCACGAAGCCGCAGTAAATCAACCCATGAAGGGCAATGAGAGAAGCAGCAGGACAGGCTGGTGGAGCAGGTAAATTGGAAGAGCATGGCGTCCCACGCACTCAAGTGGGGCGCCTTTTAGCTTCGAGAACCACACTGGAAACCCGGACTTTTTCACATGCGTAGTGAGGGAGTTTGCGGAGAGATAGAGGAACGCATAGGGGATAAGGGGATAGTAATCACCAGAAGAGAAGGACGGTCCTGGAAATCCGGCCCAAGAAAGCCAACCGCAATCATAGAGCCCTCGCGGAAGAAAGACTCTTTGACCAAGGAGAGATAGGTACCCCTGAGGAACGTGGAGGGAAGAGAGAAATAGGAGCGCTAGAACAACGGCTCCGAATATTCCCTTGGGTAGGATCCTCAGTCTATCTAGGATATAAGTCGTAAGAGTACATGCCCCCATACAGAAGATGATGCCAAAGTTGATAGGAATGTCCACGCGCGCGACTGACGTCGCGACAAATATGAGGAGAGCTACGAATAGGTATTTGCCCGCTCGTCGTAGGTTGTCATGCGAGTAGGAGTACATGGAGCCGGCAACAAAGACAAACGTCCATGAAATGCTTGCCCTCCATATATCTACGAAGGGCGGAGCGAAGAAGTCCAGGCGGACACCCGCGAGAAACCTAAGGTCATAGCAATAGTGGAACAGAACCATCGATATGACCGAAAACCCACGTATCAAATCAAACGCATGGACTCGATCAAGAACGGCACTCTCTGTGGCGTCTTTGCAAAGCATAAGATCCTTACGAGATGGACCTGAAGAGACCTGTCACCCTGCCGAGAATTATGGGATTTTGAACATAGATTGGCTCCATCGAGTCATTCTCGGGCTGAAGTCGAATGCGGTCCTTCTCGCGGTAAAACGTCTTGACCGTTGCAGAATCATTAATCAGTGCCACGACAATCTCACCGTCATGAGCATCGTGTTGCTCCTTCACAACGATGTAGTCGCCGTCGAGGATTCCGGCGTTAATCATCGAGTGACCATGCACCCTGAGAACGAATGAGCTTGCATCGCCAACAATGCTTGTCGGAAGGGTGAGTGTCTCTTCGACGTTTTGCTCGGCAAGTATAGGTATGCCCGCGGCAACCCGACCAACCAGGGGCAAACTGATGGAGTTCGAATCCAAATCCTGTCTAATCTCCGCAACTCCCTTAGTGCCGATGGCGGAGTTGGAACGACGTCCTTCCCCGTCAACAACCTCAATCGTACGAGGCTTCTTTGAGTCGCGCTTAATGTAGCCACGCTCCTGGAGAACCTTGAGGTGCATGTGCACGGTCGACGGGGACGCAAGGCCGACTGCCTTCCCGATTTCACGCACCGAGGGTGGGAAACCGTGCTCGTCAGTGTATTTGCAGATGAAGTTGTAGATATCTAGCTGACGCTTGCTGAGTCGGTCCTTAGACATGTTCTCCTCCTTCGACTGATGCAATGATATTTCATTTGCCAAATGAATTCAAACAGATGTTCTGATTTGCATTGACACAAACATATGTTCTCCTTAATATCGTACCTATGTTCGGAGTCGAATTGATGTCCACCGCCTCGATTAAAACAGGTGGCAACAACTTCGAGAGAGAGAAGACAATATGAGCAACGCAACTCAGCGCAAGTACACGAGCTATAGCTTTACCACCGACGGATCGCTCGCACTTAGCCCGCAAAGCCATACCTTTGTAGTTATTTCCGGCAACGTTACGAAGCCCGCTTGTGTAAGCAGCCGAAATCAAGGCAGGGTTCGCAACGGACGAGAAGGCGAGAGAGGCGACCGGATCGGGCTGGTGTCAATCGCGGTTCTCGCTCTTGCAATAGTGGCGAGCGTGGTAATTGGAAGCTTCGGCATTCAAGTGGCGGAAGCCTCGAGAATTTCCCATGCTTTCGAAGACGTTAAGGTCAGCAAGGTGGCTGCAAAGCAGGGATCGTCTATATGGTCATATGCAGAGATGTGCAAAGTTAAGGGCGTATCGACTAAAGAGATTGCAGACTGGATTCAGAGCAAGAATGATGTCGGCGTTAACGGACTGGTACCCGGCACTGAGATTGTTTTGCCAAACTATCAAGCGTAAGTTTCTCTCTTTTACTACTAATATTTCGTGAAATGATTCAATTTCCTCCTGAGCGGTTTTGATTGTGGGAATTGTGTTAATCTTCCTACTGTAAAACTGTAAGGGAGGTATTTTGCGCTGTCCCAAATGTGGCTGCACCGAGTCAAAAGTCGTTGACTCTAGGCCTTCTGAAAGTAATGACGCGATTAGACGTAGGCGTGAGTGCGTGAAGTGTGGCACTCGTTTCACTACCTATGAGCGACGGGAAGAAATGCCGCTTCTTGTCATAAAAAAGGATGGTTCCAAAGAAACCTTCGATAGACAAAAGATCATGCGAGGCCTCGTCGCCGCGACGGTCAAACGCGACGTGCCTTTGGAACGTCTCAATGCACTGATTGACGATATCGAGTCATACCTCAGAGACCATGGTATGACTGAGGTTGAATCGCAGGAGATTGGTAAGCTCGTTCTGCAGAGGCTCGTTGCAATTGACAAGGTGGCCTACGTCAGATTTGCATCTGTGTACAGGGACTTCAAAGACGTTGACGAGTTCAACGAGGAGCTTAGGAGTCTTGCGGATGAATAGCAGGCAAATCAATCTGAACATACAGAGGCTTGACAATGATGTCGAGCTGCCCAGATACGCATATCCGGGGGATGCAGGTCTTGATCTGAGGTCGAATGCGGACCTGGTTATCGAACCCTTTGAGCGAAGGTTAATCCCCACGGGTCTTGCCATCGCAATTCCGGAGGGATACGCGGGGTTTGTGCAGCCGCGCAGCGGGCTTGCACTAAGGCAGGGTCTCTCTTTCCCCAATACGCCCGGACTCATCGATTCACACTATCGTGGCGAGCTGAAGATTGTGGCCATCAACCTTGATCCGCACAATCCTATCCGCATCAAGAGGGGCGATAGAATTGCCCAGCTCGTGATACAAGAGGTGCCCGTTGTCAATCTCGTCGAGGTTAAAGAACTGGACGAGACTGATAGGGGATCTGGCGGTTTCGGTTCAAGTGGCGTTTAGACGCCTTTTGGATAGGTCTTTCGACCTGAGTATCTGTTTGTCTGTACCAAGAGGGGGAGTTCCATGGACAAGTTCTTTCATATTGGGGAAAGGGGTTCGTCGATCAGCGATGAGCTACGCGCTGGTCTCACGACGTTCCTCGCCATGGCCTACATCATTGCGGTAAACCCCGCAGTGCTAAGCGGCGCCGTGCTGGGCGCTGACGGTAAGCCTCTGACCAGTGCGCTGGTCACTGCCACCTGCGTTGGCGCCGGCATCATGACCATCATCATGGGTCTCGCCGCAAATCGTCCGCTCGCCTGCGCCTCTGGCCTTGGCGTCAACGCGATGATTGCCGCAGTCACCCCTGGAATGTGCGGTGGCGATTGGCATGAGGCCATGGGCATCGTATTCGTCGAGGGCATGGCCATCCTCATCCTCGTTCTTTGTGGGCTTCGCGAGAAGATCATGGACGCGATTCCTGTCAGCCTTCGACACGCAATCTCCGTTGGCCTCGGTCTTTTCATCGCAATGATCGGCCTCGTGAACGCAGGCATCGTCGTTGCTGGAAAGGGCACCGTCGTTACCCTCGGCAACGTATACGACCCCGCGTTCATTGTTGGCATCGTATCCATCGTCGCAACGCTCATCTTTGCTGCTCTTAACGTTAATGGTGGAATCCTCTTCGGCATCATCGTTGCCGTTCTCGTAGGAATCCCCCTTGGTGTGACTGCCGCTCCCAAGGGCATCGTCGACGCACTGGACTTCTCTACGGTCGGTGCTCCTTTCATGTCTGACAAGAACGGAACCATGGGGCTGATCAAGGTATTTGCGAACCCGACGGCCCTTGTTTTTGCGTTCTCGCTCATGATGTCTGACTTCTTCGACACCATGGGAACTGCAATGGCCGTTGCTAAGAACGGCGAGTTCCTCACCGAGGACGGCAACGTCGAGAACATCAAGGAGATCCTCATCGTCGACTCTGCGGCGGCTGCCGTGGGTGGCGCAATGGGTGTGTCCTCCATCACCACCTTCGTCGAGTCCGCCTCTGGCGCCGCTGATGGTGGCCGCACTGGCCTCACCTCCGTCACCACTGGCGTCCTGTTCATCCTCGCCGCTTTCTTCGCGCCCCTGATTTCCGTTGTCAGCTCCGCTGCAACCTGCGGCGCACTTGTCTACGTCGGTTTCCTCATGATGACTGAGGTCCACGAGATCGACTGGACCGACCTCCTGCAGGGCTTCCCCGCATTCCTCACCACCGCTGGAATCGCAATGACCTACTCAATCTCCTCCGGCATCGGCCTTGGCTTCATCGCCTATGGCCTCACCGCCATTGTCACTGGCAAGGCCAAGGAGATCAAGCCGTTGATGTGGGTCGCCATTGTGGCGTTCATCATCTATTTCCTGATGTCCTAGTCTCGGCTCACGAGGGCCCGGCGCCGCCGGGCCCTTTTTTTGCAAGTATAGAAAGGGGAGTGCATGGCTCACCACGAAAGAGAAATCATAGGCGTCGACGACCGCGTGTCTGTTGGACGTGCCATACCTCTTGGCATCCAGCATATGATGAGCATGTTCGGTTCCACCGTCTTGGTGCCCGTCCTCACGGGTCTCAACCCGAACGTCGCCATCATGTGCTCCGGTATCGGAACGATCTGCTACCTGCTCGTCACGCGTAACAAGATTCCAAGCTACCTCGGTAGCTCGTTTGCCTTCATCAGCCCTATCCTCGCGGCGACCGCGGCGACGGGAAGCATACACACGGCACTCTCGGGCGTCGTGGTGGCCGGCCTCGTGTTCCTTGCTACCGCAGGGATCATCAAGCTCGTCGGTACCGGGTGGCTCGACAGGCTCCTTCCGCCCGTACTTGTCGCCTCGGTCATGGTCGTCATTGGAGTCGGCCTTTCTGCGACCGCAGCGAAGATGGCACTTAACTCGTCAACGGATTCGTTCGTGGCAAGCGGTGCGATAGTCGCTGCAATCACGCTTGTCGCGGCGGTGGTCTTCTCCAGCATGGGAGGCCTCATCGGAACGCTGCCGATCCTCCTTGCCATCATCGTCGGCTACATCGTTTCCAGCTTCTTCGGGCTCGTCGACTTCTCGAAGGTCGTCTCCGCCCCCTGGATCGGCCTTCCGCCCATTCAGGCGCCGCACTTCGATCCGGGTGCCGTGGCCCTCATCGCCCCTGTCGCTATCGTGGTAGTTATCGAGCACATCGGACACCTCCTTGCCGTCGGTGAAATCGTTGGCAAGGACTACCGAGAGATGCTTCCTCGCTCGCTTGCAGGCGACGGCCTGTCCACGCTCATCTCTGGCTTCCTTGGAGGCCCTCCCACCACGACGTATGCCGAGAACATCGGCGTCATGAGCGTCACCCGCGTCTACTCTACGCAGGTCTTTTGGTATGCGGCTGGCTTTGCGCTGCTGGTAGGCGGCTTTTGCCCCAAGCTCGCTGCGTTCATCAACTCCATCCCCGTCCCCGTCATGGGCGGCGTGAGCCTCCTTCTGTTCGGCCTCATCGCGTCGAACGGTCTTAGGATGCTTGTGACCAATCATGTCGACTTCGACGAGAACCGCAACCTCATGATTGCGTCCGTCGTCATCATCCTTGGCGTCGGTATGGAGACCTCCGGCATCTCCATTCCCATTGGGTCCTACACCCTTCCCGGAATGGCCACGTCCACGCTCGTGGGAATCATCATGAACCTGATTCTTCCGCCCGCAAAGCCAAAGAACGAGGCTGTGGATAGCCAGAAGTAGGAAGACGAGAAAAGCTTCCAAGTCCGCAATCGGCCGCATGCATTTTGTATGTGGCCGATTATATTGTGCGCTATTTAAAATAGTCGGGTATACTGCCACTAGAACAGACTCCGAAGAAGGGACCCGACATGGATCAGATCAAGAAGGACCTTGTCATTATCGGCGGAGGGCCAGCCGGTCTATCTGCCGCCATCTACGCTCAGAGAGCTCTTCTCGACAACGTCGTCCTGGAGCAGGAGGCGGTCGGAGGACAGGTAATCCTCACGAGCGAAGTCGACAACTATCCAGGCGTTCCTCACACCGATGGCTACAGTCTCGTCGAGGCAATGCAGACCCAGGTCAAAGACCTTGGCGGAACCATTCAGATGGAAGTTGTCAGAAGCGTCGAGAAGAACGGGGACGTCTTTGTCGTCACGACCTCGGAGCACGAGTACGTTGCCAAGGCAGTGATCGTGTCTGGTGGTGCTACGCCGCGGCATGCGGGATTTGCCGGCGAGAAGGAGTTTGGCGGAAGGGGAGTGTCCTACTGCGCCACATGCGACGGCATGTTCTATCGCGGCAAGCGGGTCTTCGTTGTCGGAGGGGGCAACTCCGCGGCAGAGGAGGCGCTCTTCCTCACCAAGTTTGCGGATAAGGTAACCATGGTCGTGCGCAAGGACCACATGAGGGCTCAGGCGGCCGTGCAAAGCCAGGTCGAGAAGAGCGACAAGATAGACGTCATGTTCAACTCGAAAGTGGTTTCCGTCTCTGGAGACGGCCTCCTTGAGTCGATCACGTTTGAGGATACTGTTACGGGTGAGAAGACTACGCAGGACTTCGATAAGGGCTCGTTTGGGGTCTTCGTGTTTGTGGGACGCGTTCCCGCTAGCGAGCTCGTGCGCGACCTCGTCGAAAGGGATTCGAGCGGCTACGTCATAACGGATGACCACATGGCAACCGCCACGCCAGGACTCTATGCGGCCGGCGACATACGTCAGAAGGCACTCAGGCAGATTGTCACGGCGGCCTCTGACGGCGCCATTGCAGCCACAAGCGTCGCGGGATTCCTTGGGCAGCCGGTTGAGGGCTAGTTTGTTGAAATACGCGTACTGATACGCCGCCCTTGTATCAAGGGCGGCGTTTTTGCTGCTTGTTGACTTTTAACCTGAGAGTTCTGGAAAACCCTCAAGTATATTATGTAACGTTCAAGCTACCTTCCAGCTCCCTAGAAGACATGGTTGAGGGTTGCAGTGGCTCCTGCAACCTGTCGGGTATGGAGCCTGTCGGGTATGGAGCTTGACTGGCCACGCACCCTACGTAGCGCAGGGGCGTAAATGGTAGTGACTGCGGCGGGTTACGTTGCGGACGGACTGCAATTACGGATTGGCAACCACCAAGTACGCCCGGCCGCGTACCTTCATGTACCATCGGGTGTGTTGATAGTATTGGGACGTGCAACATGTCCGGATGACGTGATTACTCCTGCGTATGGGAAGGCGTTGTCGTGATAATTGTTGGGCACTAGGCTGCGACCCGATGGACCAACTTGGGAGCATGCGGAAGACTCAGGTGCCATTTTCGATTACGTGTGGTTCTGGCAATAGTCGTATCAGTCGAGAGAGGATCCGGTAGTCGCAGCACAGTCCATGAACTAGTAAGACAGTCGTACGGTCAAAGTTGACTTAAAACCGTGATAATATATCTTATGTAAAGTAAGAGAGTTTCTCAGTCAAGTTCAGACGACGCTACGAAGCTGACCCGCTCCCCCTACTTCGAGCCGTGCTCGGCTCTAACCTTGCGGATCTTGCGGCGTAGGCGTGATGACTTCGGTCTCCAATTGGACGTCAGCGAGCTGCCAAACATCTGCCACAAACGCTCACGCACCTCGTCCTGCTTGTTAGCGTCCAGAATCAGCAGCAAGTTGTCAAGTGCTTGAAGCTTGACGCTGCCCGTGGGAACGACCTCCTCGCCGGCACGGTCAATCAGCACCACACGTACGGACTTTGGCCACTGTATTTCGCGGATGAGCTTGCCCTCACATTCCGAACCAGCCCCTACGACAAAGTTCTGCAGGCACTTCTCGCCGCTGCCATCCAGGCGGTCGGAATCCTTGCGGCCCATGTTGCCCAGAAGGCGACCCAGCAGGTGCTCGTAGAACGCATCAACTTGCAGGAGGTTGGCGGTAACGTACGAAAGGATGGACACGATGGAGACGGATAGCAGCGCGTCCATGCTTCCGGTGAGCTCGAACGCAAGCACGACGGCCGTCACGGGCGCCCTCACGACGGACGCGAACAGGCCACCGATTCCCAGGACGATGAAGTTTGTGACGAAGACGGACGGAAGCCCCAGATAGGCGACGGCAAGCCTGCCAAACAGGCAGCCAAGGAGCGCTCCCATGACGCAGAGAGGGAACAGCGTGCCGCCGGGCGCGCCAGAGCCAAAGCAGAGCGTCGTGAAGATGTACTTGCCCAAAAGGAGAAGTGCGATCGTGCCGATGGCGAGCGACTGCTGTGTCGCGAGTCGCTCCACGATGGCGTCTCCGCCGCAGGCAAGGTCCGGCGCGAGGAATATGAGGACGCCGGAAGCGAGAAATGGGACGATGAGGCGCATGTACGGCGCATGATGCCTGATTTTGTCGAACTGTTCCGTCATCCAGAACATGCCGCGGTTGTGCGCGGCGCCGGCGATGCCGCAAAAGATGCCGAGCGCAATGACGAACAAGTAGCTGTGGTGAGGCAGGTCTGCCGCGAACACGAACTGCAGCACGGGCTTCACGCCCAGAACCTGGGACACCACGAAGTCGGAGCTGATGGCAGCTGCCATGACGGAAACGATGAGCGGCGCGTTGAACTCCTTGTGGATCTCCTCGATTGCGAAGAGTACGCCCGTGAGCGGCGCGTTGAACGCCGCGGACATGCCGGCCGCCGCTCCACAGGTGGTAAGCAGGCGCTCCTCTCCCCTTTCGCGCCCCATCAGCTTAGAGACCGCCTTGCCGGCCATGCCGCCGAGCTGGACGCTTGGTCCTTCTCGCCCGAGCGAGAGGCCACCCAGCGCGCAGAGCGTGCCCTCGACGAACTTGGCGGAAAGCACGCGCCACCACGGCATGTCGAGGCGGCCGATCACCTCGGCGTCGATCTGCGGGATGCCGGAGCCCTGCGTGTAGGGCTCCCATACCATGAGACGGCAAACGACGCCGCAGATGACGACGAGAAACGCGAACCACAGGGGCAGGAACGTCCAGTTGGACTGGATTGCGGTCGCGATGGCGCGCAGGAGGGTCTCGGCGTGCGAGAGCGCCAGGCGGTAGAGCGAGACGACCGCGCCCGCCGCGACGCCCACGAAGAGGCCCTCGCCGATCATGTATACCTGGAAGCGCCGCGAGAAGTGCCTGCTCACGATGTCCTTGCGTCTTGCCATGCGTCAGTCCATTCCGCGTCCAATGAGAGGCACCTGCCAGCGGAAGCCGACAGGTGCCCGATCAAGCTACTTGCCTGTTGTCACGTTGCCCTACGACTACCTAACCTTGATGAGCGTGAAGACGTCCTGGTCGTAGGCAGCGCCGATCTCCTTGCGCGGGTCGAGGTAGCAGAGCTCGAGGATGAAGCCGAAGCCCTTGACCTCCGCACCGGCCTGCTCCACGAGCTTGGCCGTGGCGACGGCGGTGCCGCCGGTGGCAACGAGGTCGTCGATGATGAGCACCTTGTCGTCCGCGGAGAGCGCGTCCTTGTGGATCTGGAGCTCGTCCGTGCCGTACTCGAGGGAATACGTCTGCGAGTAAACCTCGCGGGGCAGCTTGCCCGGCTTGCGCGCGGGGACGAAGCCGGCGCCCAGGCGATACGCGACGGGAGCGCCCACGAGGAAGCCGCGTGCCTCCGCACCCACGACCTTGGTGATGCCTTCGCCCTTGAAGTGGTCCGCGAGGTCGTCGATGGCCGCCGCGAAGCCCTTGGGGTCCGCCATGAGGGGCGTGATGTCCTTGAAGATGACGCCAGGCTCGGGGTAGTCGGGAATGTCCACAATCAGGCCTGCGTAGTCGCTCTCTGCCACGGGTGTTCCTTTCACTTGTTTCGCACTGCCAAGTACGTAATTCTACTCTTCCATCTCGCTGAAGGTCTTCGAGATCTGCCTGCGGATGAGGGTATCGCGTACCTGCCCCGTGAGCGCGAGCATCTCGGAGAGGGCCTGGCCAAACTGCTGGCGGTTCTCCTCCGTGCGCTCCATCTCGACCCCGCCGCCCTTCTTGGCGAACACGACGAGCGCCTGCTCGAACATGGCGCTCTCGCGGTTGGCTGCCGTGACATACTGGCGGAGGTTCTTCGGGCCGATGCCAAAGTGCCGAAGCTCTCCGCAGGTCCTGATGAGCTGGAAGTCCTTGCCATCCACGAGCGAGCGGCCGTGCGGCGACTCGCGAAGCTGGATGACGCCGGCCTCGGACAGCTGGCGCACAAAGCTCACGGGCACGCCCAGAAGCTCCGGCATGCGGTCGATGGGGTGGAACTTCTGAAGAACCTCCTCGTCGTCCTCCCCTACGTTGGGATACGGCGTCTGTGCAAGGTTCACATGCCCTTCTCCCCCGTCGAGCTGCTGCTTTATGACGGAGAGCGGCATGAAGCGGTTCTTCTGCAGGTAGAGGATGGTCTCGAGCCTGTGGACGTCTTTCTGCGAGTACAGGCGGTATCCCGAGGGCGTGCGAGACGGGTTGAGCAACCCCTCGTCCTCGAGGTACCTGACCTTTGATATGGATAGGTCCGGGTATTGGCCCTGCAGCCGCTTGACTACCTTGCCGATTGTGAGGTATCCGGCATCGGGCATGGCTTAGTTTCCAGTCTCGATCCTCACGTTCTTCCGGTTGGTGTGGAAGATCATGCGGAAGGTGCCTACCTGGATGGTCGAGCCATCCTTGAGCAGCGCGCGGTTGACGATGGCGCCGTCGACCCATGTGCCGTTGAGCGAGCCGAGGTCCTCGATGGTGGCAAGGCCGCTCTCCAGGCCGGAAAGGTCAAGGCGCGCATGGCGACGAGAGACCGTCATGTCGTTCAGGAACACGGTGTTACTGGGGTCGCGCCCGATGGTGACGATGCTATCTGCCAGCTCGAACGTCGATCCCATCTGCGGCCCCTTCACGATGGTGAGGGTGGGGTGACTGGGGGTCGCCGCGGCCATGAGGTCCGGAGAGGTGGCGTCCGTAGCGGGCATGCGGAAGATCTTGGTGGCTCCCGCGTCATTGTTCTTGGTAGGCTGCATGTGCCTATCTCCCCTCTTGTTAGGTTTCCGTACCATGATAGCGCTTTAGCGACACGCGACGCAGTCCATCTCGACGAGCGCTCCCATGGGCAGGCGCGATACCTCCACGACGGTGCGGGCAGGGGCAGGCGCCACGAAGTAGCGCTCGTACACGTGGTTCACGGTGTCGAGGTCGTCCAGGTTCGCCAGGTAGAGCGTCGTCTGGGCAACGTCTGACAGGGTGCAGTCCGCCTCGGCGAGAAGTGCCTGGACTATCTGGATGACGCGTTCGGTCTGGACCGCGGCGTCTCCCGCTATCAGGCGGTCGCAGTTGTTTGGGTCGATGGGCAGCTGTCCGGATGCGAACACGAGCCTGCCGGCAGTCGTGCCTTGGGAGTATGGGCCGATGGACTCCGGCGCGGTAGGTGCGTTTATTGCATACTTCACTTTTGGCTCCCTCCGTTTGGACCCAAGAGGCCAGCGTTTCTCGCCGCGGCGTACAGGCGCTCCAGCGCAGAGTGCAGCACGTGATCGGGACATGCGAGGTTAAAGCGCTCGAAACCGTCGCCCTCGCTGCCAAAAACGTGACCCTCGTCCAGGTAGAGCTGGGCGTCCTCGTGCATGAAGCGCTCGAGCCCCTGTGGGCTGAGCCCCCATGCGCCAAAGTCTGCCCACGCGAGGTACGTGCCCTCCAGCGGGTACACCTCCACCTCGGACATGCGTTCGTGCATGAAGTCGCGAAGCATCTGGTAGTTGGACCAGATGACGCCCAGCAGCTGCTCCAGCCATGCGTCGCAACGGGTGTATGCGGCAATGGTCGCAGGATATGCAAAGCAGTTGAGCTCCGTAGACGCAACGTCCTTAAAACCGCGCACGAAGCGCTCGCGAACGTCCGCGTCTGGCACGTAGTTCACGGACGCCTGGCAGCCGGCGATGTTGAACGTCTTGCTCGGCGCGGTGCACACCACAAGGTGCGGCCAGTCTGCCGGGCGTGCGACGGACATGATGGCCGTGTGCCTGACGCCGGGCATGATGATGTCGTCGTGAATCTCGTCCGCGACGATGGTCACGTCGTGGCGCGCGCAGATGTCAAGCACGCGCTCGAGCTCGCGTCGCGTCCAAACGCGGCCTACGGGGTTGTGAGGGCTGCAGAGCACCAGCATGGTGTTCGCGGGGTTTGAGGCCTTGCGCTCCAGGTCGTCGAAGTCCATGCGGTAGCGGGGCGCGCCGCCCGTGCGGTCCACGGCAAGCGGGTTGCGCACGATGTGCCGCCCGCTTGCCTCGACTGCCATGAAGAACGGGTAATACACCGGCGGCTGCACGATGACGCCGTCGCCGGGGCTCGTGAGCGTGGGCACCGCGTTGAAGATCGCGGGCACCACGCCCGGTGACGTCACCACCCACTCGCGCTTGGGCGTCCAGCCGTGGCGGCGCTCCTGCCAGCCAAGGCACGCAGAGAAGAACTCGTCCGTAGGGTCCGTGTAGCCCATGACGGCGCCGTCCAGCCACTCGCGTAGCGCCTGCTTTACCTCCGGCGGGTTTTCGAACTCCATGTCCGCAACGGAAAGCGGAACGATGTCCGGCCCCAGGTTGGGCTGGTCGCGATACATTTGCTCCCACTTTGCCGATCCCGTGCCGCGGCGCTGTGGCAGAGTCTGAAAGTCGTAGTGCATGGCGTGCCCCCTCGTGTTTGATGTTAGGAATTATATCCAGAGCGGGGCCGTCCCAATCACGCGCTACAGGGCTCGCCCTCCTATGAAGTCGGCCGACGGTCTGATGAGGCCCCATTCCAGCAGGTCGGCACGGTCAAGTCGCACGCGGTCCGGCTTCTGCAGCGCGTCGAGCCACGGCGCGCTGGCGCTCGCCGCATCACACAGCTCCGCAAGGCCCGTCGGACGCACGCCCGTAAAGCTCAAGAGGCTGCGCCACAGCACGCGCGCGAAGCTTGGCGGAACAAGCAGCACGTAGAGCGGCGCCCCGCCAAGAGAAACCGCGCATGCCACCACGGGGATGTGACCGTCCAGCATGAGGTTCGCCACGTGGTCCGCCCGCGGCAGCGAGGAGTCACCGTCCACGTAGTCTCCCAGCACGCGCGGGGCGTCGTTTCCCCACAGGACCAGTGGCACAAGGTCGCGGCTCACGTCCTGGACCTCGAGCCCCTCGTAAGGACGGAAGCCGTTCTGCTCGATGGACGCCACAAACGTGAGCCACGCAGAAAGCACCCCCGCACGCGGGCTCGCGTCGAACGCGAGCAGCTCGTGGTCTCCCGTGCGTGCCGCCAGCGGGATGGACGCGACAGCCCCGTCGCCCAGGAACACGGGCGAGAAGCCCGCGTGCCCCACGGCAAGTGGCTCCGCCGCGAACGCGGCCTCGCCAAACGCCGCCACGGGATCGCCCGAGGCCAGGAGCATTCGCATGCCGGTGGCGTCAGCCAAGAGCGTGCCGTCCTCAAGCGACTCCGCAACGGGCGCGGACGCGCCGTACGCCACGGTCCTGAGCGCCCCCAGCTCCGTGCGCTCGAACGTCGCGCCAAGCAACAGGTGCTCTTCGTACAGGGGTCCCACGACCCCCGGCAACTTGTCCTTCTCGGCCATGAGACCCCCTACGAGACGAGACTTGCCACGTCGTAGAACAGCGGCAGCACAAATACGTTATAGGATGATACTCGGTGTAGCCAGCGGCTGGCACTATACACTTCGCGCGCGACAGGTCGGCCCTGCTGCGTCCACGAGGAGCGGCCAAACGGCTGCTGCGCGCCAAGCATCGTGCCCGAGGGCAGCATCGTGGTATGCCACGTCACGTCCTGGCCGCGATAGACGCGTCCGGCGGCGTTCCACTGCGCCGTGACAACGCGCTTTGCCCAGAAGCAGTCCGCGTCAGAAACCACGCGCACGGGCCACGCCTTGCGCGCCAGGCTGATGCGCCCCAGGTAGGTGTCGTACGCCCAGTCCATCAGGATGGCAGTGTCCGTGAAGCGCCCCTCGTGCGTGGAGCAGCCGAGCACGGCCGAGAAGAGCTGGACGCCCCAGCGGCGGCTCGATCCCAAAAACGTAGTTCCGGACTCGACCGCGCCGGTCTTGATGCCACACAGGCCGGCGTAGCTTCCCATGAGGTCGTCCGTGGATGCGAGCGTCTTCTGCTGGCCTCCGGCCGTCACCGTTACGGATCGCGTGGTGACGGCGGCCGCGATCAGCGGGTAGTTCTGCAGTGCGTAGCGGCCCATGAGTGCGAGGTCGTGCGCACAGGAGTAGTGCCCGTCCTCCTCCAGGCCGTGCGGGTTCTTGAACTGCGTGTTCGTCATCCCGATTTCCTGGGCCTTCTTGTTCATGAGCTCCGCGAACTTGTCGACGCTGCCCGACACCGCGACGGCGATGTTTGCGGCGGCGTCGTTTGCGGAGTACACGAGCATGGCCATCATGAGCTCGCGCAGCGTGGGCGCATCGCCCGCCTTGTAGCCGGCGAGCTGGGCGCCGTCCTGGTACGTCATGTCCTGGATGGTGCACGTCTTGTCCAGGTCCACGCCGGAGTCCAGCGCGACCATGGCCGTCATGATTTTGGTGATCGAGGCGGGTGCCATGTGCTCCGTGGCGTCGTGGCTTGCGAGCACGTTGCCGTCCTGGTCGATGATCTCGTAGCTCTTGGCCTCAGTCACCTGCGGCTTTGCCTCCTCGGCCAAAGCCGGCGCTGCGGGCCATGCAAACAGGGCGGCCAATAGCACGGTCGCCACAAGGAAAATCGCTCTTCTCATCCTGCTAGTTCGCCTCCGTGGCACGGCTGCCCTTCTTCTTGGCGCTGCGCTCCGCACTGCGCTCGGCCGCAGCCTCGCGCACCGCGGCCTCCTTTGCGGCTGCACCGGTTGCAGCCGCCTCCGCGGCGACGGCGGAGGCGGGCGTGGGCTCGCCCTCCGGGGTCTCGTCCGTGCGGTGGCCAAGCTCGAGCGCGCGGCGCTTGATGGCAAAGCCGCGCTTGGTGTACACGAGGGCCGTCACAAGCGAGCACAGGAGCCCCGCGTACACGAAGAAAATGCCAAGGGCGGCGCGCGCGTGGCCCAGACCGGGAAGCCAGCCCACATCCACCAGGCCAAGGCCGTTGACCTTGGGCAGCCCTAGCAGCAGAAAGCTGAAGCCCGTCATGAGGAACGCGGTTGCGAACTTGCCCACGTAGATCACGTCCACCGGGCGGCGCTGGTACTTCTGCAGGATCATCGATCCCGCAAACAGGTACGCATCGCGGCCAATCACGAACACGGCCATCCACACCGGGAGCTCCCCCCTGAGCATGAGGCCGAGCACGCCTGTAAACAGCAGCACGCGGTCCATCACGGGGTCCATGATCTTTCCGAGCCAGCTGACCGTCTGCGTGCGGCGCGCCACCTGGCCGTCCAAAAAGTCAGTCACGGCCGCTATCACGTAGAACGTGAGCGCCAGGTAGCGATTGAGGTCGTTCACGAACATGTACAGAAACACGCCCGTAAGGACAAAGCGGCACATCGTGATCACGTTCGCGATGGTAAATATGCGGTGGGAGGGGTTGTCAGAGGTTCCCTCCGGTGCGTTAGTGCCCTGAGCCTGCGCGATCGCGGCGTCGCGACCGACCTGGTTCTTGACGGATATCTTGAAGTTCTCGCGCTTGGTGCCCAAGGGGTCTCTCCTCGTTTTAGCTTGTAACGTTGCTATGGTACCCGATTGCCCGCGTTTCTCCCAAACTCTGCCAAGATTACGCATGCGTCACGGCACGCGCGCGGGCGGGCCTCGCGGAGCCGCGCCGTAGTACAGTTGCGTCAGGAACCGCGCCGCGGCGGCGGCATCGCGAACGTGGAGGTAACGCATGCGCTACGAGGTTGGCATCGGCACGCGCACGGAGGGCTTCGAGCTTCCGCAGGAAGACGTTATAGAGGTCATGCACGCGAACCCCGTGGCGAGCGGCCCCACGGGCGAGAAGGTCGTGCGCGCCTCGCTTGCGGCGCCCATGGGCACGCCGCGTCTGCGCGAGCTGGTGTGCCCTGGCCAGACCGTGTGCGTGATAACGAGCGACGTGACGCGGCCGCTTCCCACGGCGACGGTGCTGCCGCCCGTGATGGACGAGCTCCATGCCGCCGGCGTGCGCGACGAGGACGTGCTTCTGGCCATCGCGCTGGGTAGCCATCGCCCGCAGACGGAAGACGAGCTCCGTGCCATCATGGGCCCGTACTACGGGCGCCTGCGCGTGCTGAACGGGGACTCGCGCGGGCTCAGGCACTTTGGGACGACCTCGCACGGCACCCCGGTGGACGTGCTTGCGGAGGTCGCGGAGGCGGACGTCCGCGTCGCGCTCGGCAACGTGGAGTACCACTACTTCGCGGGCTACTCCGGCGGCGCCAAGGCCATCATGCCCGGTTGCTCCACATTCGCCGCGATCCAGGCAAACCACTCGCTCATGGTGGACCCGGCCGCGCGCTCCGGCAACATGGAGAGCCCCGTCCGCCTCGACCTGGAGGAAGCCTGCGCCATGGTGGGCCTCGACTTCATCGTGAACGTGGTCCTCGACGAGGAGAAGAACGTGGTGTACAGCGCCGCGGGCGACTTTGTGGCCGCGCAGCGCGACGCGTGCCGCAAGCTGGACGCGCTCTACGGCTGCGAGCTCCACGAGTACGCGGACGTCGTGGTGGTGAGCCAGGGCGGCGCGCCGAAGGACCTTAACCTGTACCAGCTGCAGAAGGCGCTCGACAACGCGAAGCACCCCGTGAAAGACGGCGGCGTCATAGTGCTGGTGGGCTCGTGCGCGGAGGGACTGGGCCAGGACACGTTTGCGAAGTGGATGCACGAGGCGCGCACGCCGCGGGATGTGGTGGACCACCTGCAACGCGACTTCCGCCTGGGCGGCCACAAGGCAGCGGCCATAGCGCAGATAGAGCTGCGCTGCGACGTGTACCTGGTGTCGGACATGGAGCCCGACCAGGTGCGCGACTGCTTCATGACGCCGTTTGCCCACGTGCAGGATGCCGTTGATGCGGCCATGGAGTCCCAGCGCCGTCGACTGGGCCGCGAGCCGCGCGCGCTCATCATGCCGCACGGCGGCTCCACGCTGCCTCTCATGCGCGTGTAGGCGCGGGGCGTCCGGGGCGGCACAGTGCTGGGCGAGAAGTGCCGCCCTCGGGTCCGTGCGGCGTCCTTCTCGCCCGGCGCCAGCGCGCCCGCTAGCTTGCCTGGATCCTGAGCGGCGCGGACTGGTTAGACGGGTCGTCGCTCACGACGCTGTAGAGCGGGGTTCGCCACACCATGCGCTCGTGTCCCGCGGAATCGGCCATGTATTCCTTCTGGTAGCAGAAGCGGGGCGGCTGGTTAAACTGCGTCACGCCCACGTAGTCGCTCAGCAGGAACATGGCTGCAAAGGCAACTGCAAGCGCGGTCGTCGCGGCCACGCGACGCGCACGGGTCGCGCATACATCCGCAAGCAGCGCCCACGCCGCGGCGACCACCACGATGGCGCCGGCCGTCGCGTAGACGGAGCCCCAGCTGCTGTCGCGCGGAAACACCGCGAGCGCGCTCATGACCACGAGCGCCCCAAACGCCGCCAGCATGGCGGCCACCGTCTTCCTGCGGCGCGCGCGAAGCTCGTGCTCCCCGTACGTCGCCATCGTGCGCGCCGTCTCCTCCGTCGCCGCATCCATCGCGGGCTCCTTTCTGCCTCCGCCAATAAGCTCCGGGATGCTCACCCCAAAGGCCTTTGCCAGCTCAACCACCATGACAAGGTCCGGCATGGTCGTGCCTTTCTCCCAGCGCGACACCGTACGCGCGGACACGCCAAGCCGATCTGCCAGCGCCTCTTGCGTCACGTCCTGCTCGCAGCGCAGCTGACGCAGAAATGCGCCCATGCGCCGCAGGTCCACCGCCTGGGCCTGCTCCACGCCCCGCACCTCAGGGGCGGACTCGCCACGCGGGTGGCACCGGCCTTCTTGCGTTTGTCTTTCCATCCCGACCTCCTTCTGCCGAAATTGTAGGCGGAAGCCTCGCAAAGCAACACGACACGCATGTCGCATGCGGGTTTGTTTTTGGTTTAGGGCAAAGGTGTCCGCATAACAAACTAAAGTGTGGGTGTCGAACGGGCACGAGGATCGGAGGACGCATGGTCAACTACGACGAGGCAGCGGCACACTGGCAGGCACGGGAGAAGGACGCGGCCCGCATGCCGGAGGAAGAGCTTCAAGACGCAATGGAGAAGTTTGTTGAGAACCACAGGGTGTGCGCGCTTGCGTGCGCCAGCTCCGACGGGTCGCTCGTGCGCAACACCCCCATCGAGTACGAGTGGTTCGACGGCGCGTTCTGGATGTTCTCTGAAGGTGGGCTCAAGTTCCGCGCACTCGCCACTAACAAGCGCGTGTGCCTTGCGATCTTCGACCCGGATCCCACGTTTGGCCACCTTGCGGGCATGCAGGTGACGGGGACCGCGGAGGTGCTTGAGCCGTTTGGGCCGGACTACCTTGCCGCATGCGAGCACAAGGGCATCCCCACGGATCGGCTTTGCGCTCTGCCGTTCACGATGATGGTCATTCGCGTGCAGCCTACGCGCGTGGACATGCTGTGCTCCGCGTTCAAGGATGGGGGCTACGACGTAAGGCAGTGGCTGGAGCTGTAGCCAGGACGCTTGCACACCATGATGCCGGGGCCAAGCCGCTTGCCAGCCAATGGGCACCTCGTGCGAGACGGCGTGCGTTTGCGCAGATACGCACAAGATTGAGCGCCTAAGATTGAGACATCACGTGGACGAGTGCGAGGGAGGCTTCTATGGCAGACGAGACTTCGAGCGACGTGGACGTCGAGCTGGGTGACGACTACTTCATCACGCTTGACTACGACGACGGGACCTCGGAGGAGTGCGAGGTCATCGGCATCTTCGAGCACGACGGCGGCGAATATATCGCGCTGGGGCCCGAAGAAAGCGACGACGTGTACATCTATGGGTACCGCGAGACGGGCGCCGGCGGCTTTGACCTGCTGGAGCTGGACGAGTCCGTGTTCGACGACGTGAGCGGCGCGTACCTGGCGATTCAGGACCAGCTTGAGGGCGAGCTGGAGGGATAGGACCCGGGCGGCTCCGAGTTCGCTGCGGGTTTAGCCCGCACGACGTGCACGACTCCTTGGAAGAAGCAAGCGAGACTCAGAAAAGCTTCCTCCACAGCCGACGACCGCTAACCAGACCCAAAAGACCTGCGCACATCGTTGCATCGACTGCACCGCATCCGGTATCGGATGCGGTGCAGCTTACATAAGCCGCAGCAGCTTGGGGTACACCCAACGCTCCATCCACGGCTCGGCCACGTTTGCGAGGACCTCGTCCTTCTCGAACCAGCGAACCGCCTTGTTCTCGTCTGGCTTCGGGCGGATGGGCTCGGCCGGGTCGGCCTCGATCAGATACGTTAGGTTGAGGTGCAGGTGGCTGCACACGTACGCGCCACGCTTGACGTGGCCGTTCACGCACAGCGTCTCGAGCGAGACGGGCGACGGCACGGCAAGGCGCGCGTGCGCAAGGCCGGACTCCTCCCCCACTTCGCGCAGCGCCACGCGTGCCAGGTCAAAGTCGCCGTCCGCATGACCGCCCAGCCACGCCCAGGTGTCGTATATGCGGTGGTACGCCATGAGAATGCGCGTGCGATTTGCATCGACCACCCACGCGGACGCCGTCAGATGCGCCACATCATTTTCGCGCGTGCTGACGTCGGGGCAGTCGCGGCGCTCGAGCCAGCGCAGAAACAGCTCCTGGTCCTTCTCCTCCTGTTCGCACGTGGGCGAGAAGTGCCTCACGTCTGCCACGAGGCGCTGCCTCTCGTGCGCCCGCGCATCTACCGAGTCGCGCTCGACGCCCTTTTCACCATCCTGCTCGAACGTCATCCGTCCACCTTTCAAACGCGCCCTTGGTACGATGCTAAGGGTAGCAGCTCACTCGCAGGTCTCGCGCACCAGCCTCTGCCCAATCTGGTAGGCGTTCTCCAGGTCCCTCGGGAAGTTCTTCTCGCGCGAGAGCCTCTTCCTCTCGGCGTCGAAGCCCGCCATGGCAAACCGGGAGTAGTCTGCCACCTGCAGCGTGTCGAAGCATGGGTACAGGCAGACCTCGCCATTGAGCATCTGCAGCTCTTGCGCGTAGCCCTCGAACGCGTCCTTGTAGAGCCTGTCGTAGAACTCCTTCGACGCGTTCATGCTGACGAAGAGCCCCACGTTCACCTTTCCGGTGAAGTAGTTGCTGTAGTCGTCGTAGGAAAGCGAGCAGAAGTGCAGCCGCTCCAGGACTTCGAAGTAGCGGCTCGTAGGCCTACCCAGGTATATCGCGGTGCCGATGAGAAGAACGTCCGCCCGGAATACCTTGTCGATGATCGGGGACAGGTCGTCCTTCCAGTAGCAGCGGCACCTCTGGGCGCCTTTCCGCTTGCAGAGCATGCAGCTCCTGCAGCCGGTGAAGTTGAGGTCGTACAGGTCTATGTACTCGACCTCGGACCCGGCGCTCCTGGCGCCCTCGGCCGCGGACTTCAAGAGCTTGGCGGTGTTCCATGCCTTCCTCGGGCTTGCGCTGAGCGCTAGCGTTTGCAATCCATGTCTCCCCTCCGCACCAAGTGTCGTCATACCTATTCTCTACGAGAAGTCACCGTGTCGGCTACTCAGAGTTCCTGCAGAACGTGTATTTGTTGGATTGAAGTACGTCCTAACAGATTCGTTGCGGTCAGTCCTGCGTTGGCCAGGTGGGCTTACTTGCGATGCTCATAGGGATGCTGCGCGCGGGTGGCTTCGTCGGCTAGCCGGAAAGCGCGGCGAACGTCTTGCTACGTTGGGTCGGTCGTGCCTGCAAGGGGTCTCTCCCCCGGCCGCGCGAGGGGGCCAACGAGCTCGTGGGGGCGGTATGGATCCTCGAGGAAGCCCACCTCCTCGGCAGAAAGGCTCAAGTCCAGCGCCCTCACGGCATCGTCCACGCGGTCGGGCCTGGAGCAGCCCACGATGGGCGCGGTAACCCCACGGGCCCAATGCCACGCGAGCGCGATGTCGGCCATGGGTACGCCTCGCCTTTGCGCCAGCTCGGCAACGCGCGCGACGACCGGCAAATCCAACTCCCTGTCGTGGTCGTACTTCTCGCGCATGGTGGAGTCGGTCTTGGAGCGCCTGCTTTCGGAGTCCCACGTCGGACGCGTGAGGTGGCCGCTCGCGAGCGGGCTGTACGGGGTAAGCGACACGCCGTACTGCCGGCACACGGAAATCATCTCGCGCTCGTCCTCGCGGTACAGCAGGTTGTAGTGGCACTGCATGGCGCTGAACGGGGTCCAACTGTTTTCTTGCGCCGCGACCTGCATGTTGTGGAACTGGTAGCCGTACATCGCGCTCGCGCCCAGTGCCCGCACCTTGCCAGCGCGCACGAGGCCGTCCAGCGCCTCCATGGTCTCCTCGATGGGCGTGTCGTAGTCGAAGCGGTGGATGATGTAGAGGTCCAGGTAGTCGGTGCCAAGGCGCCGTAGGGTGCCGTCGATTTCGTGCTCTATCGCGGCCTTGGTAAGGTGCCCGAGGCTTCCCTCGTTGAAGAACACCTTGCTCGCCAGCACAACGTCCTCGCGCCTCACCCCGAGGTTCCTCAGAGAAGTGCCTATGAACTCCTCGCTCGTACCGTGCGCGTAGCAGTTCGCCGTGTCGATGAAGTTTACGCCGAGCTCGAGGGCGCGCTTGAGGACGGCTTGCGTTGCCGGCTGGTCGATGACCCACTGGTGAAAGTCGGGAAACACCTTGCCAAAGCTCATGCCGCCGATGCACACGCGTGATACCTTGATGTCGGTCTTGCCAAGAGTTGCATACTCCACGATTGCCTTCTTTCGACAAAAAGCCAGCTATATCCCAAGCCCATCGACCCACTCGGCAAGGCGACGCCCTGACGGCGAGCCGTTAAGGACGCGACCGTCGAGCACGCGGGCCTCGGGATGAAGCTTCCTGACGCGCTCCGTCGCGCGAGTGATCCCGCTCCCCCACTTGTCGCGAAGGGGACCCGGAGACCACACAAGCGTCTCAGGTGGAAGTGCCCCTGGGAGGTCTACCACCGCCATTCGTTGCACTTGCTCTGAGGATTCGCCCTCTAGAAGAACGAATTCTCGATCAGCCAATCCGCTGCCTTGTTCACCAACTCCGTCTCATCGGTCCCATCAGGGAGGATGGTGCGCGGGTGGGGCACATCACCGTGCATATCGATACCGGCATCGGCAAGAGCACCCCGGAAGTAGTTGTTGTCATCGGAGAAGCCGGGGTCGGGTTGGATCTGGCAGATGCTGTAGGCCTGGAGGATCGCTGTGGTAGGTACACCGTTCCACGTCAATCCGATGAAGCTCTTCATCATATGGGGTGTGATAGGCGCACTGTTGCGGTAGATGTCCATGGCACGCCAGAAAGCCAACTTCTCCTCCTTCGAGAAGCGCTTATCCGCCTGAGCGGTTCGGATGTTGTCCTCCATCTGCTCCATGTTCGACATGCCCGACAGGATGGCGATGGTGTCCTCCAGGTCCAAGCTGAAGCGCAGGGACCACGAGGTCATGGAATCATCGGGCCGGTAGGAACGAAGGAGCTGCTCGGCCTCTTCGGGCAACGTCGACAGGCCGCCGCCCTTTACCATTTCCATGCCGACTACCGGAAGGCCGTGGCGGCGAACTACTTCGTAGCACTTAGCCGCTTGGACGAGCTCGCTATCCCAATCGATGGGATTGATGGCCAACTGCACGAACTCCACCTCGGGATGCTCGGTCAGCAGCCTGTCCAGAAGCTCGGCAGACGCATGGAAGGAGATGCCCAGATGCTTGATGCGCCCCTGGGCCTTCCATTCCTTCATGTGCTCGAAGAGATGCGTCTTCGGGATGATGCCGTCCTCGCCCCCAACGCCCTCGTAGAAGACTGTCTGGATGTCGTGCATCAGGTAGTAATCGATGTACTCGACGCCCAGGTTGTCTAGCTGCGCCTGGAACGTCTCCTCGACCTTGTCCTCGGGCACGAGGTTGAATGTGGGGAACTTCGTCGCGATGGTGAACGAATCGCGCGGATGGCGCTCCACGATGGACTTGCGGGCAGCCTCTTCGCTCTTGCCTGCATGGTAGGCCGCGCTGGTATCGAAGTAGGTGAACCCCGCCTCCAGGAAGCGGTCCACCATGGCGTTCAGCTCTTCGTAGTCGAAGTCCGTCACATCGTCGCTCTTGAGCGGCAGACGCATCATGCCGAAACCTAGTTTCCCCATGCCCTTTCCTTTGCTCTTATTATGACTATGTCATGTATATTTACTTACATTTACTCACGCGGCATCGAAGCTTGCGCTGATGGAGCCGCTTCCCACCACGGCCGCCAAATCCGATGCATCCGCTATCTTGCCAATGCGCGTATAGGCATAGGAGGTGGCGTGGGATTCGTAGAAGACCACCAGGCAGTTGTTCCCATAGAGCATCACATCCCCTGCCTCGATGGTACCGGGGTTGGATGCGTTGGCCGGGAGCAAGCTGTCCAGATAGACGTATTTCTCGTTCCTGTTGAGCTCGCTCATCTCCGTCTGCAGCGGAATCATCGCCGCGAAGGCTGCTGCCGTCTCATTATCAGCCAGGTCGATGGCGAACTGGTGTCCCTCAACCGAGAGCATGACCGTTGAAATGGACGGGTTCATAGAGGACTCCTCCCCTTGGTTGGTAGCAGATGACGTCGCATCCTGGTTCGCAGGATCAATCTCTTGAGGTGCGATCGCATCCGCACTGGATTCATTCACGCCATTCTTATCGCTGGATTGCTCCTGAGCGCATCCTCCAAGGAAGGAGATGAAGAGCGCGGACGCTAAGGCAGCTGTCAACAGGATTCTCTTCACGGGGGCCCTTCCTCCTCACAAGCTCCGCCCGAACTGGCGAACCTCTTCCAGGCTCTGGGGAGAGGACGCGGCTGCGCCGGGATATTCGAAGATGCCACAGTCCTCCACGCCGTACCAGCCTTGCAGGAACCCATGGTAGATGCGCTCGGCCGCGGCATATACGCCCGAAGATCCGGAATCCAGGATCATGGCCATCTTCTTGCATGCCTTCGGGATTTCAAGGGCATAGGTCCGATGGATGGCGCAGTGCAGCTGCCCCGTGAACGAGCCATAGTAGATCGGGCTTGCCAGCACAATCATGTCAGCGCTGGCGTAATGGGGGTAGATCTGCTGCATGTCATCCTTTTGGATGCATTCGCCGTTCCCTTGGATGTGACACCACTCGCACCCGATGCACCCATGGATGTCCATGGAGGCAACGTCGAACACGGTCACTTCATGGCCCGCTTCGCGCGCTCCCTCGGCGAACGCCTGGGCCAACGCGGTCGTATGCCCATTCTTGCGGGCGCTTCCCTGCAGGACGAGTATCTTCATGCTATGCCTTCCTGATCGTGATGTCATAGGACCCCTTCAGCCCGCGCAAGGTCTCGATGGCTCCATCGTCCAAGCGGCCCATGTTCACCTGGTCCCCATAGGACCCTGAAGCGTCTTCGCCATCGAAGAAGACGGCGAACCAACCGCCGCCGGGGTTGTAGTTGATGTCACCGTTCGACCATCCATACCCGACTTGTTCCGCGTCATAGGGAAAGCCCTGCTCCATCTGGCCACAGAAATCCATTCCCGAGGACCCCACATGAACGGAGATGGGGAGCGCTTCGAAGAACGCTTTCGCGGTTTCCGAATCGTTCAGTGTTCCCGAGACGATGGTTCCGTCAAAGTCTATCTCAATGTGCATTTCTGACCTCCTGCATCTTTACGATAGGTTGCGGCCAAGCTCGTAGGCATCCTGCAAGAAAAGTGATGCGGCAGTCATATTAGGATTACCGCAGCTAAGCCCCAACACCATGCCAGCTTCTCAGCGGCGCGCTTCGCCGTGCCTGTGGCGCTGAAGTATGTCGCTAACTTATTGCCGCAGAAAGCCAGCTACACCCCAAGCCCATCGACCCACTCGGCAAGGCGACGCCCTGACGGCGAGCCGTTAAGGACGCGACCGTCGAGCACGCGGGCCTCGGGATGAAGCTTCCTGATGCGCTCCGTCGCGCGGGAGATCCCGCTCCCCCCACTTGTCGCAAAGGGGACCACGGTCGTGCCCGCAAGGTCCACGGAGTCGAGGAAGCTGTCAACAATCCGGGGCTCCACGGCCCACCAGATGGGAAACCCCACCAACACGGCGTCGTAGGCAGAGAGGTCCGGCGCCTTGCCCGCAAGCGAGGGGCGCGCGGAATCGTCGTTCCGCTCGGCCGACGTTCTACTGGACGCGTCGTTCCAGTCTAGATCGCGCCTCGTGTACCGCTCTTTGGGCTCAATCCGGTAGAGCTCGCCGCCAGTTGCCCTGGCAAGCGCCTTTGCAGCGCTCTCCGTCGTGCCGGTAGCGCTGAAGTACGTGACGATCATTCTTGTCATAGTGAACACTCCCTCATTTGGATTGGCGCCGTCCGGATGTCGCGGTATCCGAGCCCACCGTTCACGCCAGGCACGAAGCTACTCCCTGTCGAGGCGCAGGCATCCCCCGACGCGCTCGCCAAGACTCCAGTACGAGTAGGTGGGGAACTCGAAGAGGACCGGCGCCACCCTGCCGTAGTCGATCTTTCCCTTCTCGTCCAGGCATGCCTCGTCCACATACGTGCCGTCGATCGCGAGCACGAAGGTCTCGAAGCCGTCCGTCTCGTACACATCCACGACGGAGCAGGCAAGCGAGAGGGGCGACTCGTCGACGAGCGGCGCGCCGTCCTCGGCCGGGCTCCACGCAAAGGTGCAGAACTTGTCCTCCTTGGTGCCGCTCACGCTGCCCACGTGGTCTGCCGCGCGAAGGAGCTTCTCGTCGACCAGGTTGACCGAGCAGGTGCCGTTCTTGCGGATCCACTGGTTGGTGTAGTGCTGCTTTGCGCAGCTGATGGTCACCCTGTCGTGCCCTATGATGCCGACGTGCGCGACGAGAAGCCAGTTGGGACCCTTGTCCGTCATGGCGCCCACGACCGTCACGGGCGTGGGGTACAGTGCGAGCTTCGCCCCAAGGTTCTTCTTTGCCATTGTCTCTCCTAGTCCATCTTCTTTTCCCAGGCGCGCACGGCGTTGATGCCGAGAGAGTCCGCGACACTTTCGAGCTCGCGCACCTCGTCAGCGGATAGCGCGACGGAGCCTGCATTTGCGGCATCCATAACGTGGGACTCCTTCGTGACGCCCACGATGGGGCGCGTCCCCTTGGCGATCGCCCAGGCGACGGGGACCTGCGCCAACCCCACGCCGTGCGCCTCCGCGACCTTGGCGAGCTCGGCGTTGAGGGTCTCCAGCCTGTCGAGGACCGGGTTGTACTTCTGGGCGCGGGCGGAACCCTCGGGCATGGGGTGCGACGTGTCGTACTTGCCGGACAGAGCGCCCTGCTCGAGCACCATGTACGACCAGAACTCGACGTCGTTCTGGTGGCACCAGTCGAGGATGCCAGAGTCCTCGGACGAGCGGTTGACGAGGCTGAAGTGGTTCTGCACGGCACCCAGGCGAAGGCCATGCTCGCGCAGGATCGCATCTGCCTGCTCGACCTCCGCGAGATTGTGGTTGGACACGCCGATCACAGGGGCATCGTCCCTACCCTCGAAGTACGCCGCGAGTTCCCCGATCCAGCGTGGGGCGTCCACCGTGTTGTGCACCCAGTACACGTCGAAGCGGTCGAGTCCCATGGTGCGGAGCTGCGTCTCGTACATGTCGGCCACGGCTGTCTTAGACGACGCGTCCATGCACTGCGGCGTGAGCTTGTCGGAGACGCGATAGTCCTCGCGCGGCAGGTCCTTCAGGAAGCCTGCGAGCATCCTCTCGGACTCGCCCATGCCATAGACGTACGCGGTGTCCCACAGGTTGAGGCCTGCGTTCATCGCGGCGTCAAACACGGGCCGAAGCTCGTCTGCGGCAAGCCCATGCCCAAACGTGCCATCGTTTCCCCAGGCCCAGGCACCCAGCACGATCTTGGGGTCCTTCTCGTCGTTCATCCCTGTCTCCCATCGTCCGAGTTGTGTCTTCCTCAAGTCGCTGAGACGATTCTCAGACTTAGACCATGGTTTAAGTCAATATACTTCCTCTAAATTATGTAAGCGGCTTCACATCCTGTGACGGGGTGCGAGGCGCCACTAGGAGGGGAAGCGTTTTGGAGAAGGTCTACACCATTGGGGAGGCGGCGTCTGCGCTGGGAATGCCGGCGTCGACCATCCGCTACTACGACAAGAACGGCCTGTTCCCGGACATGGCGCGAAGCCAGGGCGGCATCCGCGTGTTCACCGAGGACGACCTTGAGTGGGCACGCTTCATAGAGCGGCTCAAGGTGTCTGGCATGCCCATCCGCGAAATCAAACGCTACATAGACCTCTATCGCGAGGGGGACTCCACCATCGAGGAGCGCCGGCGCATTGTGAACGAGCGGCGGGAGGCCATCCTGAGGCAGATGGAGGACCTCAGGCTCTCGCTCGATTTCATCACCTACAAGTGCTGGTATTACGACGTGGCGGCAAAGTCGGGCACCTGCGACACGCCCAAGAACATGCCAGTCGAGGAGCTTCCGGAAGACATCCGCCGCATCAAGGCGGAGTGTCGAATCAACAGGTACTAGGTTGCCGGGAAGCGCCGCGCGCGGAGGGCTCGACGGCGGCAAGTGTCTATCGGAGAGCGCATGAGCGATACTTTGACACGGTGACTCGAGTCCCTGTTCACGCGCGTCGCCTTGAACATAGCCCTGCAAAACGCAGAAGAAAAACTACGGAACTTTGGCCTCCTTTGACAAGGAGAAAGCTGGGTTCTCTCCCCCGTATTTGACGTCAACATCAATCCCGACCCAGGCAAACAGCGAGTCACGTCGGTCTTTGGCAAGACGGGCAGGCCCGAGATCGATGGACAGCGGTAGCTGGCAGAAGCATGTGGCTTACAGCCGAGAAGAGCATATCCGCGGTCGCGAGGGTAGTGGGCGCGACACGTTCGTGGAGGAACCTAGCCAAGCGAAACGGTTGCAAGGAGGCGGAGGGCGACATAATGGTCCGCATTGTGGACGAGCGTGTCAAAGCGTTAAGTGAGGCGTTCGGCTGAGTCGCCATGCCTGTGCCCACTCGGCCGCCGTCATCAACGAGCTCGGAACCAACGGCCACGTTGCAGGGCCGGCGCCAAGCGAGCTCACGATCGCTCTCCGCGAGGCAGGGTTCTCGAAGCGGTCACGCTCCTCGCGCATGAGGAACCCGCGACTCCAGCAGATGGCGACAATCCTGCTCCTCCACAGGCCCTCGTTCGACTCCTCGTTGCTCCTGGCCTCCATGCGCGCCATGGCAGCGTCTATGTCCTCCCAGCTGCCCACGTCCCGGCCATGGGCGAGCAGCCGGTTCACGAAGCGGTTCGCGCTCTCGTCCTTACCCTTCGTCTGGGGCGCCCTAGCGCCGCAAGGCTCTATCCTGAAGCCCGTCCTCCCGGCGAAGGCGAACGCCCTCTCTACCCCGTGCCTCTTCCCGCCGGAATCTATCGTGACGAGCGCGGACACGTTGTCGGTGAGCCACTCGGGAGGGACCCCGCCGAGCCTCTGAGCGGTCTGGTAGGCGCATCCCACAAAGTCGTCCGTCGTGATCGTGTTAGAGCGGATGTAGATGCGCCTCCTCGAGTATCCGAGGGTTGCGCTCCACACGTTGAATAGAAAATCGGCGCCGTCCCGACCATGCAGGAGCAGCCTCTCCTTCCAGTCGAACTGGAGCTACCTTCCCGGCTCCGTCTCGTAGCGGGGATGCGCGTCGGGGAGGTGCCGGCCCGCCTTCAGCCCGCGTGCATCCATCCAGTGCTTGAAGGCGCCGTACTTGGGGAGCTTCCCGTCCGGATGCCTGTCGAGGAGCCACTCCTGTATCGCCTTCATCGTGACGCCGGGTATCTGGGCCCTGTCCCCTGTCTCATCCCTGTATCTGTCGAAGCCGCTGCGCCTTGCAGAGCCCCCGTCCTCCATCTCTGCGCCTTCCTTCCAGTGCTTCGCGACCGTATCCCGGTCCATCCCGTATCTGCGTGCCATCTCCGAGAAGTTGGGGCGCACGCCCATCTTCCTGAGCATATCCATCTCTCCGCTCAGGTTGGTCTCCATCCTTGCTGCCTCCGGATCCGTCTCCGTATATCCGTACGGAGCGGATTCTCGCTGCCCTGGATGGTGAAACTGTATTGACCTGGATGGTGGAAGTGCACTGCCCCTGCTGGAATATCGCTTTGCCCTGACTGGTAGCCTCTAGATTGCCATTAACACGGGATCCTCCCCGAGAGGCCAACGCCGCAACCAGGGTGGAGGCCGACAGGCTAACCAGGCACGCATGGCAACCACAGGACAGGTCAAGAGCACTACGGCAACAGCCGCCCCGCACGCCAGCAGACGAGAAAAGACGAGAGGCCCGGGCGATGAGGGTCACCGTGCGGTTCCACAACGGGGCCATCGAGGTGTTCGACACCAACACGCTCACGACCGACAGCGCGCTCGGCAGGACGAACGCTCTCAAGAAACTGCGGATTGTTCTGGACGGCGGGCTCTGGATCGAGGCGAGCTGGTACCGGGTCACGAGCTCGGAGGGCGCCGACATGCCTCTGGCCCAGAGGTCCACGGGATGTCGCCTGCACGTCCTGTCCGTGGAGGAGATTGAGTAGATCCGCTCCATCGAGCTCGACGGCCGCCTCCAGTGGGTGCGCGTCGGGCCCGACCCCTGCGACGTGTCGTGGCTCTACGAGACGGCCGACCTCTTCTACGACGCCGACGAGCCCTCACGCTCCATGGCGGGGCGTGCGGTGTGGCTGCACGACTACCTGAGGGATACCATGCCGGCGACCTTCATGGTTCCGATGGGGAGCGGCTCGTATGCGCGATGCTCGGCATGACGGAGGCTAGCTATGAATTTGTGTCCGGCGTGGCTGCTAATGTTTACTCGGACGATTCTTTTGAGTGGGAACGTGTGAGATGGGCGTGGCCACGCGTGTTCTAGGTGCGATAGGCAAGTTCTTCCTGATGTGGATGAGGTTCGTGGCCAGGGTCATCCTGCTCTTCTGGCACTACGGGTCGCAAGAGGCAGGTACAAGAGAGGTGAAGGCGGGCGCCCTCATGAGGGGTGAATGCCTCCGCCGTGCCACTCGTCCGTTGCCATCCAGATCTCGAAGTGGAGAATCCACTCGCTACACCAGGGCATGACGGTCTTCGTGAACAGCTGATTGGTTGACCAATCCCCGTATTGGAGGCAGACGTGTACTCGCGGTGGCCTCTCCTCGTAGCCGAACTTGTGCGGCACCGAGGGGAGGTCCTTGCAACGATCGACCGCACCACCAGAGACCCAGACCTGAGGAAAAGAGCGGGGCTTTGCTTCGATGAACACCTGGTAGATGTCGCTGAGAGCCGATGGCTTCACCGTCGCCCGCCAGACCAGCCTGCCACCATGGAGGATGCTGCCCGAGGAGTCAGGATAGGCCCTGAGCAAATGCAGGAGCTGCATGGGCAGGGAGAGGCCCCCTCCCTTAGGGGGTCTTCTGCTACGCACCGTAGAACCTGTGGCTCGGAACTGCCACGGTAGTCGCCGAAGCAGCGAGCGTGATTCCCTCCCTTGTGCCATAGTGAAGGGCACCCGACTGGCGCTCTGCATACATCCTGTTGCCGAACCTCGAGAACGCCCTGACGACCACATTCTCCGACAGCGGCCCCTTGAGGCCGTCCGACAGTGCGTCGATTCCAGCAGAACCGAGCGGCTTGTCGACGAGGTCGCGGCGTGCGGCACTCACCCAGTCGAAGTACGCCCGTGCCTTCCAAGGCTCGGTGTTCCACCTGTCCGCGAAGTTTTCCTTCGGATCGACGGGGTTCTCGATTACGTAGAGGCCTCCCTCACGTCGTATGTGCCCGCTCATCGAGCCCAGTACGTCGGACACCGTATCGAACACACCCACCTGCTGGTCGTAGGAAAGGGCTGCGAGCGTGGTGATGATGATGGAGATCGGCGCATCGTCGCGTCCCTCGAACATGACGTCGCGGTGGTGCTTGAGGATTCTGATGGCCATTTGCAGCGGAGTGGCAACGGCAAACGTTGGCACCTTGTCGACCGAGGCATAGGCCTTCCCAACCGCGCGGCGTCGCGCGTGAGCGAGGGAATCGCCCATGCGCCGCTCGAACCAGCTCTGGTAGGCCCTCGGGTTGCTCGACCTCGTGGTGTACTCGCCTCCGGGCTCTCGGTTGGTCAGAGTGATTGCAGTCATGCTGCGCGCCGTCGGATCTGGCGTACAGGGGAGGACGTCCATGTGGAACTCGTCGAACTGCAGCGTCCAGCAGCGCTTGCCCTCAGGCTCGAGCTTCTGTGCGTAGGTCCCATGTTCCTTGAGGCGGTTGCCCACGTGGTGCTTGATGGTCCGGGGGCCGAATTGGGTCATGCCGGGGAGCTCGCTAACCAGGTCGATGTCGTAGTCATCGTCCTCGCCGCTCGTAGGCCTGGTCACGGTGCCGAGGGCAAAGGAGCCTTGGACGAAGACGTCGGCAGGCTGGCCTGTGCCACCGTCGATCCACTCTCCAACGCTCGTGTAGGCCCTCTCCGCCTTCCCGCGCATGGTCTCGGAGATGTCAAGCTCCTGCGCGAGCGCGGCATACAGTTCGTTGAGAAGGCTGTTGTCCTTATTATTCATCGCGCCTCCCGATGCATAGCGTCTCGTCGAACGTTCCGTCGGCTTTCTCGTGCACAACGTAGTTGCTTATCAGGTTGAACCTGAGGGCGGTTCCAAGCGCTACGGCGAGGGATGCAGGCATCGCAGGGTAGATATGCAGCTCCCTCACCCCGGGAAAGCTCTCATGGATGCTGTCGACGAGCAAGGTTGCCTCCTTGACGAAGGTCCTCACCGTTTCGTCGCATGTGACGATTTCAGTACCGGGGCTCGTCGTAGTGAGCTCGTAGACTGGGGTGCCTTCGGGGATGTCCACGACAGTCCTCATGCTGACGACGCCGCTGAGGCTGACCACCAATGAGGCACGGGATGAGTCCGGCTGGCCATCGCTTATTTGGCGAGCTGAGAAATCAATTGGATTCCCGCCCTCGGGCCAAGCCCAGCCTCGTTCGACCCTGCAAGGCTGGAAAACCCTGACGTCACGCATCCCGCCAAGGAGGCTGCCGAGCTTAATCAGGAGCGGCTGGGGCGCGAGGGCGAATACCGCCACCGGCATTGTCTGGTCGTCATACGTGTCCTCGAATGCAGCCATGCGATGCTCGATCTGGCTGCCGGCCTCTTGGAGTCGGCATGGGATAGCAACGCCCTTCGCGAAGTCGTACGCCTTCGGGTTGGCGGCGTACAGCCTCTCCCTATGCAGGGCAGCTTTAAGCTCGGCGTCGGTGACGTGCGGACTCATTCCCCCTGCGGGCAGGAGCATCGTTGCGACGAGCGCGCGAGATGGTGCGAGCCCCTCGACAAAGTCAGCTATCGAGTCTTCCCAGTATGCCTTGTGCCTCTTGAGTACCTCCTCGGGATAGTCGTCAGCGTTGTCGTCAACCATCTTGTGGTGCTCGTGGCAGAGGAGCATGAGGTTGTCGATGCTGTTCAGCTCGTCCTCGGTCATGTCGGCCTTGTAGCGTGGGCCACCCGGCGAGTAGGCGTTGATGTGGGCGACTTGCGCGAAGTTGCCCAGCTCGTCGAAGGTGTGCGCGACATCCAGCTCCTTGCCGCAGAGCTCGCACCTCCCCGCGGCGCGAGACCACAAGGAAAGCAAGACCTTCTTTGAGATGCTCTTTCTGGTTCTGCTCATCATCACTCTCTAATTAGACCACAAGATATTGTGGTTATAAAACCAATAACATAATAGATATAGATTATATAGAGGTGATTAGTCAAAGCAAGACGTTGTAGAAAACTCGACTCCTCGTCTTGTTGAAAAGTATACCCTTCACCGGCGACTCTCATACAGGTGTGGAGAGCGCTGACCCGAAGGGACGTCGCTCGTGCTCCAGGCCTTACTTTACATATCCACTCTCGCAACAACTGAACCGTTACGTTTCAGTTTCTTCAACATATGAGAGCGAGGGGAAAGATGTCACGCCGAGAGGAACTTCTTGATCTGGATGAGGACCTAAACGCGCGCAAGCGCAAGCTCTTCAGTCGGGAGTACATGACAACCAAGCAGGTGCTACTCCGTCGAATAGATGACGTAGTGAAACGGACGGAGGGACAAGTTTCGAGGAGCCTCGAAGAGGACCTAGAGGGCAAACGTTACCTCGAGGCGAAGCTGGGCAACCTGCGCGGGTTCAGAGACTGCGTGAGGGAAACCACCCTATTCGAGGTGCTCGACGAGGTATGGTGCTACGAGTTCGCGATCGATAACCATGGAACCTCGCTCCTTCTCCGCCATGTCTCGCATGCCGAGGTAGCGGACAACGTGCATGACGAATGGCTTGAAGTCGAGGAATACGACTCGCAACTGAAGGTCATCGAAACGAGGTACAGGCTTCTCGGCGTAGACGAGTTTGCGAGCGAGGTGTTGCCCCGGCGACGATAAGGGTCTGAGGCGAGGCGTCTGCAGGGCTCCGCCCCCTGGCAGACGACGTGAGGGCTGTGCTCTCCGTCACCCGCCCCGACGCCTCCGCGGAGGCGTCCATGGAATTCCTCGCCGAGCTGGTCGACCGCTGGTTCTGATCGGGTATAGTGCATTTGGATATCAAAACCCGAGAGGTTTTTATGTGGCGGAGACGCGCGAGCGCCTCCGCCTAATTTTTTGCTTTTCGGATCCGGCGCGGCCGACGCCTTCCGGGATCGTAGCGTACCGGCTTCGGGGCGTGCGCGCGACACTTCTGCCACGGCGGCCGATCCGACCGCCATCCAAAGCGGGTCCGCCGCGAGGCGTCCGGGCGCCGGACGTCACGATTCGCGGGGTGCCCACTCCGGCACCAAATTCCCAGTATGTGCCCGGATAATCCCAGCAGCGAATTGTCACCAATCTCTCCCGTCCGTCGTAGCATGGCTGCCGCATCAAGCGGTCGCGAGGACTGGAGGAAATGCCATGAGGTGGATCTACGACGACTGCGGCAACGCGGACCTCGAAGAGGCCGCATTCGCGGAGAAGGGCGTCTCTACGATACTGGAGCACGTCGACCTCTCCTACGCCCCGAGGGACGCCGCGACGTGCCTCCTGGGGCGCTTGGTAAGGGAGCTCGCCGAGACGACCGGGGCGCATGGCAATGTGGGGGGGGACGACGAGCCTACGCGGTGCGAGGACGCGCCGATAGTGGCCACGGACTTAGACGAGAAGGTGCTAATAGCCGTCATCTCCGCATACGAGGAGGGCTCGGCCAGGATGCCCGAGCTCAGCGTCAGCGCGGCCGAGTTCGAGATAATGCGCCACGCGTGCCTGCCCTACCTCGCGGACCACGGCAACGTGGACGCGATACGACACGACGTGGTCTCCATCGTCGTGGCGGGAGAACGCCAGGCGAAGCTCCGCCACCTCATAGGCGCCTGGCAGTGGCCGGAGAGCAGGGAGTGACCTGGGACGCCATAACACAGACGCCGCCCGCGGCAGGAAGGCGGCCGCTCGGGGGAAACCCGGGCAGCCGCCCCTTTCCCGCCGCCACGGACGCAGCAAAGCCCTCCCGCGGCCACCCTCCCCGCCGTCAGGAACACCTAATGACGGCGGGGAGGGAAGAGCAACCTTACCGTTTCTCGGCCGGGCTCATGGCGGGGAGACGGGCATTCGGAATCGGAGACAATTGAACGAAGGCGTTGCAGGCGTCTTGAATCGTTCCCCCGCCGGGAAACGCGGAGTTGGATTGGAAGGACCCGGCCCCATCCGATGAGCGCTCGTGACCCGTCGCTTCCGCGTAGAACACCTCTCCGTACCGGGAAACGAGACTGCGCGGGGTTCTGGTTGAAGGGCAGGTTCCTGCGAATGCCCGGGGAGCTTTGCGAGCGAGCGCGGGAGAGCCCGGGCCGCGTCTTTTGAGTGGGCGGCGTCCTGTCAGCTCCTTCGAGGACCCTCACATCTGCTCTGGCGGAACTGGTATATAGACCATCTTCAGCGGAATCATCCTGGCGTACCTGTCGCTCAGGTCCTTGTAGTACTTCAGAATCAGGTCCGCCAGCTCCGTGCCATTGATGCCGCGGATGATGGGCGTGCTGTCCAGATACCGCTGCGCGTTCTTCGTGTAGTCGGAGAGCGTGACGAACAGTCCGTAGTCGCCCTCGCGCATCGCTCCCTTGAGCGACTGGATCGTCGCCTCCCGAATGGCGCCGTCTCCGCTCTTCACCTGCACCAGGATGCGGGGAGGAAGCTCGTCCTTGTAGGCGACGATGTCGATGCCGCTGTCGCCCCCGTGGGGAGACACCCTCGTCCTGTACCCCATCGCCCCGAGTAGGTCTGCCACGAAGAGCTCAAGGTCGTAGCCCTTGAGCTTCCGGCTCAGCTCCTTTAGGACGAAGTCCCTCGTGCTCTCGACGATGTCCTCCGCGGTGGCTCCGACGCTCTCGTCCTCGGAGCCATCAGTTGCGACCGCCCTCTTGAAGCCGCTGTCCAGGGCTGCGAGGTACTCGTCCGCGTAGTTCTTCACGGCGAAGAATGACATCGCCGAGCCAATCTCGTAGAGCGCACCCTGCGAGAAGGAGGTGCGCGGCAGGTGCTTCAGCCACCTCACCTTCCTCCGATGCACGTACTCGGGTGCTGACGGCTCGTAGGTGTAGCCGCCATCGATGACTCCGATGTTAATCTTCCTGTCGCTCTTGGATGGAAATACGATGTAGTCGCCGGCCTGAGCCTCGCAGGCGAACCTGAAGAGTATTCCCGCGGAGATGGAAACGTTGCCCTTCTTTGCGCTCGGGTACGCTTCGGCGTAGCGCTCCTTGAATGCGCCGCGGTCTACTCCGACCTTTCGAAGGTCTCCCATCTCGCGCCAGCCGATGGCTATCACGCCGTCCCGGAGGAAGAGGGCGTCGTCCCGCGTGTGAATCCCCCAGATCCTCACTTCTTCACTTTGGGCCATTCTTCTCCTATAGATCTCGCTCCGGGCCAAACGCGCAGCGCCCTAAGTATCCCGACCTGGCGTTCCCCGTCTTCAACATCCCTAACGCGACCGTGGCCATCGCGAATGGGATGACCCTGCTCACAGCTTGCCTCCAAACGTACGCTCGACGAATTCGGCGAGCTTTCCCTCCTTGGCGAGCTCCGCGGAGTCCGCCCTCACGAAATTGGTGTCGCAGCCCCCACCAACCTCGTTGTTGTACCCGAGGATGTAGTGCGTCGCAATCTGGTAGATGATCTCCGTTGGCGCAATGCCGAAGACCTGCTTCTCGAGGATGTGGTCGAGGCGCTTGCGGTCGTCTGGGAGCAGCACCTTCATCTTGTCGCTGCGGTAGAGCCGTTTGATGATCTCCGTGATGTAGAGTCCGCTCTTCATGTACAGGTCCGCGAAGGTGTGATTCGGGTCGTCGAAGCAGCCTGGGTTCTCCCTCTCGAACAGGTCGACCATCTCGACCACCACGCTTCGGGGGGTGAATATCTGGTTCGTCTTCTGCGGCGGCACGTAGTCGAAGATGTCCTCGTCCTGGCTGTCGTCGAAGTAGTTGGCGAGCTTGCCACGCAGGCTGATGAACTCGCGCACCGAGTCATCGAACACCACGGGGTCGAAGAGCCGTCCCTCGAAGTGGACCGCCTCGCCGGTCTCTGAATCAATGACGTTGCCGCCGTCGCGCAGCAGGCGGAACTGCTCCACGGTCACGCTCGTGACCTCCTGGAACACGTCCGCAGGGATGATCTGGTCGAACTTGGCGAGCGTCGTCTCCTCGTCTCCGTATGCCATGAGGAACGAGGGGATCGTGCGGGAGAAGCCACGCAGGTGGTCGCGGATGCCGCCCTCGATGGTCTGCTTCTTGCTCTCCCTCTTTGCGGTCTCCACCTCTCGCACCACGGTCTCGCCGGCCTTCTTTACCAGATCATCGCGCGAGTCCCTGAGGCTTTCCACGAGGCTTTGGCGCGCTCCCTCGAGCTGCTCGTCGTGGGCGCGGTTAATCTCGTCCGCCTCTTCCTGCGTCTGCGCGAGGTCTAGCTGGCTCGCGCGGTCCCTCTCGATGCGGTTCCTCTCGATGGTGAAGTTGCCCACCTCGCGGTTCAGCCTGATGTCCACGTCGGCCTTGATGCGGCGCTCCACCCTCTTCTGCTGGGATGGCCTGAAGTCATTGCCATAGTTCTGGTTTGCCGCCTCGACGAGCGGCTTCGCAATGCTCTCGCCGAACGTCTGCTGCAGTTTGTCCAGGAACGCGTCGTCTGGGTCGTCGCCCTCGTCCAGGGCAATGGAGCCAATGGCGTCGTCGAGGTCGTCTGCGATGGAGCCGTAGACCTTGTCGCCGAACATCCCGTTGGCGAGGCCTATCACCTGCTCCTGGGGCACGTCCACTTCTCCGTCCCCGTCGAGGTCGAGCTCGTCGGCCGTGTCCTCCCGGATGCCCAGGTCCTTGTTGGGCGCCTTGTAGGGCTCGAGCCTCTGAAGCACCTCGAGGACCTCGGCGGGAGCGCGGAAGACGTTGCTGATGTTCTGGAACAGGAAGTCGCTCATGAAGCCGCAGCGCACCACCTCGCGCGAGCGGATTCTGCGCGGGATGGAGAGGACTCGCTCGGCGTCGAGTTCCACCATCTCGCCGTCCTCGTCCTCGCCGATGACCGGGAAGAAGTTGAGCAGCGTCCTCACGCGCTGCTTGCGGTCGTCTGCGGTGCCGCCACCCGAGGCGGTGTCCGTGTAGAGGTCGTTGGCGAACTCCTCGAATATGGTGAGGGTGCGGGCAGGGTCGAAGTCGAAGACGTATGCGTTCTCCTTGCGCAGGAACTCCCCGCCCCTGTTGAACAGACATGGGTTTTGGGCGCGGAAGGCCGCCTGCATGTAGAGCGAGGGGCTCTTCATGTTGGAGAGCATGAGGACGGCGGTCCACTCGGGGACCGTGACTCCTGTTGTCAGCTGGCCGACTGAGAGCGTGATGGTGCGCTCGTGGGTGGCGATCGCCTCGCGCACCCTGTCGAGCGAGCGGGCGCTCGCCTCGTCGTCGTCCAGTTTCCCGTCTCCGGCCGCCAGGACGACCTCGTAGTCCTTGAACACGGGATGACGTCTAAGCTTTTTCGCGAGCGCCTTCGCCGAGTCCACGCGGTTGAGCATCCAGAAGGTGTGGCGCAGCTCGTCGCGAAGCTCGGGCGTGGAGAAGGGAAACTTCCTCTGCGTGGTGAGGGCGTCCAGGAATCTGTCCACGTCCTCGTTGTGAAGGAAGCAGCCGTTCTCGTTGGTGGCGAAGAACTCGTTCAGGTCGAAGGCGTACTCGACGCTCTCGCCGTCTATTTCCACACCGTGCCTTACCTCGTCGGCGACGATGTCGGACATCTGGTAGGTGAACATGTTGAGGCGCGGCAGGTCTGCGTAGGGGTTTGGTAGCTCCGGGTCGTTCCAGTCAAGCTTCGCCTTCTGCTCGTCGGCGTAGGTCCAGTTGAAGATGGCCTCCTCCGGGAACTTCTCGTTTGCGATGGCTTTGAATGGCGTGCCCGAGAGATGCAGCGTGAACCTGCGCCTGATGTGGTCGAAGGCGACGTCGGTCTTGAAGGTGTCCACACCCTCGTGTGCCTCGTCGATGATTAGGACGTCCCAGATGATTTCGGCAATGTGCCCAAGCTTGTCATACTTGCCGCCGAAGTCGATGGCGCCCTTGAGGTCCTGCAGGCTCACGAACTCGATGAAGCCCTTGGCCTCCCCTTTGCGGAGGCCCTGAAGGTACTGCTCGCGCGTTATGCAGAAGGGCTTGTCCTGGAGTGCGCTTGCGGAGCTGATGAACACGAGGCCTGACGAGCGTCCGACGAACTTCACGTAGTCGTCATACCAGGAGTTCGCGATGGCGGGGCGGTTGGTGACGATGAGGACCTTATGGGCGCCCAGCCGCTTGCAGAAGTCGTACGAGGCGAGCGTCTTGCCGAAGCGGGGCTTCGCGTTCCAGAGGAACTCACCGCCCTCGTGGCTGCGCGCGTAGCTGGCGGTCTCCTCGGAGGCGCGTTCCTGCTCGTCGCGCAGACGGTATTCGATGGTGGGAGCAGCGTCCTGGACGACGCCGTGGTTCTCGCGGAACTCGTAGAAGCGCTGGTGCGCGGGGACAGGTTCTATCTGGAACCACTCGGTACCGGGCTTGCTCCTGACGTCGAGCTTTCGGAGGTAACCGTGGAAGTCGGTGTCGCGGAACGTCTCACCCGTGTCCTCGAAGGTCGCGTTGCCGTGCCATTCGAGCTTGACGGCAACGTCGGCGGTATGCGTCTGCTGCCTGAGTCGCCTCTCAACATTCTGCTCCGTGTAGCCAATCTTAGTCCAACCGTCATGGCTGCGAATCTCGGGCGTGGTGTAAGCGTATATCTGCGGCAGCGCCGGGCGCGATGTCTTGACGAGATCGCTGATGTCAGTGAAGGCCATGGCTAGTCCATCTCCTTCACGTGGGTCTCGATGAAGTCGATTTCCTCATCGGAGAGGCCGTACTTCGCGTAGAGCTGTTGGTCGATTTCAGCAACAGACTTGGACCAGTCAATGTCTGAGCTATCTGTGAAGTCCTGAAGCGGAATCGTCCTCCAAACTTGCGACGGGCTGTGCTGAGTCGCCTTCTTCACACCGAGAAGAGCTCTGAAAAATTTTGTTTTGTAATAGCGTGCAAGATTACGAGCTTCACCCTCAGTTTTGAAAGGCCCAGCGTTCAGGAATGTATCCGATGACCCAGTATTGGGGCCAGCTACTATTGGCTCTGCGAGCGTTTCTCCGTATTTTCCTGAGTTGTTAGCTTCCGGAATCAACAGCTTGAATCCATCTAAATATTCGTTCTCGCTGATGAACCTCTTTGCTATATAGCGATGCCCTCTCTTACCATTTATCCGGCCAAAGAACTTATAGACGTCTGCCTCAGGACCGTTCGGCTTGACTGTAAAAATTTCAGGCAACGTCTCCATTACCTTCGAGACAATTTTGATTCGATTCCCTGGTCCTAGCTGTCTCGAGACATTCTCGTTCTTAGCGTTTTCCTGGTAGAAGAGGTCAGAGAATTTGTAGCAACGCTGAGACGCAAAGATGCTGTCAAGGCGCAACTGCCCACGTGTTGCATGATTGACTTTCTTTAATATCCCGTTGAGCTCCGGGTAAATTGTGAAAGTCTCTATTGCCCCATAATCAGAGGTGGCATCCCTCAGCGTGACTGCAATTCCACCCTTAATGTCTGTGTTGGGGAAGACCGTTGATGCGTCTGGCTCGTATGACAGAACTTTCAAGTGCTCGTCATTAAGCATTTTTTCATTCCACGCTTTAGGCGTTTGGCCAGCATCGAAAAGAAAACGTGCAGGCGTGACAAGTTCAACCCGATCACTCACTTGATAAGCTGCGTCCATGAATACATCGTATATTGGCGGCTTACGGTCGTTGTCATCCTTATCGCTCTGGTACGGAGGATTTCCGATTACCGCATAGAATTTCTTGTCCATAGGACGTGTCTTGCCTTTCATTGCCTGGAACTCGAGGGGCTCGTTCTTCTGCCAGTCATATATGACGCAGAGGGGCACCGTCTCGTCGGACTCCTCTTCCTTTTCTGCTGTAGCGTCGAAGGGCGATTCGTCTAAGAGATCAAACAGCGTGGGCTGCAGGGGCTCCGGTACGGGCTCCTCGTATCCGAAGAGCGCCGACTGTACGACGGCGTCCATCTTGTTGGTGGGTACCGCGCAGGTGAAGCCGTTCATCTGCCAGAAGTTCCACGAAATTATCCACGCGGCCTGGTCCAGCTCCTCATCGGATATGCTCGAACCCCAACGCTCGCGCAGGTGCTCGCAGAACGTCTCGAGCACGTTGATGCGCGCGAGGAGCAGGTTGTCACCCTGGTACTCGAAGCCGTAGGAGGCCTTAAGGGCGGCGAGACCCCAGCGCACCCACTCGCGGCGCGACTTTGTCTTCTCGCTCACGACACGCAACTTCCGGTCGAGGAAGCCGATGCGCGCCGCTACGGGGATGGAATCTCCCGTGACGGTGTCGTAGCGCGAGCACACGAAGGGAGCCTCACCACAGGTAATCTCCAAACGGGGACTCTCAACGTAGGCGTGCCAGCCGAAGCCCTTCCTCTTGGGGAAAGCAACCGGCACCGCGCTGGGGCACCATGTGGTGTCCGCCTCAACGTTGAAGATGTCCCGCGCGCCGAACCAAACGGCGTCGAGGTCATTGTTCATGCGGTTCACCAGCCACGATGGAGTAAACACTTCAGCGCGCGTCCTGGTGCGCTGAGACTGGTGCTCCTGCTCCTTGGCGATGCGGGGCTTGATGACGCCGGAGGAGAGACCTGTAATCTTCTCCACGGTTATCTCGTCATCTCCCATGTAGCCGTCGCCGAGCGCCTCGTACTCGTTATCGGCCCAGATGATGTTGCGTCCGGTGGTGCGGTCGCAAAGGAGCGTCTCCAGGATACGCGTCGGGTAGCGCGAGTCAAAGCTCTCGATGAAGTCCGACCCGGCGATATGTTGCTCGTCAAGAGCCACTAGCTATTGCCCCTTCTTGACGAGTTCGTCAATCATGCACACGCAGATGAATGCACTGAAGCTAACGCCCCTCAGCGTCGCTGCCTCCTTGCCGGCGTCACGAAGGTTCTTCGGAATCCTGATCGTGATGGACGCCATTCCGTCTCCCGCTAGGAATTCCTGCTTCTTGTTATCATTCGCTCCGTCTTCGACGAGGTCTGAGTACTTCACTGGGTGGCCTCAGCAGGAGTAGGAATGCAATACATTCGATAGACATCGTATCATTTGGGAGCGTTTCACGCATCGCTTCATCGAGCTAACTCCACTGATATCAAGTAGCCCATCCTGTACACCCACGGTGGCCAGGATGGACACTGCGGACGGAGTGGACAGGGTGGCCGCAGGATCTGTCCCGATGGCTCAGACTTTCGTCTGTGCCCCGGGAGATGCCTCCGCGGCCGCACCGTCCGAACGTCCCTTCTCTCTGCGGGGGATGCCCCGCGCCCCTGGGGGGTGACCGACTTGAGCCGTGACGCCATGCCGAGGCGCCTGAACGTCCGGATCTCCGACGTGGAGCTCGGGGTCCTGGACCGGGCTTCTGCCGAGATGGGCTGCTCCAGGAGTCAGGTGGTTAGGCTCCTGATACACTGCCTCACGGACGGCGTGATGCGCATGGGGGCGGGCACCGTCGCCTTAGACTACGAGACCTCACACGACATCGTGCGCAACCCGCGCTCCATAGGCACGCTCTACAACCAGTCCGTGGCGGCGCTCAACACGATTGCGAAGGTCGCCCGCGAGTCTTGAAACAAAAGTAGGATAAGAACGTTCGACGCGGTACAAAAACTGTACATATAAGAAAAAGGTCAGAAGCTTAAGCCTCTGACCTGCGGTTTCGTGGTCGGGTGGACTGGATTCGAACCAGCGACCCCTTGACCCCCAGTCATGTGCGCTACCAAGCTGCGCCACCACCCGTTTGTGCGTTTGAGCTCTCGCCCGCCTGCGGTTGAATAATATAGCAGGACGAGGAGGACGGGGCAAGCGGAAATTGCGACAATTTTCGAAAATCAATCGCCGACGATGACCCGACGACCGCTAGATGCCCTGCTCCTGGCGCTCGCGGCGGATCATCTTGCGAATCTGCGCCATGTGCCACTCGTTGCGCTGCTCATCCGTGTCGAGCTTCAGACCAAACGGAATTCGCCGGGGTCGCTCATCCTCCCCTACGCAGACCTCCGTGAGGTAGGCAACGTTGATCTGCTTGCGCTCCCCCGTCGCGACGTCCTCCACGTAGGAATCGACGCGGACCTCGAGTGATGTCTTGCCGACATACGTGACGTATGCGTCGATAACCACGATCTCGTTGAGGTAGGCCGGGTTCTTGAACACCAGGCTGTCCACGCATGCCGTTGTGACGGAGCCTCCGCAGTGTCGGCGAGCGGCTATGCCCGCGGCCTCGTCTATCCACTCCATAAGACGGCCGCCAAACAGGCGGTTCTCACCGTTCATGTCGCCGTGGACCACCGTGTGCGTCGCGCGCGTGCGCGAGCGCTCCTGCGATCGCAGGGGGCGCGTCTCCTGCGGCGCCGTGGTCTGGCTCACGAGTTGGTTTAGGTCGCTTTCCGTCATGCTGTCCTTCTCTGTTGGCACGGCCGGCGCCGTGGGATATGGTACGTAGCAAACATAGCAGATGGGGGCACGCATGGACGAGGGCTTTTTCGAACGCGCATACGACGTAGTGCGACAGGTACCGCGCGGCCGCGTGGCGACGTACGGGCAGATAGCCGCAATGATGGGAGAGCCGCGCAAGGCGCGTTACGTGGGCTTTGCCATGCACGCGAGTCCCGGCGTTGCCGGCGGCGTGCCGTGCCACCGCGTGGTGTTTGCGGACGGATCCCTCGCGCCCGGCTTCGCGTTTGGCGGGCCCGGCGCCCAGCGCGCCATGCTTGAGGACGAGGGCGTTGCGTTTACTCCCAGCGGCAGGGTCGACATGCGACGCTGCCGCTGGGAGGCGCTGTAGGATCTTTTTAGGGCCGCGGGGCGTGGGGCCGCAGGACGCGCGGTGCGTCGAGGCACGGCCCGGAGGGCGCGCGGCGTAGGGCCGTGCGCTACACGTCCTTCGTGGCGATCACGTCCACGCCCGTGCCGCAGACGTCTGCAAGCACCACGTCGCCAATGTGCACCGGCGCCGCCATGCTCACGCCGGAAAGCGCGCGCACAACGTCCAGCACCTTCGCCTTCGGCACGTCGCCCGCGGTCTTGACCGATACCATGCGCGAAACGTCAGACCCGCTCACGGGCACCACCGTCGTCACCACGCGCGTGGGGTCCGTCACCTCCTTGCGGGCGTACGCGTCTCCGCGCGGACAGCCGTTGCCCGAGACGGACGTGACCTGGCCGCCTTCCAGCGTCACCGTCACCTGGCAGCCCTTGGGGCAGCGTATGCACGTGAGCGTGACGTCGCATGCGGCGCCTCTCGTTTCCTGCGACATGCTACTCATCCTCCAGCAGAACGCGGACGGCATCCCCGGGGCGGGCGTCCGCAAGGTCGGCCCGCCTCAGCGTAACCTCCTGCATCTCGCCCGGTGCCATCACGGGCTTGCGACGGTGCGACACGCGACGGTCTCCCACGTAGACGGACACGTAGCGGTCCTGGTAGACCGCGCCCACGCGAAAACGCAGTTTCATCGTGTCCGCCATGCGCCCGGGCGAGACAAACGAGGGCACGGTGTAGCGCACCCCGCCCGTGGCCTCTATGGGAAGCTCGGTCGCGGCGGCGGGGTCGTCCTTCTCGCCCGCGCCCTCTTGCACGTAGCGCGCGGCGCACGCACCGGCGTGCGCGGACTCCTCGCTCACGTAATCAACCAGGTCGTGCACGTGCAGAACGTTGCCGCAGGCAAACACGCCCGGGACGCTGGTCATGAGCTGGTCGTTCACGTACGCGCCGCGCGTGACGGGGTTTATGCGCACGCCGGCCTGTCGGCTGAGCTCGTTTTCCGGCAGCAGCCCCACGGAGAGCAGCAGCGTGTCGCACGGGTAGCGCACCTCCGTGCCGGGTATGGGGCGCAGGTGCTCGTCCACCTTGGCGATGGTGACGGCCTCGACGCGGCGCTCGCCCTCCACGTTCACCACGGTGTGGGACAGCTTGAGCGGTATGCCAAAATCGTCCAGGCACTGCACGATGTTGCGCTTGAGGCCGCCGGAGTACGGCATGAGCTCCGCCACGCATGCCACGTGCGCTCCCTCGAGCGTGAGCCTGCGCGCCATGATGAGCCCTATGTCACCGGAGCCCAGGATCACGACCTCGCGTCCCGGCAGCAGGCCGTCGATGTTTACCAGACGCTGCGCCGTGCCGGCCGTGTACACGCCGGCCGGGCGCGTGCCGCAGATGTCCAGCGCGCCGCGCGGCCGCTCGCGGCAGCCCATCGCAAGCACCACGGCCCTCGCGCGCACGCGGAAGATGCCGCGCTCCGCGCTGACGGCCGTCACCACGCGCTCCGGGGACACGTCCAGCACCGTGGTCCTCAGCATGCGCTCGATGTTGCGCTCGCGCGCCCGTGCCACATAGCGGGCCGCGTACTCCGGGCCCGTGAGCTCCTCCTTGAACGTGTGGAGGCCAAAGCCGTTGTGGATGCACTGGTTGAGGATGCCGCCCAGCTGCGGCTCGCGCTCAAGCACCAGCACGGACTCGACGCCGGCGTCGTGCGCGGCAATGGCGGCGGCAAGGCCTGCGGAGCCCCCGCCCACGACCACGATGTCGCGCGCCAGCTCTGGCACGGCATCGGCCGCGGCGGCGTTCTTCTCGCCCGCGCCGGCAGTGGCGCCGGCATGTGCGCCTGTGGCCATGCTAGTCATGGCGCTCGCCCCCTTCCGCCTGCTTGTCGTGGCCCACGACCATGCGCGAGCCCGGACCGCACTTCGTAACGTCCTCCATGGACAGGCCGTCGACCTCCTCTGCCAGGATCTCCATGATGCGCGGCGTGCAGAAGCCCGCCTGGCAGCGGCCCATGCACGCGCCGGTGCGGTGCTTCACGCCGTCCAGCGAGCGCGCGCCAGGCACGCGGCGGCACGCGTCGCGGATCTGTGCCTCGCTCACGCGGCAGCAGCGGCACACGATGGTGCCGTACGCCGGGTCGCTCTCTATCAGGCGCTCCCACTCGCCCTGGCCTATGCGCTTGAGGTCTGGGATGGGGCGGCGGCGCGGCTCGAAGCTCTGGTTGCGCGGCAGGCCCAGTATGTCGTTTGCCTGCGCGGCTACCATGCGGCCGATCGCGGGGCTCGCCGTGAGGCCCGGGCTCTCGATGCCGGCGCAGTCCAGGAACCCCGGCGCGCCCGCGACGGGCCCTATGATGAACTCGTGGCCCGGCTGGTGCGCGCGCAGGCCCGAGAACGACGTTATGGTCTCGCGGAACGGGATGTCCCTCACCGTGAGGGCACTCTTGCGGCGCACGGCCTCAAGGCCGGCCGGCGTGGTCTGGGTGCCGCGCTTGTCGTCGATGTCGTCAGCCGTGGGTCCCACCAGCAGGTTGCCGTGGACCGTGGGCGTCACGAGCACGCCCTTGCCCATCTTGGTGGGCAGCATGAACACGGTGTGGCGCACGTGGCCGCCGGCCGTGGTGTCAAGAAGCTCGTACTCGCCACGGCGCGGCACTATCGTGAGCGTGTCCACGCTCACCATGTTGTGGATCTGGTCCGCGTACACGCCGGCCGCGTTTATGACCACGCGCGAGAAGAACGCGTCGCCGCCGGCCGTCACCTTCCAGCCGGGCGCGCCGCCCTCCAGCGTCACGGGCTCCACCGCCGTGACCCGCGCGTCAAAGCGGAAGCTCACGCCGTTCGTGGCGGCGCTCTCCGCCAGCGCGGCCGTGAGCGCAAACGGGTCGCAGATGCCGGCCGTGGGCGCCCACAGCGCCGCGACGGCTCCGTCCGCGATGTTGGGCTCCATGCGCACGAGCTCCTCGCGCCCCACTATGCGAAGCTCTGGCACGCCGTTTGCGCGGCCGCGCTCCAAAAGTGCCTCGAGCGCGGGCATGTCCTTCTCATCCGTGCAGACCACGAGCGAGCCAATGCGGTCGAACGCAAAGCCCAGCTCGCGCGCAAGCTGCGGAAAGAGCGCGTTTCCCTCCACGTTGAGCCTCGCCATGAGCGTGCCGGTCTTGGCGTCGAAGCCAGCGTGCACGATGGCGGAGTTCGCCTTCGACGTGCCAGCGCACACGTCGTCCTCCGCCTCCAGCACAAGGAAGCGCCCGTCCAGGCGGCTGAGCTCGCGGGCTATGGAGCACCCGCTCACCCCGGCGCCTATCACGAGCGCGTCATAAACTATGGTACCGTCCATCGGTCCTCCGTCCTGCAAGGGTGCGTCCGGGTCATCCGGCGGTCCATATGCTAGCGCGCGCAGGAACGATGGGGGCAAGGCCTCGGCTAGCGGGCGAACTGGCTCTGGTAGAGGTCGCGATAGAAGCCGCCGGCGGCCAGCAGCTCCTCGTGCGTGCCCTTCTCCACCACGCGGCCGTCGCGCATGACGATGATGCAGTCCGCGTTGCGCACGGTCGAGAGCCTGTGCGCCACCACGAGCGACGTGCGGCCTTCCATCATGCGGTCGAACGCGTCCTGCACCTGCAGCTCCGTGCGGGTGTCGATGGAGCTCGTCGCCTCGTCCAGAAGCAGCACCGCCGGGTCGCACATCATGACGCGGGCGATGCACAGCAGCTGGCGCTGCCCCTGCGAGAGGGCGCCCCCGCCCTCGCCCACCATCGTCTGGTAGCCCTGGGGCAGCTGCACGATGAACTTGTGCGCGTGGGCGCGCTTTGCGGCGGCCACCACCTGATCGTCCGTGGCGCCCGGCACGCCGTACGCTATGTTGTCGCGCACCGTGCCCTCGAACAGCCACGTCTCTTGCAGAACCATGCCGAACGCGGAGCGCAGGCTCTGCCGCGTGAGGCCGCGCGTGTCCATGCCGTCGAGCGTGATGGTGCCGCCGTCCACGTCGTAGAACCGCAGCAGCAGGTTGATGAGGGTGGTCTTGCCGCAGCCGGTGGGCCCCACCAGCGCAAAGCGCTTGCCGGCCGGCACGTGTATGCACACGTCCCGCAAAAGCGGACGGTCCTTCCTGTACGAGAAGAACACGTGGTCCAGCTCGAGCTCGCCCCGTGGGGCGGGAAGCTCCCTCGCGTCCGCGGCGTCCGGCTCCTCCTCCGCGGCATCCATGAGCGCGAGCAGGCGCCGCGCGGAGGCGAACGCGGTCTGCACCTGCGTCACGACGGCGGAGATCTCGTTGAACGGCTTCATGTACTGGTTCGCGTACGAGAGGAAGCTCTGCACCTGCCCCACGGAGAGCGGCGTGGGCCAGCCGGTGATGACGCTCGCGCAACCGGCGATGGCGACCGCGGCGTACGTGACGTTGTTCACGAGCCTGGTGGACGGGTTGCTGAGGCTGCTTATGAACTGCGCACGCACGCCCTTCCCGTACAGCTCCGCGTTCACGCGGCCGAACGTCGCGACGTCCGCCGGCGCGTGCGCGAACGCCGTCACGAGCTTCTGGTTGCCGATGACCTCCTCCGCAAAGCCGCCGAGCTCGCCCTGCAGCGCCTGCTGCGCCGCGAACGAAGAGGCGGACTTGCGCGTGATGAGCCCGGCCGCGAGCACGGACAGCGGCGTGAGCAGGATGACGACGAGCGCGACGGGCACGGATATGGACAGCATGAACGCGATGGTTCCCACGATGGTGGCGACGCCGTTGAACAGCTGCGTGAAGCCCTGCAGCAGGCCGTCGCTCACCTGGTCCACGTCGTTTATGACGCGGGACAGCAGGTCGCCGTGGGAGTGCGAGTCCACGAACGACAGCGGCAGGCGGTCGAGCTTGCCGTACGCGTCCACGCGCAGGTCGCGCGCCGTGTTGTACGAGAGGCGGTTCGTGCAGTAGCCCTGCACCCACTGGCAAGCGCCCGCGGCGGCCACCACAACGGCGAGCCGCCTGAGCACGGGCGCCAGGCGCGCGAAGTCCACGCGGCCGGCGGCGACCATGCAATCGATGGCGTTGCCTATGAGCACGGGCACGTACAGCTGCAGCACGACGGAAGCGGCGGAGGCCACAAACGCGGCGACCAGAAGCGGCAGGTGCGGCCGCACGTAGCGCATGACGCGGCGCAGCACCGTGCCCACGCCGTAGCCCGCAACGTCCATCCCCTGGTTGGGGTCTGTGCCGCCCACGTTTCCGCGCACGTTCGACATGGTTGCGGAGGCGGATGCCCCCGCGGCATACGGGTTGGCCATTACGCTGACACCTCCTCCGGAGAGAGCTGCGACAGGCAGATCTCGCGGTACAGCGCACACGTGCGCAGCAGCTGTGCATGCGTGCCGATTCCGGCCACGCGGCCGTGGTCCAGCACGAGCACCTTCGTGGCACCCATGACCGCGCTCACGCGCTGAGAGACGACGACGCTCGTCGTCGTGCCCGAAAGCGAGGCCAGGGCCTGCCTCAGGCGCGCGTCCGTCGCGAAGTCGAGCGCAGAGGCGGAGTCGTCCAGCACCACGACGCGCGGCGACCCCACGAGGGCGCGCGCGATGGTGAGGCGCTGCCGCTGGCCGCCGCTGAAGTTCTTGCCGTCTGCCTCCACCGGCTCGTCCAGGCCCGCCGGCTTCGCGCGCACGAAGTCTGCCGCCTGCGCAAGCTCGAGTGCCGCCCACAGCTCGTCGTCAGTGGCGTCCGGCTTTCGCCACGTCAGGTTCGATCGGATCGTCCCCGTCATGAGCGAGGCGCGCTGAGACACGATGGCGACGGTGGCGCGCAGCTGCTCAAGCGGCCATTCGCGCACGTCGCGCCCGAGCACGCTCACGCTTCCGGACGTGGCGTCGTACAGGCGCGGCAGCAGCTGCACGAGCGTGGACTTGCCCGACCCCGTGCCGCCGATGATGCCCAAGGTCTCGCCCTCGCGCACATCGAGCGTCACGTGCGCGAGGGCCGGCTGCGACGACCCCGCGTAGCAGAACGTGGCGTCGTCCAGGCTCACGGCAGGCGCCGCGCCGCGCGCGGGCGGCTCCACGCAGCCCGCCTCCGTCTGCGCAAGGGCCGGGCTCGCGTCCAGCACCTCCATGACGCGCTGGGCGGAGGCCGACCCGCGCGTGAACGTGACCACGAGGTTCGCCACGTACGCCACGGCAAGCAGCGTCTGCGTCATGTAGTTCACGAACGCCATGACTTCGCCCTGCGTAAGGTCGCCCGCGCTCACGCGAAACGCGCCGCTCCACAGAATCGCGACCACGCCCGCGTTCAGCACCACAAACGTCGCCGGGCTCAAGAGCGCCGTCAGCCTGCCCGCGGCGACAGCCGTGGCGGCCTGGTCGTTGGCGGCGTGGCGGAAGCGGGCAAACTCGTCCTTCTCGCGGCGGAACGCGCGGATCACGCGCACGCCGGAAAGAGACTCCCGCGTGATGAGGCTCACGCGGTCAAGGCGCGTCTGCATCTGCCGGAAGTACGGCACGGCGCGCGACATCACGAACCAGAACACGAGCCCTATGAGCGGCGTGCACAGAAGGAATATGCAGCCCAGCTTAAAGTCGATGAGAAGCGCGGCCACCATGGAGCCCACGGCCAAAAACGGCCAGCGTATGAGCTGACGGATGCCAAGGGCGATCGCCACCTGCACCTGGTTCACGTCGTTCGTGATGCGCGTGGTGAGCGACGGCGTGCCAAAGCGGTCCACGTCCTCGGCGGAGAGCTCCATCGTCTTCTTGAAGAGCGCATTGCGCAGGTCCGTCCCCACGCCCTGCGATACCAGGGCCGCCATCCTCTGGCACACCAGCGTGAAGCAGTAGCCCACGCACGCAAGGCACACCAGCAGCGCGCCCATCCTCAGCACGTAGCGGGCGTCGTGGTGCGCGACGCCCACGTCTATCATGCGCGCCACGATCATGGGCGTCATGAGGTCGAACGCGACCTCGACCACCTTTGCCGCCATGCCCACGGTCACGCGCCCGCGGTATCCCCGCAGGTACCTCATCAGCAGCTCACGCAAAGCATACTTCCCTCCGCGGCCCCTCTGTCCCAGCACGTCGCGGCTAGTCCAGGCCCAGCTTGTCCGACAGCTCTATCCACTCCGTCTCGAGCTCGTCCACCTGGGCCTCGACGTCGTCTATCTGGGACTGCGCGTCCATGAGGCCTTGGTAGTCCGACGCGTCCAGCTCCGCCATGCGCGCACGCAGCCGCTCCGGCTCTCCCTCGAGCTTCTGCAGCTTGCGCGCCACGGCGTCGTAGCGCTTCTTCAGCTCGCGGCGCTCGGCGTTGGAAAGGCCCGTCGGCGCGGGGCCGCCGTCCTTCTCGCCCTGCGCAACCACGTTAGCCGCGGCGGGCGCGGATGTCGAATTCGACTTTTGTATGCTGCCATCCAAAAGGGATAGGTATTCGTCCACGCCGCCCGGCACGTGGCGCACGTGGCCGTCTATCAGCGCAAACTGGTCGTCCGTCACGCGCTCCATCAGGTAGCGGTCGTGGCTCACCAGGATGAGCGTGCCCGGCCACGTGTCAAGCAGGTCCTCAAGCACGGCGAGCATGTCCGTGTCGAGGTCGTTTCCGGGCTCGTCCAGGATGAGCACGTTGGGCTCGCGGAGAAGGACGCACAGTATCGACAGGCGCCGCCTCTGGCCGCCGGACAGGTCCTTGATGAACGTCGGGAACTCCCTGCGCTCGAAGCCCAGGCGCTCCAGCAGCTGCTCCGGGCTCTGCGGCTTGCCGTCCACCACGTAGTACTTCTTGAACGTGGCCAGGAGCTCCTCCACGCGCCAGTCGTCCTTCTCGCGCAGCTGGTCCAGGTGCTGGGACAGTATGCCGAACTTCACGGACTTGCCGATCTTGACGTAGCCGGCGCTCGGCAGCATGCGGCCCGTCATCACCTTAAGGAGCGTGGACTTGCCGGCGCCGTTCTCGCCCAGGATGCCGTAGCGGTCGCCCGGCCCTATGAGCCAGCTCACGTCCCTCAGCACCTGGCGCTCGCCGTAGCCGGCGCTCACGTCCTTAAGCTCCATGACCTGCTTGCCCAGGCGGCTCACGGCAAGGCGCTTCAGCTCCGTGGTGTTGCGCAGCGGCGGGTCGTCCGCCAGGAGCGCCATCGCGGCGTCGATTCTGAACTTCGGCTTGCTCGAGCGCGCCTTCGCGCCGTGCGCGAGCCAGTTGAGCTCCTTGCGCAGGGTGTTCTGGCGTCGTTCCTCCGTCACGACCGCCTGGCGCTGGCGCTCCACGCGCTGCTGTATGTACGCGGAGTAGCCGCCCTCGAACGGGTCGATCACCCCGTCGTGCACCTCCCACATGTGCTCGCACACCTCGTCCAGGAACCAGCGGTCGTGCGTCACGACGAGAAGGGCGCCCTGTCCCTGCTGCCAGCGGTACCTCAGGTGCCGCGCGAGCCACGTGATTGCGCCCATGTCCAGGTGGTTCGTGGGCTCGTCCATCAGGATCACGTCCCACGTGCCCACGAGCACGCGCGCCAGGTCGCAGCGGCGGCGCTGCCCGCCAGAGAGCTCCCCCACCCTCGCGTGCCAGTCAACGTCGCCCAGAAGCTCGTCCACCACGGAGCGCACCTTGGGGTCGGACGCCCACACGTACTCCGGCACGTCGCCCACCACGGCGTGCTCCACCGTGTCCGCGTCGTCGAGCGCGTCGTCCTGGGCGAGCATGCCCACCTCGATGTTGTTGCGGTACGTCACCTTGCCGGAGTCCGGCTCCAGGCGCTTAGCCACAAGCTCCAAGAGCGTCGACTTCCCGTCGCCGTTCCTGCCCACGATGCCTATGCGCTCGCCCTCGTTTATGCCTATGGTCTGGTCGCGCAGCACCTGCTTGCCCGGCCACTCCATGCTCAGGTGCTCGCAGCCAATCAGAATTCCCAAAGCTATTCCTCCACGTCCGCCGCAAGCCCACGCAGCAGCGCTATCTCGCGCCTGTATCCCGCAAGGTCGTTCGGCGTCTCCAGTATCATCGGCAGGTCGCGCGTCCTTGGGTTCGTGACCACCGCGCGGAAGGCATCCAGGCCCAGCGTGCCCTCGCCTATCCTCTCGTGGCGGTCCTTGTGCGACCCGCGCGGGTTCTTCGAGTCGTTCAGGTGCAGCGCGCACAGCCGGTCCAGGCCGATCACGCGGTCGAACTCGTCCAGCACGCCGTCCAGGTCGCCGCCCACGTCGTAGCCGGCGTCGCTCACGTGGCACGTGTCAAGGCACACGCCAAGCAGCTGGTCCTCGCGCGTCCCGTCGATTATGCGCGCCAGCTCCTCGAAGCTGCGACCCACCTCCGTGCCCTTTCCGGCCATGGTCTCTAGCAGCACGCGCGTGCGCTGGCCGGGTACCAGCACCTGGTTCAGCCCCTCGCAGATGAGCTCGATGCCGCGACCTGCCCCCTGCCTCACGTGGCTGCCGGGGTGGAAGTTGTAGTAGTTGCCCGGCAGCGCCTCCATGCGCTCAAGGTCGCCGGCCATGGCCTCGCGCGCGAACTCCACGGTCCGCTTCGTGGCGGAGCACAGGTTCATGGTGTACGGCGCGTGCGCCACCAGCTTCCCAAAGCCGTGCTCGGCCATCAGGGTCAGAAGCGCCTCCACGTCCCTGGGGTCCAGTGCCTTCGCGCTGCCGCCCCGGGGGTTGCGCGTGAAGAACGCGAACGTGTTCGCGCCGATCTCGAGCGCCGTCCTTCCCATGGCCTCGAAGCCCGCGGAGGTGGACAGGTGGCAGCCGATCGTGATCGCGCCCACGCTAGCGCACCCTCCCCAGAAGGGCGCCCAGCCTGTCCAGGAGCTCCGCCGCGACCTGCTCCAGCGGCAGCGTGTCCATCTGCTCCACGCGGTCCGGGTACACGAAGGCAACGCGGTCGGTGTCGGACCCAAACGTGCTGTCCGCACGGCTCACGTCGTTCGCGACTATGAGGTCGCAGCCCTTGCGCTCGAGCTTCTGGCGCGCGTGGGCAAGGAGGTCGTCCGTCTCGGCGGCGAACCCCACCACCACGCGGTCGCCCTTGCGCGCGCTCAGGTCGCGCAGGATGTCCGCGGTCTCCACGAGCTCGATCGCGTCCAGGTGCTCCTCCGTCTTCTTCAGCTTGTGGTCCGCCGGGGCCTTCGGCGTGTAGTCAGCCACGGCCGCGGCGCATATCGCGGCGTCCGCGCCCCCAAACGCCGAAAGCGCCGCCTCGTGCATCTGCGCGGCGCTCACCACGTCCACGCGGCGCACGCCGTCGGGCGTCGCGAGCGCCGTCGGACCGCTCACGAGCGTCACGTTCGCCCCGCGGCGCGCCGCCTCGCGCGCTATTGCGTAGCCCATCTTGCCGGTTGACGCGTTCGCGATGTAGCGCACCGGGTCTATGGCCTCGTGCGTGGGACCCGCCGTCACGACGACGTCCCTGCCCGCGAGCGCCGCGTACTTCTCGCCCGCGCCCTCTGCCTTGCCGAGAAGGGCGAGCGCCGCGGCCACGATGTCCTCCACGGGCGCAAGCTTGCCCTCGCCCACGTATCCGCACGCGAGCTCGCCGGACGCCGGCATCACGAAGCGCACGCCGCGGCCGCGCAGCAGTGAAACGTTAGCCTGCGTCGCGGGGTTGCGCCACATGTTCACGTTCATGGCGGGCGCCACCAGCACGTCGGAGTGCGCCGCGAGGATCGTCGCCGTCGCCGCGTCGTCCGCGATGCCGCACGCCATCTTCGCCATCACGTTCGCCGTCGCGGGCACCACCAGCACCAGGTCCGCGAAGTCCGCGGACTCCACGTGCGGGATGGCCGTCTCGCGCATGCCGTACAGCGACGTGACCACCTCGTGGTGCGAGAGCGCCCTGAACGTGGTCTCGCCCACGAAGCGCGTCGCGTCCTGCGTCATGGCGACGCGCACGTCGCAGCCGGCCTTCTGCAGGCCGCGCATGACCTCGCACGCCTTGTACGCCGCGATGCCGCCGCACACCACCAGCGTCACGTTCGCCATCAGTCGGCAACCTCCTCGGTCACCAGCAGGCGGTGGCAGTACGGGCACTCCGCGATCGAACCGGCGTGCTTGAGGTCGCTGAACAGGCTCGGCTGCAGCTTAACGCGGCACACGGACGGCACGTTGCCCTCGAGCTTCTCGACGGCGAGTCCGCCAAAGCGCTTCGCCGCGGCGTCGTAGCGCGCGAGCGTGTCCTCGTCCAGCGCCGCGACCATGCGCTTGCGCTCGTCGGCAAGCTGGCGCACCCGCGCCATGATGTCCGCGGTGTCGCGCTCGAACGACGCCTGCTGGGCCGCGCGCTCCTCGTCGAGCTTCGCGTCCAGGTCGCGCGCGTTCCTCTCGGCCTTCTGGAGGCGCTTCAGGCGGTCGGACGTCTCCTTGTAGTTGAACTCGATCTTCTCCATCTTCTTGGCGAGCGAGGTCAGCTGCTGCTCGATGCTGGACGCCTGGCGGTAGTCGCCCTCCTGCGCGAGGGCCCTCACCTCGTCCGTCTTCTGCATCAGGTGCTCGTGCTCGGCCTCCGCGTCCTGGAGCTCGAGCTCGGCGTCCTTGCGCTGGCCCACGATCTTCGTGAGCTCGCCGGCCACCTTGCGCTTCGCCGCGTCGGCAGCGGCGATCCTCTTCTGCTGCGGCATCGCCTTGAGCCTGCGGCTGTCGCGCATGAGCTCCAGGTCGATCTGCTGAAGGCGCAGGAGCGCCTCGTAGTCGTTCATGTCTACCTCCGGTTGCTAGAGACGATGCCAAGGAGGGCGTCCGCGAAGCGGTCCAGGTCGCCCTCGCTCACGCGCTCGTCGAACGAGATCCTGAGCGATCCCAGGGCGTCGCCCCGGGCGATTCCCATGGCGGAGAGCACGTGGCTGGGGTCGAGCGAGCCGGACGAGCACGCGGAGCCCGCGGACACCTCGAACCCAAGCTGGTCGAGCTTCAGGATGAGCGTCTCGGAGTCCAGGGTCGGGACCATGACGGAGACCATGCCAGGCAGGCGTCCCTCGTCCACCGTTGCGCTCACCGTGGGCAGGATGCCCGTGCCCTCCGCGCACAGGCGCGAGAAGAGCGCGTTTGCCCGGCCCTGGACGACCGCTCGCGTGCGGTCCAGCCCGTCCGCGCAGCTCTTGGCCGCCGCCGCGAACGCGAGCGCCCCGCGCACGTCCTGGGTACCGGGACGGCGCCCCTGCTCCTGCCCGCCGCCGAAGCTCTGGGGCCGCAGGGGGCAGCGCGAGCGCACCATGAGCGCGCCTATGCCCACGGGGCCGCCGATCTTGTGCGCGGCGATGCTCACGGCGTCGGCATCGGCCACGTCGAGCGGGATCCGCCCGAAGGCCTGCACCGCGTCCGTGTGGAACAGCGCGCCGGCCTCGTGCGCCGCGCGGGCGATCTTGCCCACCGGCTGCACGACGCCCGTCTCGTTGTTCGCGCTCATCACGCTCACCAGCGCCACGTCGGGCCCCAGGAGCCTTCGTACGGCGTCCTCCGTCACGACGCCCTCGCGGTTTGGCCTGGCGAGCTCCACCTCGAAGCCGCGGCCGCGCAGCGCCGGCACCACGTCAAGCTCGCTGTCGTGCTCGATGGCCGAGACGATGACCCTCGTCCTGTTGCGGTCGCGGTCGCGCGCGCCCTCGGCCATGCCGTACAGCGCGAGGTTGTTCGACTCCGTTCCGCCGGAGGTGAACACCACGTCCGCCGGCCTGAAGCCGCCGCCCACGCAGCGCGCTATGTCGCGCCGGCACTGCTCCAGCCGCGCGTACGCCATGCGCCCCAGCGTGTGGAGCGAGTTCGGGTTCGCACCCGCTATCGGCGACCCCTCGTAGAGCCGCTCCGCCTCGCTTGCCTCTTCGCACATGGGCGCGGAGGCCGCGAAGTCCAGGTACACGTAGTTCTTGTTCTGCATCCCTATGCCCTCTTGGCGAGCCCCATGGTGCCGTTGCGGCGGAGCTCCTCAATCGCTGCGGCGTGGTCCGCCGCCTTGAATACCTTGCTTCCGGCCACTATCACGTTCGCGCCCGCGGCGACGACCTCGCCCACGTTGTCCGCGCCGATGCCGCCGTCCACCTCCACGAGCGGGCTCACGCCGTGCTCCGCGCACATCCTGCGCAGGGCCCTGAGCTTCCTCACGGAGCCGGGGATGAAGCTCTGCCCGCCAAAGCCGGGGTTCACCGTCATCACGAGCACCATGTCGAGCTCGTCCAGGATCGCGTCGAGCGCAGCCACGGGCGTCCCCGGGTTCAGCGCGACGCACGCCTTCGCACCCGCGTCGTGGATGAGCCCCACGAGCCGGTCCGCGTGCGTCTGGGCCTCGTAGTGGAACGTCACGACGTCCGCGCCGGCCGCGAGGTACCACGGCACCTGCTCCTCCGGATTCGTCACCATCAGGTGCACGTCCAGGGGAAGCCTCGTCGCGGCCTTAGCCTGGCGCAGGATCTCCGTGCCAAAGCTCAGGTTCGGCACGAAGTGCCCGTCCATCACGTCGTAGTGGACGAGGTCCGCGTTCTTGATGCTCTCGAGCTCCTCGCCCAGACGCGTGAAGTCGGCCGAGAGGACCGACGGTGCAATCAGTACGCTTTCGTTTGGCATGTTTCGATCTTCTCCCCCGTGCTCTATTCCCTTGTGTCTAGGCCGTAGAACTCAACGTGCGGGTCACGGTCCAAAAGCAGCTGGGCCGCCTCGCCCAGCTCCGTCCCATCATACAGAATCGAGTGGACCGCGTTCGTGAGCGGGGCCTCGATCCCAAGCTCCCGCGCGAGCTCCCACGTGCTCTGCGCCGCGCGGGCGCCCTCCACCACCATGCCGGTGCGCTCCTCGTACGCCTCGAGGCTCTCGCCGTGCGAGAACGCCTCGCCGAACGTGCGGTTGCGCGAGTGGCGAGAGGTGCAGGTGGCCACGAGGTCGCCCATGCCCGCCAGGCCCATGCACGTCATGGGGTCGCCGCCCACGGCGCACACGATCCGGCTGATCTCGGCGAGGCCGCGGGTCATGAGGACCGCGAGCGTGTTGTCGCCCAGGCCAAGGCCCGCGCAGATGCCGCACGCGATCGCGACGACGTTCTTCACGGCCGCGCACACCTCGACGCCCTTGATGTCCTGCGAGCGGTACACGCGGAACTCCTGGGACACGAACGCCTCCTGGAAGTATGCCGCGAGCGCCTCGCTCTGGCACGCCACGACCGCGGCGGAGATCAGGCCCTGGCAGATCTCCTCGGCGTGGTTGGGGCCCGAGAGCGCCGCTACGCGCCCGGGGTTTCCCAGCACGTCCGCCACGACGTCCGCCATGAGGAGGTGCGTCCCCGGCTCGATGCCCTTCGTGAGCACCACGATGGGCAGGTCCTCGCGAACGAGCCCCCTCAGCCCCTCGCATATGCCGCGCAGAAACGAGGACGGCACTACCATCACCATGGACTCCGCGCCGTCGAGCACCTCCGCGAAGTCGTGGCTCGCGCTCACGTTTGCCGGCAGCTCGTAGTCCTTGAGATGGCGCGGGTTCCTGTGCGTGCGGTTGATGGCCTCGGCCACCTTGGGCGAGTGCGCCCACACCCGCACGTCGTTGGCGTGCGCCGCAAGCAGGCCCGCGGCCGCCGTGCCCCAGGACCCCGAGCCGATGACGGCTATCCTTCCCGCCATCGCTACCTGCCTTCCTTGTCGCCGCGCCTGTGAACGCTGAACTTGCGCTCCTGGCCGTACGCGAGCTTCTTGATGTTTCCCCTGTGCGCGAACACCACGACGGCCGCCACCACCAGAAGCGGCACGATCGCGACGCCGCGGATGCCCCACGCGAACGAGATGATGGGAAGCGATATGGCCGCGCTCACGGAGCCGAGCGAAACGTAGCGCGTCGGCACGGCAAGCACCAGGAACACCGCGAGCATCATGAGCGTGACGGGCCAGCAGAAGCCAAGGCCGGCGCCCAGGCCAACGCTGATGCCCTTGCCGCCGTGGAAGCCCAGGTACGGCGAGTACACGTGGCCGAGCACGCACGCCATGTACAGCGCGGTCGTGGACCAGCCCGCGGCGCCGAGCGCGGCCGTCTGCGAGAAGTCCCCGCCAAAGGCCACCTGGGACACCACGAGGCGTCCGAGCATGATGGCGAGGTAGCCCTTGCCGGCGTCGCACAGGAGCGTGAGCGCGGCCGCGCCGCCGCCGGCCGATCGCGCCACGTTCGTCATCCCGATGTTACCGGAGCCCACCTTGCGCACGTCCACGTGCTCGCTGGAGTGCCGCGCGATGATGAGCCCGCTCGGGATGCCGCAGATGAGAAACGCACCCGCCATGCACGCGAGCGTCGCGATAGCGATTGTTGGCATGCTAGTCGTCCTTCCGCCTGAACCTGAGCCTGAGCGGCGTGCCCGCGAAGTCGAACGTCTCGCGGATGCGGTTCTCCAGGAACCGCTCGTAGTTGTCGTCCACGAGGTCCGGCGCGTTGCACCAGAACGTGAGCGCCGGCGGCTTCGTGCCCGTCTGCGTGGCGTAGTGGATCTTCAGGCGGCGGTTCTTGTACGTGACGGTGTGGCCGCCCTCGCGGATGGAGGTGACGAGCCTGTTCAGCTCCGACGTCCGCACCTGGCGCGCGTGGTTCTCGGACGCCCTCACTGCCGCGGCGAGCACCTTGTCCGTCGCGCGGCCCGTGAGCGCGCTCACGTTGACGGAAGGCGCCCATCGCGCGAACGTCATCCTCTGGTCGAGCGACGACCTCACGGCCTCGCGCTTCTCCTCCGTGTCGATGAGGTCCCACTTGTTCAGCACGACGACGATGGCGCAGCCGCGGTCGATGGCCATGCCCGCGAGCTTCTGGTCCTGCTCCGTCACGCCGACGCTCGCGTCGACGACGAGCAGGCACACGTCCGCCTTGTCCATCGCCTGCAGGCCCCTCACGAGGCTGTAGTACTCCACGTCCTCGTGCACCTGGGTCTTCTTGCGCATGCCGGCCGTGTCCACCAGGCGTATGCGGCTGCCCTTCCACGCGATCTCGATGTCTACGGCGTCGCGCGTGGTGCCCGCGACGTCGCTCACGATCGATCGGTTGCGCTTCGCCAGGCGGTTCGTGAGCGAGGACTTGCCCACGTTCGGCCTGCCGATGATCGCGACGTTCAGCACGCCGTCCTCGCGCTCCGGCTCTGGCTCGCCCTCGTCGGGCAGCGCCGCGACCACGTCGTCCAGCAGGTCGCCGGTGCCAAAGCCGTGGCCGGCGGAGATGCCGCGCGGCTCGCCCACGCCCAGCGAGTAGTAGTCCCAGCTGTTCAGCTCCCTGGCCGGGTCGTCCAGCTTGTTCACGCACAGGAACACGGGCTTCTTAGAGCGCCGCACCACGCGCGCAACCTCCTCGTCCTCGTCCGTGACGCCCACGGTCCCGTCCACCACGAAGATGATCGCGTCCGCCTCGTCGCACGCGGCGAGCGCCTGCTCGCGGATGCGCGGGGCAAACACGTCCTTGCTCTTGGCGGACTCGATGCCGCCGGTGTCTATCAGCACGAAGTCGCGACCGTTCCAGTCGCAGTCGTGGTACGAGCGGTCGCGCGTGACGCCGCGAGACTCGTGGACTATGGCGTCACGGTTGACGGAGAGGCGGTTCACCAGCGTGGACTTGCCCACGTTGGGCCGGCCGACAACGGCGACGATTGGCTTTGACATATCACTCCTTGCTATAGGGGCACAGTTACGCTCAGTCTACCATTCGCTCGCGCGGGCTATTCGGTTGAGCGGCGCCCTCACCAACACAGCGAAAGCGCGCATGGCAAGGCGGGCGCCACGGGCGAGAAGATCGCACGGCCACGGGCAGGCGCTAGCCCTGGGCCCCGCCCTTCTCGCCCGCGGCAGGCGCGCTTGCGCACGTGGCGCCCGTGAGCCTGCCGATGGCGGCCACGACCTCGTCTATCTGCTCCTGGGGGGTCGAGGCGCCCGCCGTCACGCCGATGGCCTCCGCGCCCGCGAACCACGCGGGGTCGAGCTCGTCCGGCGTCTCTATGTGGTGGGTGCGCGCGCACGCCCCCGCGCAGATCTCTGCGAGCCGTCGCGTGTTCGCGGACATCCTGCCGCCTATGACCACCATCGCGTCCACGCGGGCGGAAAGCTCCGCCGCGGCGGCCTGCCGCTCTGACGTCGCCTCGCAGATCGTGTCCATCACGCGTACCTCGTCAGTGCGGCCCAGCAGGCGCCTCACGAGCTCTGCCAGACGCGCGCGGGACTGCGTGGTCTGCACCACGACGCCCACCTTGCGCCCGAGCTCGAGCGCGTCCGCGTCCTCCGGGCGCTCCACCACCGTCGCGCCCGGCGCGTGGCCGAGCGTGCCCAAGACCTCGGGGTGGCCCGCCTCGCCAAACACCAGCACCCGGTAACCCTCGCGCGTGAGCGTCTCGGCCGCTCGGTGGGCGCGCACCACGAACGGGCACGTCGCGTCCAGCACGCTGTCCGCGGCTTCGCGAGCGCGCGCCTCCTCGTCCGGCGTGACGCCGTGCGTGCGCAGCACCAGCGTGCCGCCCAAGAACTCGTCCGGCGCGTCTGCCACCGTGACGCCGTCCTGCGCAAGGGACTCCACGACGGTGGGGTTGTGGATGAGCGGCCCGAGCGTGTGGATGGGTCCCTCCGCCTGCGCCGCGGCCTTGCGCACCAGCTCGAGTGCGCGGTTTACCCCGTAGCAGGCCCCGGCCTCGCGGGCCACCTCGATCGTCGGCATGCGTCCTCCCTACATCTTTCCCGGGTGCTCGCGGCGGAGCTCGTCGCGCAGCGCGTACACGCGCTCCATCGCGACCTCCTCCATCCTGAGCGCCTGCTGCTTGCGGCCCCTCACGCCCAGGTCGGAGAACTCGATGCACTCCCCCGCCTTGCAGAACACGCGTCCAAAGCGCTTCCAGTGCGTGCCCTTGGGCGTGATGTCGCGCGCGCCCACGATGGCGACGGGCTGCACGGGCGCCTTCGCCATCTGCGCCATGAGCGCGAACCCGCCGTGTATGGTGACGGGCTGGTCGTCGCTCTTGATGCGCGTGCCCTCCGGAAACACGAGCACGCACTCGCCGCGCTGCAGCGCCGCCTGCGCCCGGCGCACCGCCTTCAGGTCTGCGGTGCCACGCCTCACGGGGATGGCCCCCGCGCGCGAGAACAGCCACGACACGAAGTCGGTCTTGTTGAACTCGCTCTTCGAGATCGGCCTCACGCGGATGCCGTGGAAGTACAGCCCGCAGACGATCACCACGGGGTCGAGCATGGAGGTGTGGTTCATCACGATCATGCGGCCGCGCGCGTCGTCGCGAAGCAGCCTCACGTCCTCGATCCTCCATGGCCACAGCACCTTCGTGACCGCCCACACGATGGTGGCGGCCACGGCCAGAAGCGCCCGCGCCGGCAGCGGGAACTCCTTCATCCCGTGGTCGTAGTAGTCGTCGAACGAGTTGCCCGCAAACGCACGCATCCGACCCGCCTTGGCCTTGGGCCGTACGGCTGCCCCTGCGGCCGGCTTGCCCGCGCCCTTCTCGGCCGCAGCGTCCTTTGCGCGTTCGCTTGCGGAGGCGTCCGCCGCCCCGCCGTCTGCGGCGGGACTGGGCGAGGTGCGCTCGCCCCCCCTGTCAAAAGGGGCGACCTCGCCCGCCTTCGGCGCGCCGGCCCGGGCGCGGGCGGCGTCCATCAGGTCCACGATCTGTTGCACCACCTGCTCCGGCGTGAGCGCGGAGTTGTCGATCATGTGCGCGTCCGCCGCGGGCCTCAGCGGAGACTCCTTGCGCGAGCTGTCAAGCTTGTCGCGGCGCACCAGGTCCTGGAGTATCTGCCGCTCCTCTGCCGCGTCGGCCTTCGCGGCGGCGTCTCGACCAGCGTCTCCGCCCTCGCGCTGCACGGCCCTGCGGTGGGCGCGCGCGGCGGCATCGGCCGTCAGGAACACCTTCACCTCCGCGTTGGGGAAGACGACGGTGCCGATGTCCCTTCCCTCCGCCACGACGTCCCCGGCCGCGCCCAGCTCGCGCTGGCGCGCCACCATGGCCTCGCGCACCCGGGGGTAGGCGGACACCACGGACACGTTGCGGTCGACCTCCGGCGTGCGGATCTGGCGCGTCACGTCCTGTCCGTCGATGCTCACGGTCTGGCCGTCCGCGGACTTGCCGAACACGATCTTCGCGCGCTCCGCCACGGCCGATACCGCGTCTCCGTCGCTCACGTCCACGCCCGAGTCGAGGCAGCGCCACGTCACGGCGCGATACATGGCGCCCGTGTCCAGGAACGTGAGGTTGCACCGGTCCGCGATGGCGTGGGCCGTCGTCGACTTGCCCGATCCCGCCGGTCCGTCAATGGCTACTATCATCATGCGTCCTTCCCAGAGATGTTCTGCGTCGTGTCGATTCCTATGAGCCCCGGCTCCCGCATGCGCCTGACAACCTCTTCCGGCGCAAGGGCAAGCGCCGCGAGCGAGAAGTGCCCGCCTCCGTAGGTGAGGATCTGCGAGCTCACGTTGGGGAGCGTCACGTGCCAGAACGTGGAGAGCGGCGTCCCGAACACGGCGCCCAGTATGGCGCGGGACATGCCGCCGTGGCTGATGCACGCCGTGCGGCCCTCCAGCGGCTCCAGGGCCGCGAGCACGCCGCGGGCGCGCCCAAGCAGGTCCTCGAAGCTCTCCGCGCCCGGCGCCGGCATGGAGCGCCCGTCCTCGTCCAGCGGCCACGGGAAGTCGTAGCCAAGCTCGTGCACCTCATCCATCCGCATGCCCTGGATGCTGCCGAAGTTTATCTCCGCGAGCCCGGGCTCCACGCGGCACTCGACCCCCAGGCGAAACGCCGCCTCCTCCGCGATGGAGCGGCAGCGCGACAGCGGGGAGCACCAGATGCGGTCGGGCTCCCACGCCACGACGGCCTCAATGGCGCGGCGCATCTGCTCTTCTCCCCTGGGCGTGAGGTCCACGTCGATGCGGCCGGAAAGCACGCCCGCCATGTTCTCGCGCGTCTCGGGGTGACGCATCAGAAGTATACGTTGCCTAGCCACGATGGGCCTCCCTCCCGTCTCTGGGCGCACGCGCGCCCCGTTGGCGCGGCGCCCCATAAGAACCCGCCGCCTTGGGCGCGTCGGCCTTGCCCAGCCCCTCTATCATCGCACGCTCGGCGTCCGTGAGCGGCCGCCACTGGCCGGGCATCAGGCCGGTGAGCGCAAGCGGGCCAAACTCGTCGCGGTGCAGCCGCACCACCTCGTGGCCTATGGAGCGCAGCATCTTCTTCACCTGGTGCTTGCGCCCCTCGTGGATGGAGAGGCCCACCACGGCGTGGTTGTACGGCAGCCCCTCGCCGACGACGGGCAGCGCGGCCGGGTCGTCCGCGGAAAGCAGCCGCGCCTTCGCGGGTGACGCCATGCCGTCCGGCATGCGCACGCCGTCGCGCAGCATCTGCAGCTGGTGGCGCGTGGGCACGCCGCGCACGAGCGCAACGTAGTGCTTCCACACGTGGTGCGACGGGTGAAGCATCTGGTTCGCGACGTCGCCGTTCGTGGTGAAGAGGAGAAGCCCGGTCGTGTCGGCGTCGAGCCTCCCCACGGGGAAGAGCCCCGGGTAGCGCTCCGTGGGCACGAGCGATGCGACACACGGCCTGCCCTGCGGGTCGCTCATGGTGGTGACGTAGCCGGACGGCTTGTACAGCATCACGTACGCGGAGTCGTCCGCGAGCGTGCACTCGCGCCCGTCCACCGTCACCACGTCCACGCCCGGCGTCACCTTGCTGCCGAGCTCCGTCACGACCAGGCCGTTCACGCGCACGCGGCCTGCGGTCATGAGCGCCTCCGACCCACGGCGGCTCGCGACGCCGGCACGCGCCAGGTAGCGCTGGAGCCTCATGGTGTAGGCGATGTCGAGGCCGGCGCCCTTCTCGGCGCCGTCGCCTTCCCTGGCCGCCGCCATCAAAGGTCCGCCTCGCCCTCGCCGTACGCGGGGGACTCTTCTGCGGTGGAGTCCTCGGAGTCGCCCACCCCTGGGCTCGCATCGTCGTCCTCAAACGCGTCGCCCAGCAGCTCCTGCTCCTCCTCGATGTCGGCCGAGGCCTCCTCGAGCGTGGAGGATATCGCGCTGCCGGAAAGCCGCTCGCGGATGAAGCGCTTCGACTCCTCGTCCGGGGCGAAGTCCTCAAGCGGCGGCAGGTCGCGCAGGCTGCGCAGGCCAAACGTCTCCAGGAAGCGCTGCGTGGTGCCGTACTGCATGGCGCGGCTGCGGTCGCGCTCGCGCCCCACCTCGCGCACGAGGCCCTTCTCCTTGAGCGAGCCGATCACGCCGTCGGAGTTGACGCCGCGGACGGCCTTCACGCCCTCGCGCGTGACGGGCTGGTGGTACGCGATGACCGCCAGCGTCTCGAGCGCGGCCTGCGAAAGGCGGCGCGTGTCCCAGGAGAGCACGTAGCGCTCCACGACGTCGTGGTAGGCGGGGTGCGTGAACAGCCGCCAGCCGCCCGCGACCTCGCGCAGCTGGAAGCCGCGGTCGGCGTCGGAGTACTCCGCCGCGAGCTCCGCCAGGGCGCCCGCCGCCTCGCTGGGGGCGATGCCCAGCACCTTGGAGAGCTCCGTCGCGGGCACGGCGTCCGTGGATACCAGAAGGAGCGCCTCGAGCGCGCCCTTCAGCGAGTCGTGGTCAAGATGTTCCAGGTCCTGCATCAGGCATCCTCCTCGATGCTCGTGAGGTCCGAGTTGTCGAGCTCGAACGGCTTCGCGCCCTCGACGCGCGCGACGTCTATCTCGCCGAACGTGTGCTCCTGCGTCAGCACGACGGACCCGCGCTTCTCGAGCTCCAGTATCGCGAGGAACGTCGCGACGAGCGTCTCGGGCCGCAGGTCGCCGTCGAGCAGGTCCGAGAAGCTCACGAGCGGGTGCGCGCGCGTGACGCGGTCGACGGACGCCACGGTGAGCGCAATGGGCAGGCGCTTGGGGGCGATGTGCTCCGCCTCCAGCAGGAAGCCCTGGCGGCGGCTGTCCAGGTCCGCGCAGATCACCGCGAGGGAGCGCAGCGTGATGCCCTCGAGGTAGTCCGGCATGAGCCCCATGAACTCGGGGTCCGGCCCGGCCGTGCGCGGCTCCATCAGGCTCTCGGCCTCCATGCGGCTGCCGAGCGCCGCGGCTGCGTTGCGGAACTGCTTGTACGCGATGAGCCGCGCGATGAGCACCTCGCGCGCCTCGTCCGGCGAGAGGTTCGCGAGGTCGTCCTCGTCGTCTTCCTCTTCTTCCTCCTTGCGGGGGCGCTGCGGCTCGTTTGGAACGAGCGCAGCCGCCTTCATGTCGAGCAGCGTGGACGCCACGAGCACGAAGTCGCTCGCCACGTCCAGGTCGAGCTCGCCCATGGACTGCACCTCGCGCATGTACTGGTCGGCCACCTCGGCGATCGAGATGGACCCGATGTCGAGCTTCTGCCGGCTGACCAGCTGCAGCAGCAGGTCGAACGGGCCCGAGTACGCCTGTGTCTTTACGTTGTACGACACCTACGCCCCCATCATGAGCGTCGCGAGGCTGCCGGCGGTCGCGTCCAGGTACATGCCCAGCGGGTCGAAGCCCAGGACCGACGGCAGCACGTACAGCACCACCAGAAGGATGGGCATGCTGTACTGCTGGATCTTGTAGTAGCTCTGCCGCGCGCCGCCGTGAAGGAGCGGCATCACGATCTTGGAGCCGTCCAGCGGCGGCAGCGGGATGAGGTTGAAGAACATGAGCGTCAGGTTGACGTACACGTAGATCTGCAGCGCCATGAGCACCCAGTACAGCGCGTCCTCCGCGCCCGACCAAGAAGCGAACGCCAGCCTGAACGCGACCGCGCCCACGAGCGCCTGCAGCAGGTTGGACGCCGGCCCCGCGAGCGCCACCAGCACCTCGTCGCGGCGGGGGTTCCTGAGGTTGTACGGGTTGTACGGCACCGGCTTCGCGAACGCGAACACCGGCCCGCCGATCCACGCCATAAGGAGCGGCAGCAGCACCGAGCCCACAGGGTCCAGGTGCGCGAGCGGGTTGAGCGTGAGCCTTCCCGCCTGCTTCGCCGTGGGGTCGCCCAGCCTGTACGCGACCCAGCCGTGGGCCACCTCGTGCACGATTGCCGAGAGCATCACGAGGGCGACCGAGCCCACGATCATGAATATCCGCTGGTTAGAGAGCATGTCTTCCCTACCTTGCCCCAATCGTGCGCGCCTTGCGCACAAGCAGCCAGTCGATCACGAACAGCGCGACGGCCACGGCGACGAAGTCCCCGCGCAGCACGCCGCCAAACGGCGTCTGGAACACGAGCGTCCCGGAGACGGAAGACGGCAGCCATGCCGTGAACGCCGCGGTGAGCTCCACCACGTGGATGCGCCACGAGCCCAGCACCACGGCGTTTGCCGCCACGAGCGCCGCGAGCGCAATCGCGTACAGCCTGCACGCGAGGGCGACCACCCTAAGCAGCCACGACAGCGCGCGGCCGTACGCCTGGCGCGCCGCGGGCGGCACCTGCGCGCCCCCGGGCGAGAAGGGCGTCTGCCTCGGGCCTTCTACCGGTGCCACGTAAGGCCGCTGCGGTGGCGCGGCGTACTGCTGCCGCGCGTACGTCTGGGTCCGCACCTCGCCGGCGTAAGGCGTGGCCGCGCCCTCCGCCTCGGCGTCCTGCGGCTGGCGGCGCGTCTGCGTCGCGGGATACGCCTGCGTCCTCTCGTCCCAGTCAGGGGCGGCATGCCTAGGCATTCAGACTCTCCTCGATCTTCTCCGTAAGCTCCAGCCACTCCTCCTCGAGCGCCGGGATCTTCTTCGAGAGCGCGTTGTACTCCTTCATGCACTGGTCGAACTTCGCGGCGTCGTTGTACAGCGCCTCGTCGGCCATCATGTTCACGAGCTCCTTGTAGCGCGCCTGCGCCGGCTTAAGCGCGGCCTCCACCTGCTTCAGGCGCTTCCTCTCCTCGCGGACGGCCTTGTTCGCGGCGTTTCTGGCCTCCGCCTCCGCGCGGCGCTGCTCCTTCGTCTTCACGTTGCGGCCCGCGGGCGCGGGGGCCGCCGCGGGCGCGGCGGAATGCGCCGCCTCCTGCCGGGACGCCGCGTCCTTCTCGCCCGCCTGGGCGCCCTGCGCCTGTCCCTCGAGCTCCGCGCGCTTGTACAGGTAGTAGTCGTAGTCGCCGTCGTAGAGCGTCACCTTGTGGTCGCGAACGTCCACCACCTTGTTCGCCACCGCTCGCACCAGGTGCTCGTCGTGGCTGATGAGCACGATGGTGCCCGGGAAGTTGACGAGGGCCTCCTCGAGCACGTCCACGGAGTCGATGTCCAGGTGGTTCGTGGGCTCGTCCAGACACAGCAGCGGGTCCGGCGCCACGAGCATGCGCGCGAGCGCCAGACGCGCGCGCTCGCCGCCGGAAAGCACGCCGACCTTCTTTTCCACGTCGTCGCCGTGGAACAGGAACGCGCCCAGCAGCTTGCGCTCCTGGGAGGTGGTCCAGCCGGGCGCGGCCTCGTCCATCTCCTGCAGAACGGTGTACGACTCGCGCAGGGTCTCCAGCTGGTGCTGCGCGTAGTACGCCACGGTCACGTTCTGGCCAAGCCTCACGGAGCCCGCCGTGGGGGCCTCGTGGCCGTTGATGATCTTCATGAGCGTGGACTTGCCCGCTCCGTTGGGCCCCACGAGTGCCACGTGGTCGCCGCGGTACAGCTTCAGGTCGACGCCGTCGTACACGTCGTTGTCCTCGTAGTGCTTCGAGATGCCCTCCAGGCTCACGACCTCGTCGCCGGTGCGCGGCGGGTCCGGGAACTTGAAGTGCACCTTCTTCGAGGACTCCGGCAGCACCACCAGCTCCTCGCGCACCTTCTCGAGCTTCTTGATGCGCTCCTGCACCTGCCTCGCCTTCGTGGGCTTGTAGCGGAAGCGCTCGATGAACACCTCCATGTGCTGGATGTCGCGCTCCTGCGCCGCGCGCTTCGCGCGGAGCTGCTCCAGGTTGTCCTCGCGCTGGTGCAGGTAGCTGGTGTAGTTTCCCGTGTACGTCATGAGGCGCTTGTTCTCGAGCGACGCGATGTGGCTCACGCACGCGTCCATGAACGAGCGGTCGTGGCTCACCAGCAGCACGGCGCCGTCGTAGCCCGCCAAGAACGACTCGAGCCACTTGACGGACTCCAGGTCCAGGTGGTTGGTGGGCTCGTCCAGAAGGAGAAGGTCGGGGTGCCTCAGCAGCAGCTTCGACAGGGCGATGCGCATCTGCCAGCCGCCGGAGAACTCCTTCGCCGGCTTGTCGAAGTCCTCGACGGGAAATCCCAGGCCGCCCAGGATCTGCTTCGCCCTGGCCTCGAGCTCGTAGCCGCCCAGGCGCTCGTAGCGGTCCTGCGCCGCGCCGTAGCGCTCCAGGAGCGCGTACTGCTCGTCGCCCTCGGGCATCTCGGAGATCTGGCGCTCCATCTCCTTGATGCGCGCCTCGAGGCGCTTGACCTCCACGGCGGAGTCCACGACCTCGCCGAGCGCGCTCTTCTCGCCCGCAAGGTGCGTCTCCTGCTCGAGGTAGCCTACGGAAGCGTCGCGCGCGAACGACACGGTGCCCTCGTCCGGCTCCTCCTGCCCCATCATGATCTTGAGGAGCGTGGTCTTGCCCGCGCCGTTCGGTCCAACGAGGCCCCAGCGCTCCCCCGCGTTCAGCTGCAACGTTGCGGCCGTGTACAGGACACGGCCGCCAAACGACTTCGTGATCTTGTCTGCAAGTGCTATCAAGTGCTGTCCGTTCCACAATACGGGCGTCTGCCCGAGAAGTACAATCCACTTGATTATACGTGGGTCCGGCACCAGCCGCGCACGCCGCCCGTGACGCTTACCAAAGCACCATTGCGTCACAGCTCCATTTGCCTGATGCAAACTCGCCCAACAAAAAAGGACCCCCGAGGGGGTCCCGTCGCATGTGGTGGGCCCAGAGAGATTCGAACTCCCAACCCAGGGATTATGAGTCCCCTGCGCTAACCGTTGCGCCATAGGCCCGGAAACTG
>NZ_JBQKDH010000004.1:0-171694 GCF_052121955.1 Parafannyhessea sp. LCP19S3_B1 | reverse complement strand
TGTTTTATTTTTTTTGATTGGGGAGTCCTGTCAATACATACAAAAAAACCACCCCAAAGCACCCCAAACCCCCCCGCGCGGGCCCCCGCCCGCCCGCCCCCCCCCCCGCTCCACCAGGGCGACGACCCCGGCGCACGCGGCGAGCCACGCCAGGTGCGCTGGCCCAAACAGCGAGAACCCGCCAGAGCGCAGCAGAAGCGGCTGTGCCGTGAACACGCCGTACGTCATGGCTGGCCCCCCTCCCGACGGACGCCCCTCCCCAAGGCGGCCGCCCTTCTCGCCCATGCGCCGCGGGCGCGACGCGCGCCCTGCTCACTAGCATACCCACCCGCGCCGCCACGAGACCTGCGCCGCCGCGAGCCTTGTGCGATAATCGAGCAGTTACGAGTGCCGTCGCACGCGGGCGGCAACAACGCGATAGGACAGAGGTTCAACCCCATGGCAACAGAGCTCGACAGCGCGACCCAGGCCGCGCGCCCAACCTTCCCCAAGCGTGCCATCATCACGGGCGGCATGCCATACGGAAACAAGAACCTGCACTTTGGCCACATCGGCGGCGTGTTCGTTCCCGCTGACTTCTTCGCGCGCTTCCTGCGCGACCGCATCGGCGCCCAGAACGTCGTCTTCGTCAGCGGCACGGACTGCTTTGGCTCCCCCATCATGGAGGGCTACCGCAAGAAGGTCGAGGGCGAGGGCTACACGGGCACGATCGAGGACTACGTGCGCCACAACCACGACCTGCAGAAGGAGGCGCTCGACGCCTACCAGATCTCGCTCGACATCTTCGCGGGGTCCGGCCTCGAGCCCGCAAAGCCCTTCCACGCGGCGCTGTCCGACAAGCTGATCCGCCGCCTGCACGAGAGGGGCGTCCTCGTCAAGCGCACCACGCGCCAGTTCTATGACGTGAAGGCCCAGACGTTCCTCAACGGCCGCCAGGTGCAGGGCCACTGCCCCGTGCGCGGCTGCAAGAGCGAGAAGGCGTACGCGGACGAGTGCGACCTCGGCCACCAGTTTGACCCCGAGGAGCTCATCAACCCCGTGAGCCAGCTCACCGGCACCACGCCCGAGCTGCGTCCCGTGGACAACTGGTACTTCGACCTGCCCCGCTTCCACCAGGTCCTCGACGACCTCATGGACGAGTGGGACGCGGACCCGCAGGTGCGCGCCATCGTCACGAAGACGGTGCGCGAGTCCCTCGCGGACCCGGTCATCTACATCCAGAGCAAGTTCCGCGAGCAGTTCGACGCCGTGGAGTCCAAGCTTCCCAAGCACACGGTCCGCGAGGCCGAGAAGGGCCAGACGTCGTTCTCGGTGGGCTTTGCCAACTGGGAGGACCGCGACAGCGCGCGCGAGGTGCTGGAGTCGTCCGGCGTCCGCTTCCGCACGGGCAAGACGCTCCTGCCGTTCCGCATCACCGGCAACATCGAGTGGGGCGTCGCCGCGCCCGACCTCGAGGGAACGCACGACCTCACGGTGTGGTGCTGGCCGGAGAGCCTGTGGGCGCCCATCAGCTTCACGCAGACCGCGCTCGACGCGGACGCGAAGCAGGGCGGCGGCCGCTACTCCACGGACGACTGGCGCGACTGGTGGTGCTCCAAGGACGCGAAGGTGTACCAGTTCATCGGCCAGGACAACATCTACTTCTACTGCGTGGTGCAGCCCGCGCTGTGGGAGGCGCTCGACTGGGGCCTGACGCAGGACATCCCCGTCGCGAACTACCACATCCTGTTCATGAACAAGAAGGCGTCCAGCTCGGGCGCAATCAAGCCGCCGATGGCCGCGGAGCTCCTGGACTACTACACCCCGGAGCAGCTGCGCGCCCACTGGCTGAGCCTTGGCCTCGACCAGAAGGCCGTGTCCTTCTCGCCAAAGCCGTTTGACACGTCCGTCAGCCACAAGGACAAGAAGACCGGCGAGGAGGTCCTGGTAAAGGACGACCCGCGCGTCGTGGACCCCGCCCTCAAGGAGAGCGCCTTCCTCACGAACATCTTCAACCGCCTCGCGCGCAGCTGCTTCTATGGCGCGGCAAACGTGTGCGACTCGCACCTGCCCTCCGTCGCCCCGCACGCCGAGGTGGTCGAGGACTGCGTCAAGGCGACCCTCGAGTTCGAGAAGTGCGCGCACGCCTTCGACGCGCACGGTGCGCTCGCCGTGGCGGAGGACTTCTGCCGCGCCGCGAACAAGCGCTGGGGCGACGCCTCCAAGGCCGCGAACGGCGACGACGCCGCGTACGAGCAGGCGCTGGCCGACGCGTTCGCGGAGCTGCGCTGCGTGACGCTGCTGATGCACCCGGCCGTGCCCGCGGGCTGCGAGCAGATCTGCGACCACATGGGCTTTGCGCACGAGCTGTTCTTCAGCTGGGAGAACGCGTTCGCGACGCCCGGCCAGCTTGCGCAGAAGCTGGGCGAGGAGCCCGGCGAGCACGCCATCGTCGCGCTGCCGCCGCGCTTCGACTTCTTCCAGAAGCATCCCTCGCAGGTGAAGAAGGGCAAGTAGCCCCTTAGGCCACCCCGCAAGAGCCAGACGCGTAAGGGCGCCCGCCGGACCTCGATCCGACGGGCGCTCCCCTTAAGGGAGAAGCGCCTGAGTCGCCAGGCGCCCCTCCCCCGTTTGCAGCGGGCCATGCCTTTCCGCGGCCCGCCGACCCGCTTGCTAGTCCCTCGTGCGACGAGTCGCGAGTCCCGCGCCGACGATGGCGAGGGCGGCCGCAAAGAGCGCCGTCTCCGTCGCGGCGTCGTTCGCGTCGCCAGTGCGAGGCAGCGCGTCCGACGCGGCCGCGCGCGCAACTGCCTGGCGAGCAGCCACGTCGCCCACCTGCGCCGGGTTCGTCACGCCGTATGTCGCGGGCAGCGCGTGACCGGGCGTCGTAACGTCGCCCGCGGGAGCCGCCTCCTCCTTCGCGTTGACAGTGAACGCCTTAACCATGGCGTTGCCAAACTCAAAGATCTGGCCTCCGTCGTAGTTGTCCGCAAGCTCCTGCGGCGTCATCCACCTGTAGCCGTCCTCCGTCAGGATCCTCACGTACGTCGTGCCTGGGTCGGCATTCGCATGCGAGAAGAGATAGCCCATGTTGTCGTCGGTCTGGGCGTCCTTCGCCATACCCGTCTCCAGCGCGATGTACGAGACGCGGCCTCCGCCATCGTTCGCGTCGGCAGACGTGATGTTCTCCACGACGGCGAACTTCTGCCCCTTCGCAAGGCGGATGGTCTTGGGAAGCCTAACGGTATGGAAGCCAGAGACCAGCTGGTCGCTCGTGAAGTCCGCAACGCACCTGCCGCTCGTGGGGTCGTTGTCCCTGAGGTCGTCGTCGGTCACCAGGAACACGCGAACGTGGACGGTGGAGTCTGCCACGAACGTGTGCACTGAGACTGCCGTCAGGTCCTCCTCGCCCCTCGCGGTAAAGACGTTGGCGACCTCGGTCCCGGTATCCTTCGTACGAAGCACGAACGGTATCTGCGACTCGTTGATGAGGTAGTCGTAGCTGTAGTTGTTGTCGTAGTCGAAGCCGTCGGAGGCAAGGTCCACCTCGAAGTACGACGGGGTGACGATGGAGTGATCGTAGTAGCTGAGCCAGAAGTAGCCGGTGTGGTTGCCCTCTGCGTCCGTGATGCCCCAGTTCGCCGCCTTGCCGGCCTTCGAGGGATCGGCATCGGGGAAGTTCTTCTTCAGCCAGTCATAGGAGCCCCAGCTGTTCTTGACGAGCCAGGCTCCGTCCTTCAGGTTCGACACGTCGTTCTTCTCGGCCTTGAACTTGTTGTGGTCGAAGTTGTCGTCCCAGCCGACGATGCAGACGGCGTGCGTGTCCGTGATGTCGTCCACCGCGTCGCAGTACTGCGCCCAATACGTTGAGTTGAAGTAGCCGGACTCCGACGGCTTGCCAGGAAGCGCGGTGTCGGCCTGGTAGCCGATGGAGACCGCGCCGTACTTGACGAGCGCCTCCTTGATGAGTTTGATGGCGTTCTGGTTAAGGCTCTGGTAGACCATGTGCTCCTGCTTGTCCAGCTGGAGGATGGCAGGGTCAGGCAGGTAGTTCACGCCTTGGACGTGCGCAATCGCCGTCTTGGTGCCCTCGGTGAGGCCCCAGACGAACTTGCCGAGCTTCTTGAAGTTCTCGTACGTCTTCGGCACGCCGAGCGGCCAGTAGGGGTCGTCCGCCTCGTTGGCCACGGCCTGCCACGCGGTGTACATCGTCTCGGCCATGGCGCCCCAGCCACCACAGCTCAGGCGGTCGGAATCCGTGTCACCGGGAAGCGTGTCCTTGATGTAGTCACCATCCGGCTGGAGGGAGTAGCACAGCCATGCGAGCTCGAGCTCGGAGAGGTCGACCTTGTCGTCTATGTTGGTGAGGTTCGGCGTCTGGTGGAGTGCCGGGTCGTAGGCCATGCCCTTCTCGCCCGCCATCGCCTTGAGGATCGCGCTCTCGAGCGCGGACGTCGCGCCAAACGCCCAGCAGCTGCCAAAGGGAGACTGGTTCTTGACGGAGGTCGCCTGGCCGATGTTGTTGAGGTAGTACGACTTGATCTTGTCGACGTCGATGCCTATGTTGAGGTCGTCGGGTCCCTTGTCGTGACCGTTGGCGACCAGCTGCGTGCCGCCCGTCACCTGGAGGCCGCCGTTGTAACCGCTCGAGAAGTCACCGTTGAAGTCGAACACGCGGTACGTCTTTATCCAGCTCTTGTAGGCCGCCCAATCCGTGTCGTCGGTCTTGCCGTCACCGTTGAAGTCCAGGATGATCGTGGTGCCGGACTTGTCGAAGCGAATCGCCTTCGAGAGGGCCTTCATCGCCGCGTCGCGCACGGCGGCATTCTGGGCGTCCGTCGTGGCGGCCTGCGCGGTCCCGGCACTCGTCTGCCTCTCGTCGGTTGCGTCGGTTGCGGCAGCGTCCTTGGCGCCCGCAGCTCCATCCTGTGCGGCGGGCGCAGGGTCGGCCTGTGGCGCGGCTGCGTCCGCCTGCCCAGGTTCGGCCTCCTCGACCGGCGTTTTCACCTGGGACGCAGGCGTTCCCTCGACCGAGGGCGAGTCAGCCTGCGAGCCAACTGTCTCCGCAGGCGCAGCGGCCTCGACGGTGGGGGCGACGTCCTCCTTTGATGGATCTTCCGGCTGGGAGGGAGCCTGGACTGCCACGTCCGTCTGTCCCGCCGCCTGGAGCGACGCGTCTGGCGCTGCCACCTGCTCCGCAACCGCGTCCCGAGGCTCATCTATGCTGCCAGAATCGGCCGCATACGCCTGTACCGGCGATACAAGTGCCGCCGCAACGGCAATGCCGGCAAGGGCGCAGAGCGTCCTGCACTTCGAGAAGCGGCGCACCGCTGCGCGCGCATCCAACACCAAAAGACCGAGCTTCCTCTCCCTTGACTCAGGCATCATGCTGCCCCTCTCCCATGTCTATGCAGGACATGACAAGATTGATTCGCCAACGAGTCACAGCTTAGTATTTCAGCTTTATTACAGACGGCTATCCCTATCATCAGTTGTTAAATGGTATGTTGTTGTCGCCAAACGGAATGTATTTCAAAACGAACGAATAAGCTGCTGCTTCAACTGCCATTAGCGTTACTTATGAAGCGAAACTCCGCCACAGCGGTTTCATTTCTCGTATCTTCGCAGCACGTATTCGCCATTGCGCTGCATGGTTTCGTATATGAATAGTTTATTCATGCAAATACATGATTGATAAATAGATGAGAAGCACCGGAGGCATCGGCCGCCCACCCCCGATTGCCGCGGGCCACGCCTTTGCCGCAGCCCGCGCAACCGAGACCTGTCCTGGCCGCCATGACGCGCGGTGCCGCATGGGCTACCATCGTGTAAACCCACGAAGGAGGCCACCATGCCCGAGCGTCCGCAGCTCCACTTCCCCAGCCCCTATCTCCTGCCGACGGCGCACCTTGCCGCGGCGCGTCTTGTGCCCATGGCAGACGGTGCCCAGATAGCCACGTTCGCGTACGTGCCGGAAGCGTTTGCCCGCACGGCGGACGCAGACATCGCCGACGCCGCCGCCCAGATGCCAGACCCCTTGCTCATGCTCCACGGCAACGGAGAGGAGCACGGGATCTTCGGCCAGGTGATCGACGCCGTCTGCACGTCGGGCCGGCCGGTCGTCGCCGTCGACTCGCGCGCGCAGGGCAAGTCCACGCGCGGCACGGCGGAGCTTACCTACGAGCTCATGGCCGACGACGCCCTGGCGGCGCTCGCGGCGCTCGGCTTTGGCAAGGCGCACCTGCTCGGATTCTCGGACGGCGCAATTGAGGCGCTCGTCATTGCGCGCGACCACCCGGAGCTCGCGCTCTCGCTCCTCTCCATCGGCGCCAACCTTACGCCCGACGGCGTGGACGACTCGTTCCAGATGGAGCAGGCCGCACAGGGCCTACTTGCATGGGCCGACTACTGGGAGAGGGGCGACGGCTCCCATCGCGACGTCGACCCCAGCCTCGTGAGCCCCACGCCTAAGGAGGCGCGCACCACGGCCGAGCTGCTGCACATGATGGTGGTCTATCCCCAAATCGACCCGGCGAGCCTCTCGCAGATAGCGTGTCCCACGACGGTCATGGCGGGCGAGTTCGACGAGATCAAGCGCGAGGAGACGGACCTCATCCACGCCTCCATCCCCGGATCCAGGCTCGTGATCGTGCCGGGTGCGGGGCACGTCCTTCCCAAGGAGGCGCCGGAGGACGTCGCACGCGAGGCGCTCGCCACCATGGCGATGGCGTAGACACCAAAATGGCGCGGCCGGAAGCCCGACCGCGCCATCAGACGTGCCTCTAGGAGGACTGTCCGCCCTTCTCCCTGCGATGCCTGCGCCGCACGCGCACGCGGTGCGACTTGCGCTTGCGACGGGCGAACACCCACGTGCGCTGGAAGTAGTAGTTCACGAAGAACAGCAGCATGTCGCACACGATCTTCGAGGCGCTCTCGTTGAAGCCCAGGATCACGTGGCCGATGTAGACGCCCACGCTGGAAAGGAACAGCACGAAGGCCGCGAGCGCGATGAACCTGGGAAGGCTCTCGCGCATGGGGCGGACCTCGACCTGGCCAAGGCGCACCTCGTCGTCCGGGCCTTCCACGATGTCGTCGAAGTCGATGCCGGCCTCGTCGTCCTCGTCCAGCTCCACGTCCTCGACCTCGTCGGAGCCGGCGAGCTGCGCCGCGTGCGCCTCCTCGATCTTGGCGTGGTCGGCCTTGTCGTCGTTGAAGACGCGCTTCATGTTGATGGCGTAGTTCAGCGCCACGGAGCACACGCGCGCAACGAGCGTCGCCGTGAAGATGCGCAGGAAGTCAGCCGAGACAAACACCCCGCGCAGCCAGCCAAACAGCAGGAACGCCAGCACCTGGTCGAGCGCGGTGCTGATGAGGGACGACCCCACGAAACGCGTGAAGCGCTCGCCGAGCATGCCGCGAAGCCTCTGCGTCAGGCCCTTCTCGCCCGCGACGTCCCTGCCCGCACCCTGGCCGCCTGCGTTTTGGCCGCCGATGTTCTGGTCTTGGCTCATGGGCGCACCGCCCAGAAGTCGCTGCCAGCGGCAGAGAACTCCACCGCGTGTCCGCGGGCGGAGAAGAACTCCCCCACGGCCTGGCAGCCGGCCTCGTCCGCAGGCGTACCGTCGTCCGCGCGCAGCGAGAAGGACTGGCCGCCGCACGCATCGTGCATGTGGACGCGAAGCGCGCTGCCCCGCCGCTCCAGCATCTGGTTGACGGCGATGACGTCGCCTATGGGGATGATGTTCCTGTGCAAGATGCTCCCATCCGGTCGTTTACGACAGGATAGCATCTGCCGCGGGGCGCGCCCGGCGCCCGCGGTCGAAAGCAGACACTTGTTCACGCTATCTGCGCAGGCCATCCGTGTGGCACCGCGTAGAGCGCGCCGCCTACCCGTCCTCGCCGGGGAACGTGACCGTGATCGTGGTGCCGCGGCCGAGCTCGCTCTCGAGGTCTATCGTGGCGCCGTGCAGCGCCGCCGCGTGCTTCACGATGGCGAGGCCCAGGCCCGTGCCGCCGCTTGCGCGCGAGCGGCTCTTGTCCACGCGATAGAAGCGCTCGAACACCTTTGGCTGGTCCTCCGGCGCGATGCCGACGCCGGTGTCCGTCACCCTGAGGGTGGGCTTGCCGTTGACGGGCAGCACGAACACGTGCACGGACCCGCCCGTGCGGTTGTAGCGGATGGCGTTGTCGCACAGGTTCTTTACGAGCTCGTCCAGAAGGCGGGGGTAGCCGCTGACGCGGACGTTCGCGCCCTGCACGTGGAGCGTGACGTTTGCCTTGCGCGCCCTGTCCTTGAGCCGGTCCACGACGTCCTGCGCGACGGACAGCAGGTCCACGTCCTGCGGCTCTCCAAACAGCGCCTGGTCGCCCATGCGCTCCGACTCGTCCATCTTCGAGAGCATGAGGATGTCCGAGACGAGGCTCGAGAGCCTCTGGGCGTCGTCGTAGATCCTGCCCGCGAAGTCGCGCACGTCCTCGGAACGCACGAAGCCGTCGCGCAGGAGCTCCGAGGCGCCGGATATCGACGCGATGGGCGTCTTGAGCTCGTGGGTGACGTTCGCCGTGAACTCCTGGCGCATGACGTTGGCGTCCACGATCCTGTCCATGCGGGCCTTCAGCTCCACCTGCTGCTCGTTGAGGCGCCTGACCAGCGGGTCGAGCTCCTCGTACGGCGAGACCGCGTTTCCGGAGGCGGTGTCGATGGCGAGTATAGGCTGGACGAATCGCCGTGCGAGCGAGCGCGACACGACCCACGACACGCCCACCACCACGACGACCGTGCCGATGACGAACCACAGGTCGTTTGCGATGACGCGCATGATGCCGTCGCGGTCCTCCGAGAGCCTGAGCACGCTGCCGGAGTCCAGGCGCTGCGCCTGGTAGATGCTTACGTAGCCCACGGTCGCGCTGTCGCGCTCCGAGCTGCCGCTGCCGCCCCTGAGCGCCGCGGCGACCTCCGGCCGCGAGCGGTGGTTGGGAAGCGACGACGCCGAGACGAGCGAGTCGTACAGCACCGTGCCGTCCTTCGCGACGAGCGTCGCGCGCACCTCGCCCAGGTCCAGGCCGCGCAGCACGGCGGACTCGCCACGGCCGGAGCGCGCCGTCTCGTTTAAGGTCGAGCTCACGGCCTCGCACTCGCGCCGGAGGCCCGCCGAGGCATCCTCCACGACGGAGCGCTGGTAGATGTAGGCGGACGCAAGCGAGACGAGCAGGCATGCCGCCACGCACACCCCCGCGAGCGCAAGGAAGATGCGACGCGAGAGCGAGGCGCCGCCATGGGCGCCGTCGCCCTCGGCCGAGGTCCGTGTCAGCCTGAGTCCCACCATGCCTACCGCCAATCCAGACGCGGCCCCCGCACGAACGGGAGCCGCGTTCCCTTGCTCTCTATCCGCGCGCACGATATCCCACGCCGCGCACGGTCTCTATCAGGTCCGCGTGCTCGCCCAGCTTGGCGCGCAGCTGCTGCACGTGCACGTCGACCGTGCGCGACCCACCGTCGAAGTCCCAACCCCACACCCGCTGGAGCAGCTCCTCGCGGCTGAATACCTCGCCGGGATAGCGCATCAGGAACTCCAGGAGGTCGAACTCCCTCTGGGTGAGCGTCATCTCGGCACCCTCGAGCGTCACCTCGCGGCGCTTCGGCCACAGCGTGAGCGGACCGAGCGAGAGGACCTCGTTCTTCTCGCCCGTGGCGCTCCTTCCCGCGCGGCGGAGAAGGGCACGCACGCGGCTGACCATCTCCATCATGCCGAAGGGCTTGGCAAGGTAGTCGTCCGCGCCGTTGTCGAGCGCCCGCACGGTGTCGAGCTCCGTGTCCTTTGCCGTGAGCATCATGACCGGCACGTTCTCGAGGCCCGGCGTGCGGCGGATGCGCCTGAGGATCTGCAGGCCGTCCGTGTCCGGGAGCATGATGTCCAGCAACACCGCCTCGGGCACGCGCTTCGCGCACGCAACGCGGAACTCCGCGTCGTCCGAGAAGCCCTCCGCCTCGATGCCCGCCTGCTTCAGCGCGTAGATCGTGAGCTCGCGGATGTTGGTGTCGTCTTCGACGTAGTAGACCACGTTCTGTCATTCCCCCATCGTGCGTCCGCGGTACGAGCCCGTAGCGCGGAAGATGGACCAGTCCGAAACGCTCTGCGCGTGGTCGCCCATGCGCTCGTAGTACTTAGCGACGGAAAGGATCTCCGGCGCGACGCTCGCAGGCTCCTCGCCGGCCTTCAGAAGCGCGACGACGCGCGTGCGGACCTGCTCGTACAGCTTGTCCATCGTGTCGTCCTCCACGAAGACGTTCTCCGCGACGGAGACGTTGCCGCTGCCGAACGACTCGACGGCCTGCATGACCATTTTAGCCGCATTGTCGGCCATGGCCACCAGCAGGTCGGCGACCTCCTTCGGCGAGCCCAGGTCCACCTCCATGGAGAGGAGCGCGGTCTCGTAGGCCATCTCGTCGATGCGGGCGAGGTCCGAGATCGCCCTGAACGACGCCGTGACCAGGCGGAGGTCGCTCGCCATGGGCTGCTGCAGGAGCATGAGGCTCATACAGGTGTCCTCGACGTTGCGGTGCAGGCGCTCGAAGGCGTCGTGGCCGTCCGCGACCTCCAGCGCCGCGGCCTTGTTGCCCTGGCCGATGGCAAGGGCGGTGTTGCGGATGTCCTCCACGACGGCCTGCCCGATGACGGAGACGTGGCCGTCCAGCTGGTCGATCTGCTTGATGTAGGCGCTTCTGGTGGTAACCATTATCCAAACCTTCCCGTGAGGTAGTCCTCGGTCCTCTTGTCCTTTGGCGTGGCGAACAGCTCGGGCGTCGGGGCGGCCTCGACGAGCTCGCCCAGGTAGAAGAACGCGCACTTGCTCGAGATTCGCGTGGCCTGCTCCATGTTGTGCGTGACGATGATGACGGTGTGGTCCTTGGCGACCTTGACCGCGAGCTCCTCCACGAGCCCCGTCGAGATGGGGTCGAGCGCGGAGGTGGGCTCGTCCATGAGCAGCACCTCCGGGTTCACGGCGAGGGCGCGCGCGATGCACAGGCGCTGCGCCTGGCCGCCGGAGAGCGACAGGCCCGAGTGGTCGAGCTTGTCCTTCACCTCGTCCCAGAGGCCGACGCCAGTGAGGGTGGTCTCGACGATCCGGTCAAGCTCCGCCTTGCCGTGGTGCCCGTAGTGCCTGGGTCCGTACGTCACGTTGTCGTAGATGGACAGCGGGAACGGGTTGGGCTTCTGGAACACCATGCCCACGCGACGCCTCAGCTCGTACACGTCGTACTTCTCGTATACGTCGGTCTTTCCCAGGAGCACCTTGCCCTCCACGCGGCAGCCGTCGATGCGGTCGTTCATGCGGTTGAGGCAGCGCAGGAGCGTCGACTTGCCGCAGCCCGAGGGTCCGATGAACGCGGTGACCTCGCCGGCGGGTATGTCGAGCGTGATGTCCTTCAGGGCATGGTGGTCGCCATAGTAGAGGTTGAGGTCCTGGACCGACATGCTCTCTGCCATTAGCCAAACCTCCCGTTGAGATAGTCGTTGAGGCGCTGGTCCTTGGGGGCGCCGAAGATCTGCGGCGTGTCGCCGCATTCGACCATGGTGCCCATGAGGAAGAACGCCGTGCGGTTGGACACGCGGCTCGCCTGCTGCATGTTGTGCGTGACGATGATGACGCAGATGCCGCGGCTCGCCATGTCCGTGATGGTCTCCTCGATCGCGAACGTCGCGATGGGGTCGAGCGCGGAGCAGGGCTCGTCCATGAGGACGACGTCCGGCTCGAGCGCGAGCGTGCGCGCGATGCACAGGCGCTGCTGCTGGCCGCCGGAGAGCGCGTAGGCGGAGTCGTGGAGCTTGTCCTTCACCTCGTCCCACAGGGCGGCGGAGCGCAGGCTCTTCTCGACGCGCTCGTCGAGGTCGGCTCGCTTAGTCATCCCGTGGCTCTTCAGCGCGAACGCGATGTTCTCGTAGATGGACTTGCGGAACGGGTTGGGCTGCTGGAACACCATGCCGACGCGCTTGCGCAGCCACAGCGTGTCGATGCCGCGGGCGTTGACGTTGATGTCGTGGTACACGACCTTGCCACCGATGACGCAGCCGGGGATCTCCCTGTTCATGAGGTTGATGCTGCGCAGGAACGTGGACTTGCCGCAGCCGGAGGGGCCGATGAGGGCCGTGACGGTGCCGCTTTCGAACGAGAGGCTCGTCTCGTTGAGGGCGCGCTTGCCCGAGTAGTCGACCGTGACGTCGTGCGTGTGGAGCACGGGGTCGATGGGCCTTGCCTGGATGGGCGCTGCTTCGGTCATTCTGCCGTCAGCCTCCTTTCGAGCGCGCGGCCCGCGATGCGGGCGATGATGTTGAACGCGAGGATGCAGACCATGAGGACCGCCGCCGTACCTGCCGAGACCGCGGTGAGGTCCGGGACGACGCCCTCGGAGTTGATCTTCCAGATGTGGACGGCGAGGGTCTCTGCCGGACGGAAGACGTTCAGCGGGTTGGCGAGGCTCGTGATGGGGGCGGCCCAGCTGAGCTCAGGGGCGGACTGGCCCGCGGTGTAGATGAGGGCCGCCGCCTCGCCGAAGACGCGCCCGGCGGACAGGATGACGCCCGTCACGATGGCGGGCATGGCGGCCGGCACCAGGACGTGGACCGTAGCCTCCCAGCGCGTGAGGCCAAGTGCGAGCGCGGCGTCGCGCTGGTCGCGCGGGACGGCCTCGAGCGCCTGCTGGATGACGCGGACGAGGATGGGGATGTTGAACATCGTGAGCGCAAGGGCTCCGGAGAGGATGGAGAAGCCCCAGTGGAACGTGAGCACGAACGTCAGCATGCCGAAGAGGCCGACGACGATGGACGGCAGGCTCGACAGGGTCTCGATCGCGGTCTTGGCGACGTTGGTGACGGGACCTTGCGGCGCGTACTGCGTGAGGAAGATCGCTGCGCCGAGCGAGATGGGAAGCGAGATGACCAACGTGAGGACGAGCAGGTAGAACGAGTTGAAGAGCTCGGGGCCGATGCCGCCGCCGGCCTTGAACTGCTCCGGCTTCTTCGTGAGGAAGCCGGGGTCGAGAACCTTGCCGGCGCCGGACGCCAGGATGTAGGCGATGATGGCGGCGAGCCCCACGATGATGAGGGCAACTATGACCGTGAGGATGACGGTCGCCGCCTTGTCCTGGACGCGGGCGCGCCTGACGGTGGCGGTGTAGTCGGCAGAGGGGGCCTTTGTCTGGTCCTCGGCCTCTGCGACGGGGGCGTTCTTCTCGCCCGTGGTGTCTTTGCTAGTCATGCTTTGCTCCCCCCTTCCTTCCGATGAGGTGGACGATGAGGATGAAGACGAGGGACATCGCAAGGAGCACCATGGCAAGCGCCCAGAGCACGTCGTTTGCGACGGTGCCCATGGCCTCGTTGCCCATGCCCATGGTCAGGACGGACGTGAGCGTGGAGGCGGGGGTGAACAGGCCGGACGGCATCTGCGGCGCGTTGCCGATGATCATCTGGACGGCGAGCGCCTCGCCGAACGCGCGGCTCATGCCCATGATGACCGCGGTCATGATGTCGGGCAGGGCCGAGGGGAGCACGACGCCCACGACGGTCTGCCACCGCGTGCAGCCCAGGCCGTACGAGCCGTCGCGATACGCGTTTGGCACCGCGGCGAGTGCGTCCGTCGAGAGCGACGTGACCGTGGGCAGGATCATGACGGCGAGCACGATGGAGGCCGAGAGGATGCCGTAGCCCGTGCCGCCGACGAGGCTGCGCATCCACGGCACGACGACGCCGAGGCCGACGAGGCCGAACACGACCGACGGGATGCCGACGAGCACCTCCGTGAGCGGGCGGAACACGAGGCTGCCGAAGCCGGGGGCCACCTCGACCACGAAGATGGAGGCACCGAGCGCGAACGGCAGCGCAAGCAGGCACGAGAGCAGCGTGGCCGAGAAGGAACCGACGATCATGGGCAGGGCGCCCACGAGAGGGACCCCGTTGGCACCGTTCTGGTGCGGGTTCCACGTGGTGCCCGCGAAGAAGGACCCCAGCGGGATGCCGTCCTTCGCGAAGGTTGAGATGCCCCTCGAGCACACCATGAAGATGAGCGTCAGCACCAAGACGACGACAAGCATGACGCAGAGGCCAGTGAGGATCTGGCCCCTGCGTTCAATCCGTCGCTTGGGAGAGACGCCAACCACCTCTGAGGATGGACTGGACTGTGATGACACGATCTTCTCCCTTGACATACTGTCTTGCTAGACGGGGTACGCGAACCCTAGAGCTTCTTGACGTTGCCGTCGGCGTCGCGCTCGACCTTCATACCCTTGGTGGAGATGTAGCCCGTCTTCTTGACGAGGGTGCCCTGGACGTCGTCGGAGAGCATGTACTTGATGAAGTCGGCCGTCGCAGCGTCCGGCTTCGCGGCGGTGTACATGTGCTCGTAGGCCCAGATGGTCCAGTCGTTGGTCTCGACGTTCTTGTCCTTGGGCTCGACGCCGGCGACCTTAAGCGCCTTCACGTCGTCGCTGAAGTAGGAGAACGCGAGGTAGCTGATGGAGTTGGGCGTCTGGGCGACCATCTTGACGACGGTGCCCGAGGAGTCCTGCTCCTGCGGCTTGAAGTCCTCGGGGACCTTGTCGCCGCCGAGCACGGCGCTCTCGAACGTGGCGCGGGTTCCGGAGCCGGCAGCACGGTTGATGACAACGATCTCCTTGTCGTCGCCGCCGACCTCCTTCCAGTTGGTCACCTTGCCGGTGAAGATGCCCTTGAGCTGGTCGATGGTGAGGTTGTCGACCTTGACGTCCGGGTGCACGACGGGCCCCATGCCCACGACGGCGACCTTGTTGTCCTTCAGCTTCTTGGCGTCGTCCTTGTTCTCGAGCTTCTCCTCGGCGAAGACGTCGGAGTCGCCGATCTGCACGGCGCCCTGGGCGATCTGCGTGATGCCCTGGCCGGAGCCACCGCCCTGGACGGTGATCTGCACGCCGGGGTTCTCGTTCATGTACTGCTCCGCGGCGGCCTCGACAAGGGGCTGGAGCGCGGTGGAGCCGACGGCGGTGATGTTGCCGGAGACCTCCTTGCTCGAGCTGGAGGACAAGTCCGACTTGGACGCGTTGGAGTCGGTGTCGGAGCTTCCGCCGCAAGCCGCAAGGCCCAGACCGAGGGTCGCAGCGAGGGATGCGCCAGAGATGGTGACGAACTTGCGACGAGACATGCTGTGAGACATATGCTTCCTTCCGCTTTGCCTTGAGCCTGCGCCACGGCGATTGCGGTCGCTCGGCTCGTTTCGACTTGGATGCTATGCCCCACCAGGCTCCCAGGGAGCGTCATCCACCCTGACTTACCGGGCCGTGACTGGCCTTTACAATTGCCTTACATAGCGTTAGCTGTTTGTAAGGTCGCAGGTAACGCCGTCTTACCGTCCCAAATAATGCAGCCATTTGCCGCGGCGCCGCCCGCTTGGGGCCGGCGATACTGAATGTGAAGGTACCTTGCGAATCCCCAATGTGCATTGACCCCCATTTGCTAGGCACCTAGCATTTTTGCGTCCGATGCAACTAGGAACAGGAGGTACGGGTGACGGAAAGGGACGCAGACCCCGGTCGTCAGCCCCGCGACCGCGCGTCGACGCCAGAGGACGAGGTCCTGCGCGACATGGGATTCTTCGGGCATTTCCTCTACTGGCATGCGGGCGGTCGCGGCGGCAAGAACGTCATTCTGGGACGCCTGCTCGAGCATGACGGGCACCTGCCCCAGCGCGAGCTGCTCGAGCGCACTCACATCTCTTCGGCTGCGCTCTCGGAGGTGCTGTCGAAGCTCGAGTCGGAGGGCCTCATCACGCGCACGCGCTCGGAGGCCGACCGCAGGCAGCTCGAGATAGTCCTCACGGGCGAGGGCGCGCAGACGGCAAGACAGATGCTCGCCCGCAAGGAGGCGTTCGAGAAGGACAGTCTCTCCGTCCTGACCGAGGACGAGAAGCGCGAGCTCCGCGACCTGCTCAAGCGCGTGCGGGACCATTGGGAAACACAAGGCTACGTCGGAGGGGAGACCTCATGCCGAAACAGCAGCAAGGCCTGACATACGGCCAGATAGTAAAGACGCTCGGGGCCAGCATTCGCGAGTTCAAGGCAAGCGCGATCGTGACCCCCCTCTTCGTCCTGGGAGAGGTCGCCGTCGAGTGCCTCATCCCGTTCGAGACGGCCGGCCTGATCGACAAGATCTCGCTCGGCGGCGGCTTCGGCGACATCGCCCCCTATGCCGTCACGCTCGTGCTCATGGCGCTCGTCTCACTCTTCTGCGGCACCATGGCGGGCATCACCTGCGCCAAGGCCTCCACGGGCTTCGCGCGCAACCTGCGCCACGACGTGTTCGCGCAGATCCAGCGCTTCTCGTTCAGCAACATCGACCACTTCAGCACCAGCTCGCTCGTCACGAGGCTCACAACGGACGTCAACAACGTCCAGCAGGCGTACATGATGCTGCTCCGCCTCGTCGTGCGCGCCCCGCTCATGATCTTGTTCTCCATCGTGATGGCGTTCGTCACCGGCGGCCCCATGGCCGCTGCGTTCGTGGTCGTCTCCGTCCTTCTCGGCTTCGCCGTGTTCAAGATCTCCCTCACGGTCATGCCCATCTTCAAGCGCATCTTCAAGAAGTACGACCGCCTGAACGACTCCGTCGAGGAGAACGTCTCCGGCATCCGCGTCGTGAAGTCCTTCGTCCGCGAGGAGCACGAGAAGCAGAAGTTCAACACCGCGTCCGGCGAGCTCTACCACGACTTCGTGCACGTCGAGCGCATCCTCGCGTGGATGTCCCCGCTCATGACGCTCTCGATCGACCTCATCTACCTCTTCGTCGTCTACTTCGGTTCGTACACCATCGTCAGCTCGAAGGCCCAGCTCATGGGCGTCGGGCAGATGTCCGCGCTCATCACCTACGGCTTCAGCATGCTCATGAGCCTCATGATGCTGTCCATGGTCTTCGTGATGGTCACCATGGCCGAGGAGGGCGCACGCCGCCTCTGCGAGGTCCTCGTCGAGAAGAGCGACATCACCAACCCGCAGAACCCCCTGCTCTCGGTGCCTGACGGCTCGGTCGACTTCGACCACGTCAGCTTCGAGTACTCCAAGAAGGCCGAGCGCATGGCCCTGAAGGACATCGACCTCCACATCAAGAGCGGCGAGACGATCGGCATCCTCGGCGGCACCGGCTCCTCCAAGTCCACGCTCATCCAGCTCATCAGCCGCCTGTACGACGTCACGACGGGCACGGTCCGCGTCGGCGGCCACGACGTGCGCGACTACGACCTCGACACCCTGCGCAACCAGGTGGCCGTCGTCCTGCAGCGCAACGTGCTCTTCTCGGGCACCATCAAGGACAACCTGCGCTGGGGCAACCAGAACGCCACGGACGAGGAGCTCGTCGAGGCGTGCAGGCTCGCCCAGGCGGACGAGTTCATCCAGCGCTTCCCCCAGAAGTACGACACGTACATCGAGCAGGGCGGCACCAACGTCTCCGGCGGCCAGAAGCAGCGCCTGTGCATCGCGCGCGCCCTCCTCAAGAAGCCGAAGGTCCTCATCCTGGACGACTCGACCTCCGCGGTCGACACGAAGACCGACAAGCTCATCCAGCAGGGCTTCCGCAGCTACATCCCCGAGACCACCAAGATCATCATCGCCCAGCGCACCAGCTCCATCGAGTCGTGCGACCGCATCGTCGTCATGCGCGACGGCCAGATAGACGCCATCGGCACCCACGACGAGCTCCTGCGCACCAACGACATCTACCGCGAGACGTACACGACGCAGAACAAGCAGTCGCACGACGTGAAGATGAGCCAGATGGGCGAGGAGCAGAAGGAGGCAGACCATGAGTAGCGACGCCAACACTCGCGAGAAGAACGAGGCCGCGCGCCCCGAGCAGGCATCCCCGCAGACAGGCGCCCCCACCTCGGGACACCGCGGCTCCCAGAGGCCCGGCGCCACGTTCAAGCGCATCCTGCGCACTGTGTTCCACTACTACCCCGTGCACGCGACGGTCATGGTCCTCTGCATCATCGCGTCGTCCGTGCTCGCGTCCGTGCCGTCCATCTTCCTGCAGCAGGCCATCGACATCGTGCAGCACGCGTTCCCCACGGGTGACTGGGCGGGCGCCGCGCCCAAGGTCGGCCGGGTCGTCGCGAGCCTCATAACGTGCTACGTCATCGCGCTCGCCGCCAACATCGCCTACACGCAGCTTGGCGCCATCGTGTGCCAGGGCACGCTCATGCACGTGCGCAACCAGATGTTCGACCACATGGAGAGCCTGCCCATCCGCTACTTCGACACCAACAAGCACGGCGACATCATGAGCCACTACACCAACGACGTCGACACGCTGCGTCAGCTCATCGGCCAGTCGCTGCCCAACCTGCTCACGATGCTCTTCGCCATGATCTCCGTCCTCGCCATCATGCTGTGGTACTCCATCCCACTGTCCGTCGTCGTGCTCATCATGGTCGCGTGCATGGTCTACGCCACCCGCGTCCTCGGCGGCAAGAGCGCCCACTACTTCCTCGACCAGCAGATCCAGCTCGCTAAGACCGAGGGCTTCGCAGAGGAGGCCATGAACGGCGAGAAGGTCATCAAGGTCTTCACGCACGAGGACAAGACCATCGAGGAGTTCGACGCCGTGAACGACGCGCTGTACGAGGCGTCGCGCACCGCGAACACCTACGGCAACACCCTCATGCCCGTCCTCATGAACATGGGCAACCTCGCCTACGTCATCGTCGCGGTCGCGGGCGTCGCCTTCCTCACCACCGGCTTCCCCAACCCCTCCATCAGCGGCATGGCCCTGTCCATCGCCGTCGTCGTGCCGTTCCTCAACATGACGAAGCGCTTCGCCGGCTCCATCGGCCAGGTGTCTCAGCAGATCAACTTCGTGGTCATGGGCCTCGCCGGTGCGGAGCGGATCTTCTCGCTCATAGACGAGAAGCCCGAGGAGGACGAGGGCTACGTCACCCTCGTAAACGTGCGCAAGAACGCGGCCGGCGAGCTCGAGGAGTGCCAGGAGCGCACCGAGACCTGGGCGTGGAAGCACCCGCACCACGACGGCAGCGTCACGTACACGCCGCTCGCGGGCGACATCCGCCTCTCGCACGTCGACTTCGGCTACACGCCGGACCACACCGTCCTGCACGATATCTCGCTGTTCGCGAAGCCCGGCCAGAAGGTTGCGTTCGTCGGCGCGACGGGTGCCGGCAAGACCACCATCACGAACCTCATTAACCGCTTCTATGACATCGCCGATGGCAAGATCCGCTACGACGGCATCAACATCAACAAGATCCGCAAGGGCGACCTGCGCCGCTCCCTGGGCATCGTGCTGCAGGACGTGAACCTGTTCACCGGCACCGTCATGGACAACATCCGCTACGGACGCCTTGACGCCACGGACGAGGAGTGCATCGGCGCCGCAAAGCTCGCCGGCGCCGACAGCTTCATCCGGCGCCTCCCCGACGGCTACCAGACCATGCTCACCGACAACGCCACCCAGCTCTCGCAGGGCCAGCGCCAGCTGCTCTCCATCGCGCGCGCGGCCGTCGCCGACCCCCCTGCCATGATCCTGGACGAGGCGACCTCCTCCATCGACACCCGCACCGAGCAGATCGTCCAGAAGGGCATGGACGCCCTCATGTACGGACGCACCACGTTCGTCATCGCGCACAGGCTCTCCACGGTGCGCAACTCCAACGTGATCATCGTGCTCGACCACGGTCGCATCATCGAGAAGGGCACCCACGACGAGCTGATCGCCCAGCACGGCACGTACTATCAGCTGTACACTGGGGCCTTCGAGCTGGAGTAGGGACAGTCAGCGGGGGCGCACGAGGGCTCCCGGGCACAAGGACCTTCCACGGGGCACGTCGCATCGATTGGTGCGGCGTGCCCTTCTCGTTCTTCTAGCACCTCTAGCCCCTCTCGCCCCTCTCGCCCCTCTAGCCCAATCAGAGGCGGCGCGAGACGCCCCACATCTGGCACCAACAGGAGCAAATTGGGCCCGTTCGCCCATCGAATTCGCAACTTATTAGGGTTATTGGTAAAATTGCCAGTGTTGACTCATGAAACTGCCACTTTGCGATGACTTGAGCCACGGTCGAGCCTTGGCCGCCATGGCTCTGAGGAGAAGAGCATGACCCACGACCAGATCACCCGCCGCAGCTTCCTGGCCACCTTCGTCGCAGGGGGCGCGGCGCTGGCGCTCGCGTCGTGCTTTGACTCCAACTCGGGTACGTCCAAGTCGTCATCTGACGAGGGCGACTCCGGGGCGCAGTCGAAGGAGATCCTCACGAAGCCGCTCGACAACGGCTACGACACCGGCATCCACCATGCCACGATCGAGGTCAAGGGCCTGGGCACGATAAAGCTCGAGCTCAACGCGACCAACACGCCCATCACGGTCAGCAACTTCGCACGCCTGGCAAACGCCGGCTTCTACGACGGCCTCACGTTCCACCGCGTGATCAAGGGCTTCATGATCCAGGGCGGAGACCCCAACGGCGACGGCACGGGCGGCTCCGACCAGCGCATCAAGGGCGAGTTCAGCGCGAACGGCGTCACTAACGCCATCCAGCACAAGCGCGGCGTCATCAGCATGGCGCGCTCCGACGACTACAACTCCGCCAGCTCGCAGTTCTTCATCATGCAGGAGGACTCCAGCAACCTCGACGGCCAGTACGCCGCGTTCGGCAGGGTGACCTCGGGCATGGAGGTCGTTGACTCCATCTGCGACAACACGCCCGTCACGGACGACAACGGCACCGTCGAGAAAGACAATCAGCCGGTCATCACAAGCATTCGGATGACCGACTGATTCTCCAAGACCGCCTGGCGCTCCCGCTAGAGAGCTGCGAGGAACCTTCCGAGTGCGGCGCGCCCCGCCTCGTCCCACTTAAAGACGCCGGCGTCCTCTAGCACGTGGCAGAACACCATGCCAACCTCCTGACGCATCGCCTCGCGCGAAACGTCCTCGCTCGCCCCCAGGAGCTCCGGTCTCCTCTCCGCAACGTGCCTCGCCCAGTCCGCATGCGGTGCACAGAGCGGGTCATCCTCCATGCCGTCGAGCCTACCCTCGACGATTCGCTTCCTCACCGCGCCAATCTCGCGCTCGAGGCGAGGCGGAAGGATCGCGAGACCCATGACCTCGATAAGGCCAATGTTCTCCTTCTTGATGTGCCACTTGTCGGCGTGCGGGTGGAACACGCCGAGCGGATGCTCTTCCGTGGTCACGTTGCAGCGCAGGGCAAGGTCGAGCTCGAATCGCCCGTCCCTCATACGGCATATCGGCGTTACCGTGTTGTGACGCGTTCCGTCCGCCGCATGGGAGACGATGCCCTCCGAGGCGTCGTCCCAGTCGCGCCAGACGTCCAGCACATGCTCCGCCGCGCCAAGGAGCTCGTCACGTTCAGCGCTCCTTAGCCGTATGACCGAGAGCGGCCACGAAAGGACGCCGGCCTCAACTCCTGGATGCGCGCCCATCTCGAAGGGCTCCGCCACTTCCGCACGAGTCATCGCGAACACATGCCTGCCTCCCTGGAAGTGGTCGTGAGACAGGATCGACCCTCCTACTATGGGCAGGTCCGCATTCGACCCGACGAAATAGTGCGGGAACTGGCCCACGAAATCCAGCAGGCATCCAAGTGACGCCCTGTCGACGTGCATCGGCCTGTGCTCATCGCTCATTACGATGCAATGCTCTTCGAAATAGGCGTAGGGGCTGTACTGAAAGCCCCATCCCTCCCCTCCCAGCTCGATGGGGATGATTCGAAGGTTCTGACGAGCCGCATGGCCGCCCGCGTCCGATGCCGCCCTGCCGCCATAGCCCTCGTTCTCGCGACAGAGCGCGCACGCAGGGTACTTCTCCCCCACAGAAGCCGTCGCGGCAGCGGCGATGTCACGTGGGTCCTTCTCGGGCTTAGACTTGTTGATAGTGATCTCGAGGTCCCCCCATTGCGTTAGGCACGACCACTTGAGGTTCCTCGCGATGGCGGAGCGCCGGACGTAGTCGACGTCGCAGCAGAGCCGATAGAACCAGTCGGTCGCAGCAAGCGCTCCCTCGCGGCTCCCAATCGAGCGGAAGCGTCTGGTCACCTCGGACGGCCGAGCCATGATCGACCCCATGAGTCGCATGGAGATGCGGTCTCTGCCCGTAGCGCTATCCTGCGCGGCGCCGCATTCTACCGCAGCGTCCGCCAAGGTCGAGAGGTCGCTCTCAAAGTCGTACCCGTCGAGAAGAACCTGTGCCTTCGCCCAAGAGAGGTCTCTGGGGGCGGGCGACGTCTGCCCCGAGCACTCGAGGAGACGGTTGTAGGCCCAGCGCTCGTCCCCTGGTTCGATTATGCGATGCCCGACGGCATACGCGACAATCCTTGATGCCGCTGCACCAACCTGCTCCCCCGCTGCTACATTTCTCTCCATTGTGCCCGAGCTCCCTCGTGATCGATAACGTAGCTTGACGACACCTGCCCGCCCAAGGCATGGTCCATCGCTCGACAGAACTCGTCGGTATCGCTAAGGGGGACAAACGCCTGAATCGTTCCGCCAAAGCCGCCACCGTGTATACGAACCGCCCCGCGACCACCAAGCAGCTCCTCCGCAACGGCAAGCGCAACCATGGCTGGCTGCTCCGGCGACCCGCCAATCGACACGTTCTGCAAGTACATCGCGCTCGACGCGCCAGAGCGTTGCGTGAGCTCGAGGAAAGCCGCCATGTCACCGGCACGCATCGCCTTAACGCGATTCTGAACGAAACGCTCCTCGCGGAAATAGTGGAGCGCGCGCAAGGCCGCACGGTCTCCCAGCTTCGCACGGAGAGCCGGAAGGCTGCTGATGACGTCAGTCTCGCGGACATCACACAGGCGCTCGCAACCGAACTCGCGCGCAACTTCCTGCATCTCCTGTGGAACGGCGGCGTAGTCCGCAGTGTTGGCTGAGTGGTCCGCTCCCACCGAGACGAGGCAGATTGAGAAACCGTTCTCTGCAAAGTCGAAATCGAGGCGTTCGACCTGAGGGTCTGACTCATTCGAGAAGTCCATGTGGGCGATGCCACCAACGGCAATCGCGGCCTGATCCATCAGGCCGCACGGCTTCCCAAAGTACATGCGCTCTGCGAACTGCGACATCTGGGCAAGCTTCATGGCCAAGAAGCTGCCGTCAGCCCAAAGCCAGTTCATAGCCTGGGCAATCTCTAGCTCGTAGGCAGCGGAGCTAGACAGTCCAGAGCCTGCGGGAACCTCACTGGTTACGACGGCGTCGAATCCCTGGAGGTCGGATCCCGCTCCCTGCTCGCGGAATGCGGCCAGCAGTCCACGTACGATTGCGGCAGAGGTGTTCCTTTCCTCCTCACGGGGCATGAGATCCGAGCACTTCACCTCAACGAGTCCATAGCCCAAGCTCTTCACGCGAATCCGGCCGCTCTCGTTGGGGCAGAATATCCCACGCACATAACGGTTCACTGCACCAGCAATGACCTGGCCACCTTCGTGATCGGTATGATTTCCCGCAAGCTCAGTACGACCAGGCGCCACCACGGCGAGCACGCGTCCTCCCACCTTGCCGAAAGACTCCTCGTACTCTCCCATCAGCATGTGAAGGTGCTCGTCGGTCATCGCGTTGCTATCCATTCGACTCCCCCTCAATCTCATCGGACGTGCCAATCTGCCCGGGCAACGCTTCAATCGCGTCGTCTGGTCCCTCCCCCTCCTCGGCCGCCTCGATTGCAACCATAAGGGGCCGGTCGACGACCGTCATGTCCGGGCTGTCATTTGTCCCTACCACATCTTCCATGGGCTCCGTGATGTCGGATACGGTGATCCGTTCCTCGTCGTCGCAAGACGCAATGGGCTCGGTCATGTCGATGTCGGGCATGGGCTGGGTCACGTCGATGTCGGGCATGGGCTGGGTCATGCTCGTCGTGCAGGTGTCGGGATTCAATTGTGCTCCACGTGCATCGTGCGTCCGACCAATCGGCTTATCCGATAAGTCGCCGGCCTCACCATCAACCCGGCCAGTCGTTTGAGGTGCGAATTCGGTTGAACGCCGCGCGAATGTATCCAGCGCATTCCGAAAGATGCTCACCTGTCGAGAATCCCACGCCCCCATATCGTCGGATGTGAAGAGCACACCTCCCAGCAGCGAATCCGCCGAGAGAAGGCGGGTACGCTGCGAGTCGGTAATCTTTACGTCCCTCCGAAGGAAGAAGACATCGGGGTCGTTCAAAAAGGTTACGCCATTCAGGTGAGCGCGGCCCTTAGTGTTGTGTAGGCTGTTCTTTGTGCTGACGCGTTCACGGCCAGTAATCCGCATGTGCAGTGTGTCATTCCAATCGAGGCCCACATCGCAGCCGACGCGGCAATACTCGCATCGTCCGAAGGCACTCACGACAGGCACGCCACAGAAGTCAAACAGCGTTCCCTCGGGAACGCTCGAGCGGAGTAGGTCGAGCGCGTCCGCCATAAGCTCGCCGCGGTTTTTCCCGGCATGCGGAAGCATGGCGGCGGCATACAGGAAGTCGAGCTTCAACAGCTTGAAGCCCCAAATACGCGCTGCCGTGTCGAGCGAGGCGCTAACGTACTCGCGAACATCTGGATTCTGCGTGTCAAGGGCATAGCCGCCGCTCCAGTGCGACCCGCTCATGACTGGGCGACCGGATGAATCCCTTAGCAGCCAATCCTGATGCTCTGCAAATGTGCGCGACTCCTTCTCGCAGACGAAGGGCGCCATCCAGAGTCCGGGCACGAGCCCCGCCGAGCGTATGTCGTCAGCGACCGCCCCCATACCTGCCGGGAAGCGATTAGGGTCGGGCTGCGTCCAGTCCCCCACCTTCGCATACCCGTCGTCCACTTGGAAGACGGGCAGGACCCCCTCCAGAGGCTGGGCAAGAAGGACGTCTGACACTCCAACGAGATCTCGCTTCAAGGTTGCCGCGTCGATGTCGCCGTAGTGGCGATACCAACTCGTGAACCCCACAAGCGGAAACGCGGATCGACGTCGAATACCCATGAGCTCGACATACCGAGCGAAGGCGCTGTGAAGCGTCCCCTCCACCAGGGCAAGCGTAAGGATTTCGACTCGCTCGCCAGCGGCAAGAGGCCTGTTTGGACCTTCCTTCTGCAGCGAAACGGTGTTCTCTGGAAGGTCCTCATATATTACGGTTAAGCCAGTGTCCGGCCTGCATTCCCCGAATAGCGATACTGCCTGGCCGAACCTAAGGTATCCGTATCCCTCTCCATGCTGATGGCCGAAGCGCGGGTCCTGTCTAGCAAAGCGATAGTCACCAGATGCGTCAAGCACCCAGCGACCTACAATACTGCGCGGCGTCCCCCAAAGCCCGTGCATATTCGCTCGCGGCGAGCGCTCCCAGGAGTCCGTCCACGAGTTATAGCCATTCAGGAACAGCGCATCGGCGTGCTGGAGATCGAGAGACACCGTGGCGGTTGCGGACTCGATCGTGAGGTCATACTCCGGATCGACCCATACGCGCCACACGTCTCCGTCATGCTCGACGGTAACGTCTAGGTCTCTGCAGTCGGCACCGAAAGTCGGCACCTGGTCTGATACATACGTTATTCGCTGTCCGCCGTCCGGCACCCTCCACGTTATCTGAAACTTCGGATTGAGGTCCATTCTTCCGCATTCCCCCCCATGCGCATCAATCGAAGCCCGTGGGCGTCGCAACAACGGCGCCAATCCATTTGTTGCCACTTTACTCTGTCACAGACACGTCGTTTGTATCGAGCACGGAAATCACGCCAAGGACCTTATCCTCGTGATAGCGCGTGAACACCAATCCCGCTATCAAACAGAACGCCGTTGCGACCGCAGCCGTGAGCCTATACCCAAGTCCGCCCTCGGCGGCGGAGGAGATGGAGGTGAAGAGCACCATCGCAAGGGTCTGTCCAAGCGTCATACTGAACGTTCGCGCAGCATAGAACATCCCCTCTCGGTTCTCTCCCGTCTGGACGGCATCCGCCTCGGCGATGTCAGCGAGCACCGCCTGGGGCAGGATTCCCAGTATGGCCATGGGAACCGCCGCCAGAACAGCGACGACCACGCCCCACACGATCTGGGGCACTCCGAACTGGCCGCATATAGACGTCACGGCAAACGCGAGGCAGAAGAAGAAAAAGGCAAAGGCGACGAGCTTCTTCTTGCCGATGCGCTTTGCCAGAACGTTTACGGGCGCGTAGAACATGAGGGAGATGAGCGTCATGGCGGCGAAGAAGACGAACGTCCAGGAGTCATCGAAGCCCATCAGCTCCGTGACGTAATATGGCAAGCCCGTCTGGAACATCGTGATCGACACCCAGTACAGGACGTCGGAACCCTCGAAGATCTGGAACTCGCGATTCCTAAAAGTCTTCGCGACGGACTGTCCCATAGGCGTCGAACTTGGCTGCGTATCCGCATAGAGGTTCTCGTCGATTCCAAAGGCGGGCACGAGCATGCATGCGAGAGCGATGACCGCCAGCACGGCCACCGTGACCCTGAAGCTGGCAACGGGACCCAACGACGGCTCAAGGATTCCCGCCAACGCCGTAACGAGGTAAGCGGCCGCAGTACCCACGAAGTAGGTTACCGAGATGTAAGTCGAGAGGTTGACGCGCAGCTCCTGCGTACGACCGAGCTCAGGGATAAGCGCATTGAAGGGCGTGCAATAGAGCGACAACGTCACATAGAAAAGCATCAGGCATACGAAGAGAAGGACATTGTTCGCCACCACGCTCGACGTTCCCGGAATGACGAACACGAAGACGGTCATTGCGGCAAAAGGCGCAGCCGCCCTCCTCATAAAAGGTATCCTTCGCCCGAGCGGACTTGCGAGCGAATCGGACTTGGAGGCGATAAACGGATCGATGAAGCCGTCGAGGAGACGCCCGCATGCCGTGATAATTCCGATGACCGTGAGGCCTGCGAACACTATGCCCTGGGTGATGAAGACGGTCATCCCCTGGCTGACGAGCGTATCGGAGGGCATGTAGTAGTAGACGAGCCAGTTGCTGATGATTCCCGAGAGAATCGCCCAGCCAAGCTGTCCGATAGCGAACTTCCTGATCACGGCGCCGTCCGCAAGTCTCTTTTCGCTCATTTCGAATCTCCTTCTGGCAGCAAATCCTCACCGTCGCAGACAAGCCCATCGCACGGGCGCCTGAATCCGCCAGCCTACTTCCTCACGTACTTCACGGCCATGTCGACAATGCAGTCAAGCTCCTCCATACCGTCGGAGAAGTCATCAGAGGGGATGACCTCCCCGCGGGCCATCTTCTCCGCAACGCTGACGAGGGCATGCGCGACGCTCTTGTAGAACGTCGCAAAGTCAGGCAGGATCAGCACCGAGCCATCCGAGACGCCCAGCTTATACGCATCGTCGAATATGATGTAGAACGAATCGACCTCGCGACCGTAGCTCTCTAGCTCACCGCCTTCGACCCCCTCGGAAAGAACGAGGTGGTCGAATTCGTCCAGGAAGCTCACAAACTCCCGATTGGCCACATAGTGCGCCCCGTACTCCCTGAGCAGCGTCTCGAGGCGGTCGGCTCCGTTCATGGTGAGGAAATCGTCCGATTCTACGAGCTCGGATATGCGCTCGTTGAACCTCTTCCAGAGAAGAGTGGCAGCCTCCACCGAGAGCCGTGTCTTTGACTTGAAGCGCCTGTATAGGGTCGCAACGCCAACCCCAGACGCATCCGCGATGTCCGTCATCTTCACGCTTGAGAGGCCACCCTCGAGGAAGAGCTGGGCCGCGCACTCCACGACCCACTCGTCGCGCATCGTCTCCGGCCTGGCCCTGACGCCTTGCTGTCCAGCCGCCAACAAGTTCTCTTCCGTCCCCTCGGACGCCATGCTTGACTCCCCCTTTAAGCAAGTGATAGTCTGTCTATCACATTGATAGTCAGACTATCAGCCGTTGACCGCACCGTCAAGGAGGAATCGATGACGACCGGAACTGACAGGGCGAGAAGTGCCTTCGGAAACGTCCAAGACGAGGCCACGTACAGGAAGGCGGTCCGCTCGAAAGAGAAGTTCCTCAGGAAGTTTGGGGATGACTCCAAAGCCGTGTACCACCTAAAGAGTGTGGACGTGCCCGTGATCAGTGAGACATTGGGGGTCAGGAACCTCGTGCTCGCAGATGGATCTGACGTCTTGGACATCCGCGCGGACGCGGCGGCACAGCCGCTGCCCCCGAAGACCGAGAGGACGGTCGCGGCTGCCGGCGGAAGCCCTGTCGTGGTAGGTAACATCCGAATGGGGTTCGGTCACTATCGCATCTCGATGGCCATGGCCTCCGCTGCCCACGCGATGGGCTATACGCCCTATTGGCTCGACCTCGCCTCGTTCAAGGAGAGCACGGGATCGAAGGCCATCGAGTACCAGAACGGCCTCTACTCCATGGGCTCGCGCCTTTCCCAGAGGGTGGGCGTCTTCGACAAGCTGTTCTGGGAGCCGCTGAACAGCGAGGGCTTCAGGAAGCTCTCCTATAATTCTGGAGACCAGAAGAACGCCGAGCTGTGCGTTCCCCTTTTTCGGGACCTCCCGCAAGACGTCCCCTACATCGGCACGCATGTTTGGCCGTCCCAGGCGGCGGTCCATGCCGGTCTCACCCACGTCGTAAACGCCATACCAGACAACTGGCCTATGGCGCTCCACCTCGCGGAAGGGTCGATTCACACCGTTCAGACACCAAGCGCCTACGTCGGGTACCACCAGCTACGCGGCATGGATCCGTCACGTCAGCTGAAGCCAATGCCAAAGGGCTCTCTTGTCTACACGGGACACTACGTCGACCATGAGCTCGTAAGCAACATCGGACGTGACTGCGCGGCGCGCAGGAAACGCGTGCTGGGTGACGGCGCGGTTCGGTACCTCATCTCCGTGGGAGGCGCGGGTGCGCAGCAGGATCTCTTCGCCTCGATAATCGAGCATCTCATCCCATACGTCAGACGCAGTGAGGCGACACTCTTCGTGAACGTTGGAGACCACAGCGACGTCTGGGACGGCCTCGTGGAATCTGTCCATGGACTCTCCGAGCTCGCCCAGACCCACTTCGACGACTTCTCGGAGGTAAGCTCGTTCGCGAGCCAAGCACTCGACGGAGACGTCTCCGGAATCCACGCATTCTGCGACGCGGACATATTCTCGGCCGTCTACAGTTCAAACGTCCTCATGCGTTGCTCAGACATTCTGGTGACGAAGCCGAGCGAGTTCTCGTTCTATCCGGTGCCAAAGCTGATGATTCATCGCGTCGGTGGTCACGAGGCCTGGGGTGCGATTCGCGCCGCAGAAATCGGAGACGGAACATACGAGATGGATGATACGGACGAGGTCCTTTCGATGATAGACTCGCTCCAATCGGACAGGGACCTTATCTCGTTCATGTGCGACCGTATCGAGCAGGCAAATGCCATAGGAGTGTATGACGGGGCCTACAAGGTCGTAGAGCTCGCAGTCAACGGAATCGAATAGCAGCTCTTCGTGGGGCGCCACGGTCTTCTACCTGCGGTGCCTGTTCTCCTTGACGACTTGGTGCACGATCCACAGTCCGAGCGCAAGCGCGAGGACGTAGCCGAAGAACCCGATCACGGGAATGCCGAAGACCACGGGCTTGATGCGCGCGTAATACACGACCGACGACCCGATGAACAGGCCGGCGATGATGATGCCGAGCGTCAGACGATCAGCCGCGCGCGCCATGTCGCCGATGGGGTCCTGGTATCCGTCGAGCCCAAGGTTCATGCGCAGCTGCCCACGCGTAAGCATGTTCATTGCCGTAGACACCTGCGAAGCCGCGCCAAGCAGGCCATGCGTCGCAGCTATGGACTCGCGCGTCAGGCGCTTGAGCTCTCTCTTGGAGACGTCGACGGGGTCGGCGTGGGACTTCACGTGGGCGCGTACGATGTCGATCATGGACGTTCCCGGAAGGAACTCATCCACGACGCCCTCGAGCGTGACGAGCGACCTCGCGAGCATCGTGACAGTGCCCGGAAGCTCGATGCCGTTCTTGCGTGCCATCGAAATAAGCGAGTTGAGGAAGGCGCCGATGTCGAGGTCCGAGAGGTCCGCCTCGCCGTAGTTGTCCAAGATCGAGTCAAGGTCGGCAAGCAGGCCGGGGTGGTCGACCTCGGAGGTGTCGGAGACTGAGAAGCGCAGCAGGCCGTTCTTGAGCCCGACGGAGTCTCGCAGGGCGACGGCGTTCACCATGTCCGTCATGGCGGCCCTGTCATGGGCGGACAGCCTCCCCATGATGCCAAGGTCGAGGTAGACGATCTTGCCGTCCTTAACCACCAGGTTGCCGGGATGTGGGTCCGCATGGAAGAAGCCGTCGTCCAGCATCTGACTCGTGTAGTTGTCGACGAGCTTCGCGCCGATCTCCGAGAGGTCGTAGCCCTCGGCCTTAAGGCGCGCCGTCTTGTCGATGGGTATGCCCTCGACGTAGTCCATCACCACGACGTGCTCCGTGCAGAGCCGTGGATATGGCTTCGGGCAGTCGATGAACTTGCATCCCGCGTTGTTGCGCCGGAACTCCTCCAGGCTCCTCGCCTCGACGAGGAAGTCCGTCTCCTCCCGGAAGGACTGCCACAGCTCGTCCACCACGGACTGCAGGTCGAGCACCTGCTCGTCCCCCATGACGATGGCGCTTCTCTTCGCGAGCGAGCGCATGATGGAGATGTCCTGCGCCATGATCTCCTTCACGTGGGGGCGCTGGACCTTCACCGCCACCGTCTCCCCCGTCACGAGACGCGCCTTGTGCACCTGCGCCACGGAGGCGGAGCCGAGCGGAACGTCGTCTATCGCGTCGAACAGCTCCTCGATGGGGGTGTCGTACTCCGCCCTGAGGGTGGAGAGCACCTCCTCGCGGTCCATCGGCTCGACATCGGTGCGTAGCTTCGTGAGCTCGTCGCAGAAGCTCTGCGGCAGAATCTCCGAGCGCATCGAAAGAATCTGCCCCGCCTTCACGAAGGTGGGGCCGAGCTCCTCCAGAAGCTTGCGCAACGTGATGGGCGTAAGCCCGTGGAGGACGTCGTAGTGGCTCGCAATCCTGAGAATCTCGCGCAGGCGGGCGGCCTTCTTCGCGCGCGTGATCCTATAAGGTCCAGCGTCCATGCTCCGCCCACCCAGGATGCCTATCGTTCCCGCATCACGGGTGTTCGTCTTCGAGACGCTCTCGTACCACTTGCCAAGGTACTCGACGTCGTCCAGCTCGTTTATATCGAAGTCGCCCGAGGAATTGCCGGGGGCTGGCCTTTTGTCCTCTGCCAAGAAAGTGGCTCTTCCCTACTCCGCGGGCTTGTCCTTCTCGGCGTCGTCGGCATCCTCGACCTCAACCTCAACGGGCTCGGCATCGAGGTCGTCGGCGATCTTCTGGGCGCTCTTCACCCAGGCGGCGCGCTCCTCCGGCGTCATGGTCTTCAGCTTCGCGCGCAGGACCGCCTCGGAGGTGTCGCCGGCGGCGTTCTTGATGGTGTGCTTGAGCTCCTCGTTCACGGCCTTGCCCTGGGCCACGGTGAGCTCGCCCTTCTCGACGAGCTTGTTCACGATCTCCGTGGACTTCTCGGCGCCGGTCGCCACCGCGCCGACACCCACCAGGAACAGCTTGCGGACGCCATCGCCCAGATCGTCGAAACCAGCCATGTTGACCCCTCTCCTTGGGACGGCATACAGTTTGCCGCGCGGCGCGCGGACCATGCTCATGCTTGTACCCCCAAGCCGCGGGCGCTAGACGCACCGCATCCGCGAGCGGCAGGTCGGCTCGGGCGGGTGCGCGGGCCCCGTGGGAACGTCCTGGCGCGTCAGCGGCCGAGAAGGGCGCGTCCAAGCTCCTCGACGCTTCCCACCACGACGCAGGCGCCGGCCTCCTCGAGCTCCCCGAGCGGCGCGGTCCCGCCGTACGTCACGCCCACGCACGGCACGCCGCACGCAAGCGCGGCGTCCACGTCGAAGTGGCGGTCGCCCACCATGACGGCGTCGGCCGCAGCGGCGCCGAGGTCGTCGAGCACCGCGGACAGCGTCGCCGCCTTGCTCTGCGGCGCGTCGGACTCCTTGCCGCGCACGACGTCGAAGCACCCGAGCAGCCCCTCGTCCGAAAGCGCGCGGTGCAGGAGCGCCGTCCTCTTGGAGCTCGCCACCGCAAGCCGCCTGCCGGACGCCCTGAGCTCGTCCAGAAGCGCGCCCATGCCGGGAAACGCCGGCCACGCCTCAGGACCCAGCGCACCGTACCGTTCGCGATAGCGACGCGTCACCTCGCGCGCGTCCGCCTCGGAGAGCCCGAACACCATGCTGAACGCCTGCGGGAACGGTGGGCCCACGAGCTTGGGGCAGTCCGCAAGCCGCTCTGGGGGAAGCCCCCATGCGCCTAGGACGTGGCGCGCCACGGCCACGATCGAGGGAAGCGTGTCCGCGATCGTGCCGTCGAAGTCGAACACGACGACGCCGCGGGACGCGGGGTCCGCGTGCCTCAGCCGAGGTGTCGCCTCCGTTGTGCAGATACCCGAAGCCGCACACCCGCCCTTCTCGCCCATCTGACCCCCAACCCGCAGGGCGCCCCGTGCGCCCGCCTTCCGTACGCCCACCAGCATAGCGCAGACGGGTGCGGCCGCGCGGGGCGGGCCCATGTGCCATGTGGCGAGAGCGTTAGTTTCCACGTCTGAAACACGGGTACGTTAGTGTGTCTAACAATGTGCCCGCATGGGGCGGGTGCGAAGCCGTTTCGACAGGGAGGTTTGGATGGCACGCGCGTTTAACTTTTCCGCGGGACCCTCGGCTCTGCCCGAGGAGGTCCTGAAGGAGGCCGCCGCAGAGATGCTCGACTACGAGGGCTGCGGCATGTCCGTCATGGAGATGAGCCATCGATCTTCCACCTTCCAGTCGATCCTGGACGACGCGGAGCAGACGCTCAGGCGCCTGATGGGGATCCCGCACGCTTACCGCGTCATGTTCATGCAGGGCGGCGCGACGCTGCAGTTTGCGTGCGTGCCCATGAACCTCATGCGCGGCCGTCACGCAGGATACCTGGTGGCGGGCAACTGGTCGAAGAAGGCCTGGCAGGAGGCGTGCAAGTACGGCCAGGCGGACGTGCTCGCAACGAGCGAGCCCACGGGCTTCGACCGCACGCCACGCCTGGAGGGCGCGGTCGACCAGTCGCTGGACTACGTCTACCTCTGCCAGAACGAGACCGTGTACGGCACGATGACGCGCGAGCTGCCCGACACCGGCGACGTGCCCGTCGTGGCGGACGTCTCGAGCATGTTCCTCTCGTGCCCCGTGCCCGTGGAGCGCTACGGGCTCATCTACGCCGGCGTGCAGAAGAACGCCGGTCCCGCGGGCAACACCGTCGTGATCTGCCGCGACGACCTGATCGGCGACGGCCCGGCGCTTGGCGGCATCGTGCCGACGTACATGGGCTACCGGCTGCAGGCCAGCAAGGACTCGCTGTACAACACGCCGAACGCGTGGGGCATCTACATGTGCGGGAAGGTGTTCCACTGGATCGAGGACACGGGCGGCCTTGCCGCCATGGAGGCCAGAAACTGGGAGAAGGTCAACCGACTCTACGGCTACATCGACGGAAGCTCGCTCTTCTCGCCCATCGCGAGGCCGGACTCGCGCTCCATCGCGAACGTGACGTTCCGCTGCCCCACGAAGGAGCTCGACGCGGAGTTCGTGGCGGGCGCCGCCGAGCGCAACATCGTGGGCGTCAAGGGCCACCGCATCCTGGGCGGCATGCGAGCGAGCTGCTACAACGCCGTCCCGGCGAAGGCCGTGGACGCGCTTCTGGACTACATGCAGGACTTCGAGCGCGCGCACGCCGCGGACTGCCGCACGGACGCGCGCTAGCGACTCCGGCGATGCCGGCGCCGCCGGCACGCACCACAGACGAGACCCGACGCGGCCCCGTGGGGCCGCGCACGAGACAGGCCCCACGGGGCACGAAGGAGACCCGATGCGCTACGTAAAGATATTCGACAACATCGCGAAGCAGATCACCCGAGACGGCGTCGCGGAGCTGGGCGACGGTTACCAGAAGACCGATGACGTGAACCAGGCGGACGCCATCCTGATACGCGCCTCTGACATCCGCGACATCGACTTTGGCCCGAACGTCCGCTGCGTCTCGCGCTCCGGCGCCGGCTACAACAACATCCCCATCGAGCGCTGCGCAAGGCAGGGCATCGTGGTGTTCAACACGCCGGGCGGCAACTCGAACGCCGTGAAGGAGCTGGTCGTGGGCATGATCCTGGTCAACTCCAGGGGCACGCTCGACGGCATGCGGTGGGTCCAGAGCAACGCGGACGACCCGCAGATCGTGAAGGACGCCGAGAAGAACAAGAAGGCCTTCGTCGGACGCGAGGCCATTGGCCGCAAGGTCGGCGTCGTGGGCCTGGGCGCCGTGGGCTCGAAGGTCGCGAACGCCCTGGAGGCGCTGGGGCTCGACGTGTACGGCTACGACCCGTACCTCTCCGTCGAGCACGCGTGGCAGCTCAACCGCAACGTGAAGCGCGTCGACTCGATGGCGGAGCTCTGCCGCAACGCCGACTACGTCACGCTGCACGTCCCGTCGAAGGACGACACGCGCCACATGATGGGCGCCGAGATGATTTCGCTCATGAGCGACGGCGCCATGCTCATCAACTACGCGCGCGCCGACATCGTGGACGAGCCCGCGGTGGACGCGGCGCTGCGCTCCGGCAAGCTCGGGCGCTTCGTGTGCGACTTCGCGACGCCCATGACCACGAAGATGCCGAACACCCTCATCACGCCGCACATGGGCGCGTGCACCGCCGAGGCCGAGGCCAACTGCGCCAGCATGGCAGTGAGCCAGATGAAGGACTACCTGGAGCAGGGCATCATCAGGAACTCCGTCAACTACCCGGACTGCGACATGGGCCCGTGCCACACCGGCGGCCGCATCGCCGCGCTGCACGACAACGTGCCGAACATGATCGGCCAGATCTCCGGCGCGCTGGCGCAGTCGAACGCGAACATCCAGCGCATGTCGAACGAGGCGCAGGACGGCAGCGCCTATACTCTTATCGACACCGACCAGCCGGTGGACGCCGCCACGATGCAGAAGCTCCGCGCCATCCCCGGCGTCTATCGCATCAGGCAGATCGTCCCGGCAATCACCCGCTAGCACCCCGCGCTGGCGACGGCAGGCCCCACGTGGAAGGAGACCGCATGCGCGTCGAGCCCATACGCTGTTACCGTCCGGCCCCGGACAAGGCGGCGACGTTCGCGTCGCTGCCGTACGACGTGTTCGACCGCGCGCAGGCGGCCTCCTACGTGCAGAGGCACCCGGGCTCGTTTCTGGCCATCGACCGGCCGGAGACGTCCTTCTCGCCCGACCACGACATGTACGCCCCGGACGTGTACGCGAAGGCCGCGGAGCTGCTGCGCCGCGCCGCGACGGACGGCACGCTGCTGCGCGACGAGACGCCGTGCTACTACGTGTACCGCCTCGAGCAGGACGGCCGCGCCCAGACGGGCGTGGTGTGCGCCGCCTCCGTGGACGAGTACCTGGACGGCACGATCCGTCGCCACGAGAACACGCGCCGCGACAAGGAGCAGGACCGCGTGGAGCACATCCGCGCGACCGGCGCCCAGACGGGCCCGATCTTTTTGGCGTACCGCGACAACTTCGCGATGGACACGCTGGTGGGCCTTGCGTCCACGGCCGAGCCCCTGTACGACTTCACGGACGAGGAGGGCGTGCACCAGACCGTGTGGCGCGTGGCGCGGCCGGCGGCCATCGAGGCCATGACGGCGACGTTCGCCACCGTGCCGTGCGCCTACATCGCCGACGGCCACCACCGCGCCGCCTCCGCCGTGCGGGTGTGCCAGGAGATGCGCCAGGAGGCAGCCCGCAAGTCGGGCCGCGCGGGCGAGAAGGGCGCGGCGCCCGGCGCCGAGGCGTCCCCGGCACCATACGACTCCTTCCTCGCGGTCATGTTCCCCGCGAGCCAGCTGAAGGTCATGGCGTACAACCGCGTGGTGACGGACACGGCCGGCCTTGCGCCGGCACAGCTCGTCGAGCGCATGGGGACCGCCGGCTTCGAGGTCGGCCCCGCCCAGGACTCCCCCGCCGAGCCCTCCGCCCGCCATGGCTTTGGCCTCTTTGTGGGCGGCGCGTGGCATGCCATGCGCTTCTCGCCCGAGGCGGTCGCGTCGCTTCCGGCGGACGACCCCGTGGCGACGCTCGACGTGTCCATCCTGCAGGACCGCGTGCTGGGGCCGATCCTTGGGATCGAGGACCCGCGCCAGGACGGTCGCATCCGCTTTGTGGGCGGCATCGAGGGCCCGCAGGCGCTGGAGCGCCTTGCCGGAGCGGACGGCGTCGCGTTCTCGCTCTTCCCCACGTCCGTGGACGAGCTCATGGCCGTGTCCGACGCCGGGCTGCTGATGCCGCCGAAGTCGACGTGGTTCGAGCCAAAGCTCCGCAGCGGCCTCTTCGTTCGCCGGCTGCGGTAGCGCTGGCTGCGGCGGGGCATGCCGCGGCGGCAGATGGCCTTTTTTGGACGGGCACGGCCTGGCGCCGCGCCCGTCTTTCTTGTGCTGGCGCACCATTTGGGCCCACATTTTTGCCTTGCGTTCCAAGGCGGCGCGCGTCAGGTGCGCGTCACTCGTTCGTATTGTTCTTTAGGGCGCATGTAACTTGGCAAACGCAAAGGACGCCTATATGGTGTGCAAGTTTCAGCCGACTTTGTGAATGCGTCCCGCGTCGCGCAGGCATGCTATGCTTGTTCGGCTTTGGAAGCGAAACGCAGAAGAATTGGACGCGTGACCATGGCACAGACTGACTCCCACGGCCCCCAGCGGGCCGAGCACGTACGTAAGAGCCCCGCGCAGGGAAAGGACGCCCCCCAGGGGCGGAGAAGCGCCCGGCCGCAGGGCGCGCGGCGCGCCTCGGGGCGCGCGGGGTCTTCCCGCGCAGGCAAGGCGGAGCGACGCGACGTGTACTACATCCCAACGACATCGAAGGTCGGGGGCGCCGCGGACGCGCGCCGCGGGTCGGCCGAGGGCCGTTCTGACAGGGCGGCCTCGAGCAAGGCGCCGGCGTTTCTCGCCCTGGCGCTCATCCTCGTGCTGGGAGGCGGCGCCTGGCACCTGTGGACGAACCGCGCGGTGAGCGTGACCATCAACGAGAAGAGCTACGACGTGCGTATAGACAGCACGCTTGCGGAGGCGGTTCGCGACCAGTCCATCCACACGAGGCCCGGAAACTACGTGAGCGTGAGGGGCGACGTCCTGAAGGCGGGCGGCGGCGAGCCGTTTGTCGCCACGGTGGGAAAGAGGAGCCTCACGGGCAAGGCGGCCCAGGAGTACCGCGTGAGGGCGAACGACAAGATCACGCTCTCCGCGGGCAGGGACGTGATGGAGCCGCACACGAAGAAGGTCGAGACCGAGGCCCCGAAGCTGGTGATGAAGGGCGGCTACGGCCCGATCGCCTACGTGAGGGACTGGGGCACGCCCGGCAGGGTCGAGCGCCTCACCGGCAAGAAGTCGAAGCAGGTGGCGGAAATCGTGAAGTCGAAGACCGTCGACACGGAGGTCTACCTGCGCACGCCCATTCCCGAGGGCGACAAGAAGCTCGTGGCGCTCACGTTTGACGACGGACCGAGCGACAAGTACACCCAGCAGTACCTTGACATCCTGAAGAAGCACAACGCGAAGGCGACGTTTTTCTGCCTTGGGAGGCAGGTGCAGGAGTTCCCACAGCTCGCGAAGGCGATCGTGGACCAAGGCAGCCAGATTGCAAGCCACACGCAATCGCACAAACAGCTGACGAAGCTGGGTTCCGACGAGCTGAGGACGGAGTTCGACACCGCGTTCAAGGCGATAAGCGACGCGACGGGCGTAGACACGACGGTCTTCCGCCCGCCGTACGGCGCGTTTACCGAGAGGACGTGGCTCGCGGCCGGCGGCATCCCCTCCGTCTCGGTCACGTGGACGCAGGACTCGCGCGACTGGGCGCGCCCCGGCGTGGACGCAATCGTGAAGAACAGCCTGGCGAACGTCAAGTCCGGCTCCATCATCCTGATGCACGACGGCGGCGGCAACCGCGACCAGGACGTGGAGGCCCTGCCGAAGATCATCGAGTCGCTCCAGGGCGCGGGCTACACCCTCGTCACGATTGACGAGCTCATGGCATCGGACAGCACCATCCCGAAGTCCATCCAGACCGGCGACGCGAAGATGCCGAAGGGCGTCACGTGGCCGACGGAGCTGGGAGACGCATAGCGTCTGCGCAGGGCCTCATGGGTGCGAAAGCGAAGGGTCCGCAGCCGGTTGGTTGCGGACCCTCTTTGTATGACGCCTGTATGAGCGCTACCTGCCGGACATCGCTACGCCACGCGCGGAACCTCGGTGGGGTACGTCGTCGCGTTGGGGTCGGGCTCGATCCTCCCCAGGGCTTTTCGCACCAAGAACCTGATGATTCCGGTGACGACCATTATTGCGGCAAGAGCCGCCACGAAGCCGAGCATGGTGTAGATGATGAACAGAACCGTCTGCATCGAGAAGGCACCCATAGACCCCTCCGTTCGATTGAATCGTTCCGCACGCGCCAACGTGCCCTTCAAATTACGTTTTACATGGTTTCTAACAATGTTTCAAGTGTGTTTCACGCTTTTCCAAGCGCGTCAAACGTACAGGTAAATGGCCTTTATGCATGTGTCCCTATGGAGGTGCCGCGCATGTGCGGCACCTTGATTTAACTCAAACTCTTATACATGAAACTATTTTGCCAGACGCCGGGATCGGCCTTCCGCCACGCCGGAGCGCCGTCTGCCCACGGCCAGGGCCCCCATTGCGTCGCGGGGCGCAGCCATGCGGGTAACACACCAGGATCGATCTTGCGGGATTGCGAAAGGTCGGCCGTGGTGTGTGCTGCGGTTGCCGACGGTGCGACACGCACCCGGGCTGACCTTGCGCGTTCTTGCAAGCTCGGGCGCGGTGTGTTGCGTCCGGAGGGGGCTCGCGGCGGAAAACGTCGGATGTGTGCACTGAAAATTGTTCGGTTTCTTATGTCGCGACCCTTCTAGCTGCAAATATGTGAAGTCAAACCAGTTTAAGGCGGTACACACCTGAGGGTTTCTCACATTTTGGGTAACACACCCCGGGATTCCTGCCATGGGACCACGCGTTCCGTCACACACCAAGGGTGAGTTTGCAGGATTCCGCAAACTGAGATCAGATGCGTATCGCAGCCGATACGCTTCCGGGGCGAGCTTGCGAAATCTCGCAAACTGGAGCCGGGTATGTGACGCGCCACTGTGGGCGTGGGTACACACCGGACGCCAGTTTGCAGCGTCTTGCGAGCTGGAGCCGGGTATGTAGCGCGTGCATTCCGTCGCGGGCTCTGCACACTGCCAAACGGCGATGCGAAACTGTGGCCCAGGCCCTCGCATCCCGTCCCCGCGCGCACCCGCCTCCTGTATCATGGACGAAAACGATAGGAGGAAAAGATGACCGACCCGATTAAGGTAATCGAAGTCAAGGAGAGCGTGTTCGCGAACAACGACCGCGAGGCCGAGGCGCTCCGCGCGCGCATGCACGACGCGGGCACGCTCATGATCAACCTCATGAGCTCGCCGGGAGCCGGAAAGACCACGCTCCTCTCCGCCACGCTGCGCGCCCTCGCGGACGAGATGAACATTGGCGTGATGGAGGCGGACGTCGACTCTGACGTGGACGCCTACACGGTGCAGGAGGCCGGGGCGAAGGCGATCCAGCTGCACACCGGCGGCATGTGCCACCTCGACGCGGCCATGACGGAGCAAGGGCTCAACCAGCTGGGCTACCAGGACCAGGACCTCGTCGTGATCGAGAACGTGGGCAACCTCATCTGCCCCGCGGAGTTCGACACGGGCGCCGGCAAGAAGGTCATGATTCTCTCGGTCCCCGAGGGCGACGACAAGCCGCTGAAGTACCCCCTCATGTTCGAGGTGAGCGACCTCGTGCTCATCAGCAAGGTGGACACGCTGCCGTACTTCGACTTCGACAAGCAGAAGCTCGAGCAGAACGTGCACCTGCGCAACCCGAATGCCAAGATCATCTACCTCTCCGCGAAGACCGGCGAGGGCATGGACGAGTGGCTGGACTGGCTGCGCGACGCCGTCCGCGACTGGAAGGCCTAGCGCATGCACGAGCTGGGAGTGGTGTTCGCGGCGATGGACACGATCGAGGACGTTGCCCGCGAGAACGAGCTTTCGCGCATCAGCTCCGTCACCATGTGCCTGGGCGAGGTCTCCGGCATACTGGAGGACTACTTCGTGGACTGCTGGAAGTGGGCGCAGCAGAAGAGCGACCTGCTGCGCGACTCCACGCTGCAGGTCGAGCAGATCAAGGCCGTCACCGTATGCAACGCGTGCGGCCACACGTACGAGACAGTGCGCTACGGTCGCACGTGCCCGCACTGCGGAAGCGACCAGACGGTGCTCCTGCGGGGCAACGAGTGCGAGATCAAGCAGATAGAGGGCTGTTAGAGACTGGTAACGCACTGGTAGACGGCCGTGCGATTGGGTATGAGAAACGAAAGACACTTACGGGGGCGGCGCTTCGCCCCCTAACCCATGGCACTTAGGTGGTTCACGGCATGACACACGACAGATTCTCGTCGCGGCACATTCTCCTTCCGGGCGCAGGGGCGCTCGCCCTGGTGGCGGCGCTTGGCTGCTACCAGTCCGTCGCGCTGGACAGCGTTGGCTGGGCGCTCACCGCGGGCGTTGCGGCCCTTGGCGCAAGCACGATCCTGGCGTTCACCAGGTCTGCGGCACAGGACCGGCAGGCGCGCAGCGGCCAGGCGCAGGCGGCGACTCCCCCGCATGCGGCAGCCCTAGGCGCCCACGCGGCACCGGGCGAGAAGGACGGGGCGCCTGACGCCGCGGCCGCCCCGTCGCACCAGGGACCTGCGCAGCCGCAGCCCGGTGCGGCCACGGCCGAGCTTGCCGTGGGCGCGCCCGTGAGCGCACGGCCGGCGCACGCCTCTTCCGCCGTGCGCGACGACGTCGCCGCGCCGGCAGAGGCCGCGCAGGCAGCAGCCGCACCGGCAGAGGAAGCCTCCCCCACGGACTCCGCCGCGGGCAGCGAGCCCGCCATCGCTCGCTCGCAGCTGGACTACGACGCCGTGAGCGAGCGCATCGTACAGAGCCCGGACCCACTTGCCGAGCTCAAGCTCCTGGTGGGAGACATCCGCACCCGCATGGCCCAGACCGACGGCGAGGACGCCGCGCGCGAGCTTGACGCGGCCCGCCTCCCCGGAGACGCGCCGCTGGTGCCCGCGACGCGCGACTCCGGCGGTGCCGCGACCCCGGACGCCGCGATTCTCTCGCCCTCCCCCGTCGAGCGCTTCGTGGCGCGGATGCTGGTGGAGGCGGGGCTCTTCTCGACCGACACGGAGCTGCCGCGCATGTCCGTGGTGCGCTCACCGCACTCGCAGATGCTGTTTGTGCGCATTGAGCAGCGCGAGCTCTCGTACCTGGCGCGGTTGCGCGTGCTGAAGATCGAGGCGGCGCTGAACGCGATGCGCTACGCGTGCACGTACTTCGACGACCCGCACGACGTTACGGAGGCCGACTGCTACAAGCTGACGCAGGGGCTCGCCACGTCGGTGTGTGCGCAGTCGCCGGGGCTGGACGTGCCGCTGGAGTCCGAGGAGGGCGAGGACCCGGACGGCGAGTGGGCCGTGCGGCGCAAGATCGCCGCCGCCATCGAGGACATGCAGCTGCCATACCGCCTTGAGCAGCACTTTCGCGTGAACGTGGCCGACGGCAACGTTGGCTTCCACGTGGACCTGACGCCGGAGCGCGTGTTCCCCTCGTCCGTGTTCGTCGCGGGGCTCGGCGTGGTGCAGAGCTCGCGCGAGATGCGTCGCAAGGCGGCGTCCGCCTACGCCCAGCGCGTGGCCATACTGCTTGCGGCGACGGCGTTTCGCGCCTCGCGGAAGATCCGCCACGCCTGGGTCATAGGCACGGTGGACGACGCCCACGCGCACCGCTGCTACCTGTGCGTCGACTTCGACCGGTGGCGCTTCGCGCGGCTTGACCTGAACCACGTGGACGACCTCCCGCGCGCCATGAGGCCGTTCGTTCCCAACATGCGCGTCGAGAACGACATCCTCCGTCCCGTGGAGCAGACCGTGGACCTTTCCGACCCCCGTTTCAGCCCCACGTGGCGCCACATGCCCGTCGGCCTTTCCAGCCGTCGCCTTCCCAAGCGGCTCGCGCGCGCCCTGGGCGCCCCAAGCGTGAGCGGCCTTGCGATCGAGGAGGCGGACAAGCGCAGCCTCATCGCGGGCGACATCATGCTGAACCTGTGCCCGCCGGAGGAGCGCGACGCGACGCAGCGCAACGTGCGCATGGTTATGGAGCTTGCCGGCAACGACCCGGACCCCACGGTGCGCTCCGCGGCGGAGCGCCTGGTGAGGGGCATGATTGACGGCACCGTGGGCACGGACCCCACGGACATCGGCGAAGAGTTCGTGCGCGGCGACGCGCTGGACAGGGCGTGCGAGCGCGCGAAGGACTGCCTCACCAGGCACGATGCCGCCGGGGCGAAGGACGTGCTGGAGCCCGTGGTAAGCCCCGTGGACGCAGCCGGGCTCTTCTCGGACGGGGGCGGCGTGGTGTGGCGCTACTTCGCGAGCTACGTGGACCGCACGCTGTACAACCGCCAGCACGCGGACGACGGACGAGCGCTCCTGCTGGTGCCGGACGCGTACTTTGCGGCGCACTTCTACCTCTCCGTCGCGAGCCTCGCCCTGAGGCAGACGGACGCCGCGCTTGCCCACGCGCGCCGGCTGCGCCAGATGGCGCCGCTGGACAAGCACGCGAACCTGCAGCTGGTGCGCTGCCTGGAGGAGGCGGGCCGCACGGACGAGGCCATGGCGACCCTGACGGAGTTCCTGAGGGGCGCGCACGACCCCGAGGCCATAGGGCTCGGCTACTATCGCATGGCGTCGTTCCAGATGGCCCGCGGCAACACGCTCGCCGCGCAGGCGTGCTACCAGAGCGCCATGAGCTTCATGCCCTCCATCACGCCCGTCGTGGTGATGGAGGTGACGGGCCTTGCCGCGCAGTCCCAGGGCGAGAGGGGCGGGCTTGCCCTGAGCCCCATGTCGCAGCAGGAGGTCGAGGCGACGCTTGGCTACCACGGCGTGCCCGTCGCGCCGACGGACGAGGTGTCGAAGACGTTCCTAGAGTGCACGCGCGCGTCGATGGACGCGGAGGTCTACCCCGTGGCGCGAAACTTCGTGAGCGTGCTCGCCGCGTTCGACCCGGACGACGTGATACTGCAGGTGCTGGACTCCATGGAGGGCGTTCCCGACCAGTAGCGCCATCCGTCAAGGCGCCGCCATCCGTCGCGGCAGAGCAATCCGTCGCGGCAGCGCGCGGGCGAGAAGAACAAGACGAGGGGACCGCAGCCAGGCCATGGCGGCGGTCCCCTCGTGCTTGCGTGACGTGCGGCCCAGTATGGGGGCGCGCCTACAGCTCGAGCCTCATGAGGCGCGCGATGGACACGATGTAGATCTGCAGAGCGCGCTTGAGCTGCTCCTCGCTGAAGCCCTCGTCCGCGGAGTGCTCGGCGCCCACCCAGTCGGGCATGGGGAACGCCGGGTCGTTCGGGCCGAAGGAGCCACCGGCCTTGAAGTGGCGCGCGTACGTGCCGCCGCCGATGCAGAAGCCCTTCGCGTCGCGGCCCGTGTACTCGTTGTACGTCCTCACGAGCGTCTGCATGGCAGGCGTGTCCGGGTCGGTGAGGAACGGCACCATGTCGAGGTCGACGTGGATGGTGCAGCCGTGCTCGGCCGCGAGCGCCCCCACGCGACGCGTGATCTCCTCGCCGGTGATGTTCGTGGGGTAGCGGCTGTCGAGCGTCTGCTCGAAGTGGCCGTCCTTGGTGGCGATGGTGCCGCCGATGCACGTCAGGGGGTCGAAGTACTCGTCCTGGCACGCGACGCCCAGGGTCGAGCCGTCCGTGGAGCCAAAGACCAGCCTCTCGAACTGGAGGAAGTCCTTCTCGCCCGCGGAGCACAGGTCGTTCTGCAGCAGGTAGTCGACGAGAAGACCGATGGCGTTGATCGAGCCCTGTGGCGTGGACGCGTGGGCGCCGATGCCGTGGGCCGTGAGGCGCGCCAGCCCCTCCCCCGCGCTCTCGACGTCTATGCGGTCGGCGGACGGGAGCTTGGACGCGTCCGCACGCACGACGGCCGTGGCCTCGCCAGCGACGGCGTTGCCGACGGTGCCACCCTCGAAGTCCACGATCACGTCCGAGACGGGCTTGGAGGTGACGGTCGCGGACCAGCCGCCCTTCTCGCCGTAGATGAGCGGGAAGTCCGCGTCCGGTGAGAACAGGAACTCGGGCTGGTCGAAGTTGTCGAGGTACCACTCGACGTCGGCCATCTCGGTCTCCTCGTTGTTGCCGATGATGCAGCGCAGCGTGTACGGAAGCCGCTCGCCCGTCTCGCGCGCGAGGTCCGCGAAGAACTTCGCCGCGTAGAGCGAGAGGGTCGTGGGGCCCTTGTCGTCGAGCACGCCGCGGCCGATGAGGTAGCCATCCTTGCGGGTCACCTTGAACGGCTCGAACGTCCAGCCGGTGCCGGCGGGGACGATGTCCGTGTGGCCGATAGTTGCGATCTGCTTGGGGGACGCGCCGGGGACGTCCGCGTAGCCGATGTGGCCATCGCAGTTGTGGGCGTCGAGCCCCAGGCGCGCCGCGATCTTCACGGCGGTGTCGAGCGCCTCGAACGGCGCGGGGCCGTACGGCTTGCCGGGCTCGGCGTGGTCGAGGTCCTCGACCGAGTTGATCCGCACCAGGGAGTCGATGTCCGCGACGACGTCCTCCCAGTTCTTCTCGACAAACTCACTCGCGCGTTGCTTGAGCTCCTCGTCCGTCATGGAAACCTCCGCATATATGTGTTGCCGTATCCAATACCCACCCAGTGTAACAGGCTGGCAACAATCACGGACGCGTCTTCCGCGGGCGGCACGGGTGGACGCGCGCGCGGAACGACGAGCACGAGGCCGGCGCTATCACTCAGTCGGCTTGTGCCCAACCTCGACGTCCGGCCACACGAACTGGGCGTTACCCGCCTCTCCCCCGTCGACGAGGAGGCTCTGCCCCGTCATGAAGCGGTTGGTCACGCCCACGAAGTACACCCACTCCGCGATCTCGCGCGGGGTGGCCCAGCGGCGCAGCGGCGTGAGCGCCATGATCTTGCCCCAGAGCTCCGGGTCGTCCATCACGGGACGGTTGAGGTCCGTGAGGACGCCGCCGGGGTCGACACTGTTTGCGATGGCCTGCGGCGCCAGGCGCAGCGCCAGATTCTTGGTGTACGCGATGATGCCGCCCTTGCTAGCGGCATAGTGCGGGAACTCCGAGCCGTTGTGGCCGGACGACGACCCGACATTCACCACGGAGCGCACCCGCTCGCGCGGGCGCGAGACGCTCTGAAACGCGTAGCGCTCGCACACGTTGATCGCGCCCTTGAGGTTGACGTCTATGTCGTCCGGGGTGTCCTGTACGCCGGCGCACGTGACGATGACCTGCGGGGACAGGTCGGGAAGCGACGCGACATCGCGCACGTCCGCGATGTGGTGGTGATAGCGGGCATGCTCCACCATCGCCGGCGCGACGTCGAGGCCGTCCACGCGGTGCCCGCGCTCGAGGAAGAGCTCCGAGACCGCGCGGCCGATGCCGCCGGAGGCACCGGTCACGAGCACGTCCATGGGCTGCCGCCCGTCCCGCGCGCCCACGGCTACGCCTCCCTCGCGACGGAGGCGTCCGCCACGGCCGCCGGGGTCGCGTCCTTCTCGCCCTGCGCGTCGAGGTACGCCTGGCCGACGCCGTCGCGCTCCCACTGGCGCACGACGCGGAACCCGATGGGACTGAGCACGACCTCGCACAGCAGCTCGACGAGGGCGCCGGTGACGGAGCAGCCGAGCACCTGCGCCCACGTCCAGCCGAAGAACGTGTGGCTGACGATGACGGCGAACGTGAGGTTGTCCACGAGCTGGCCCACGAGGGTGGAGGCGTAGGAGCGCGCGGCGAACGTGCCGAAGCTGTCCTTCGCGAACTTGCCGCCGATGAACTGATTGAGCAGGGAGTTCGTGACGGACGAGAGGAGCATGGATATCGAGCTGCCAAGGACCACGTACCAGCTGCCGCCGAACGTGGCGTTGAGGCCCGCGTCCACGGGGGCGAGCCCGGAGGAGTAGTACGCGCCCCAGTGACCGGGCGCGAGGCTGACGAGCCACAGCAGCGCGACGACCGCGAGGTTGCACGCGAGCGCGAACACGGAAATCTTGATGGAGGCCTTCGCCCCGAAGCGTTTGGTGATCATGTCCATGCAGAGGAACGAGACCCAGCTGAGCGTGATGCCGCAGTCGAGCGCAAGGTACGGAAGCGAGACGAGCTCCTTGTTGGCCAGCAGGTTCATGAGGACGACGCTCAGCACGAAGAGCGTGACGTTTGTGCTGGGCACGTTGCGCAGCAGCAGCCGATAATCCCTGAGAAAGTCCCTGAGCATGCGATTGTCTCCTTTGGTTTTAGGTTTAGCGAGCAGGATTTAGGAACCGAACTGCTCGGCAGGCGTTTGCACCCGCATAGGACGCACGATAGACTAGCATATCTCACGGCGGTCGCGCACGCACCCGCTCGCGCACGGCACGCGGACCGCCCACACGCTCCACCCATACACCAGGCGACGGAGGCTCCCATGGACCCATCCCAACACGACGCGTCGAGAAGGACCGGGAACCCGGGGGCCAAGAGGGCGCCGTGGCTTGCGGGAAGGGCCCCCGCGGCGCTGTGGCCGCCGCGCTTTGGTGCCGCGATATTCGACTTCGACGGGACGATATCCGATACCGCGGCCCTGTGGCGCAAGGTGGACGAGGCGTTCTTGGGGTCACGCGGCCTGCGGGTTCCGCCGGACTACGCGCGCACGCTGTCCGTGCTGGGCTTCGAGGCCGGCGCGCGCTACACCATCGAGCGCTTTGGCCTGCGCGAGTCCGTGCAAGACATCTGCGACGAGTGGAACGCCATGGGACGCGCGCTCTACAGGGACGAGGCCCGGCTGCGCCCCGGCGCCGAGGCCTACATCCGCGCGCTGCGCGGGCGGGGCGTTTCCGTCGCGCTCGCGACGACGAACGACCCGGACGTGCTGGACTCCATGCGTGGCATCGACATGGACGCGCTCTTCGAGACGAAGGTCCACGGCAAGGACGTACCCGTGCCAAAGAGCAAGCCGGACATCTACCTGGAGGCGGCGCGACGCCTGGGCGCCGCGCCCGGGGACTGCGTCGTGTTCGAGGACCTCGCCGTAGGCATACGGTCCGCGCGTGGCGCCGGCATGCTCACGTGCGGCGTGCGCTCGAACGACCCGACGCAGGACGTGGAAGAGGTCCGCACGGTCGCGGACCTCTTCCTGGACGACTGGCGCGACATAGCGCTGTAGGGGCGCCGGCGGCGCCGGACCCAGGCGCCGCACGCGAGCGGAGCGCCCGGCCTAGAGCTCGAGCCTCATGAGGCGCGCGATGGACACGATGTAGATCTTGAGCGCCCGCCGCAGCGTCTCCTCCGCGATGCCCTCGTCGGGACCATGCTCCGGCCCGACCCACGCCGGCAGCTTCGCCTCCGGGTCGTTCGGGCCAAAGGCGCAGGCGCGGCTGAAGTTGCGCGCGTACGTGCCGCCGCCGATGACCATCGCCTCCGCCGGCCTGCCCGTGTACTCGTGGTATGTGTCGAGCAGCGTCCTGATCTCGGGCGACGTGGGCTCGATGTAGAACGGGACCTTCACGCCGTCCACGTCGAACGCAAGGCCATGCTCCTCGCCGAGCGTCGCGAGCGCGCGGGCGATCTCTTCGTCCGTGGTCGAGGTGGGATAGCGCGAGTCGACCGTCTGCACGAAGCGGCCTCCCTCGGTGCGCACCGTTCCCCCGATGCAGGTAAGGGGGCCGAACTTCTCGTCCGCAGACGCAATGCCCACAGAGGATCCGTCCGTGGACGCGGCGCACAGCAGGTGCTCGAACGAGAGGAACGCACGCTCGCGCTCGGAGCAGACGTCGTGGTCCAGGAGGTAGTCCGCGAGCACGCCTATGGCGTTAACGGTTCCCGCCGGCAGGGACGCGTGGCCGCCGATGCCGTGCGCGACGACTCTTGCGAGCCCCTCGCCCGCCGGCTCGACGTCAATTCCGTCTGCCGCGGGAAGCTCGCCCGCGGCAGCGCGCACGAGCGCGGTCGCCTGGCCGGGGATCGCGTTGGCGACCGTTCCGGCGTCAAGCTCCACGATGCGGCTGCCCGGGGTGTCGCCCGCGATGACCCCGCTCGTGAAGTGGCCGTGGAAGACGCCCTTCTCCCCGCAGATGAGCGGGAAGTCGGCGTCGGGCGTGAACGCGAACGCGGGCTCCTCGTAATGGGCGAGGTACCACTTGAGGTCGCCCATCTCGCATTCCTCCTCGTTGCCCACGAGGCAGCGCAGGGTGTACGGCAGCGGACTGCCGGTCTCCTCCGCCTTGCGCTTGAAGAAATGGGCCGCATAGAGCGAAAGCACGAACGGGCCCTTGTCGTCCAGCACGCCACGACCGATGAGATAGCCCTCGCGACGCGTCACGTCAAACGGGTCGACCGTCCATCCAAGACCCTCGGGAACGACGTCCGTGTGGGCGATGGTCGCGATCTGGCGATCCGACGCACCCGGAAGGTCGGCGTAGCCTATGTAGCCGTCGCGCTCGTGGGCGTCCAGCCCCAGCCTCCGCGCGATGCCGAGGGCCGCCACAAGCGCATCGTGGCTCCCCTTGCCCCAGGGCATGCCCGGGCCCGCCGTCTTGGAATCTCGAACGGAGCGAATCCTCACCAGCGTGCGGATGTCCCCGACCGCGTCCTCCCATATCTCGTCGACGTAGGCGTCGACCTCCTGCTTGAGCTTGTCGTCAGGCATGCTTCCTCCATCTCTCGTGTCGTTGTGCGAGACCCATGGTACACGTCGGGTCAAGCTCATGGCCTCGCCCTTGGCGGACGTAAGGTCCGCACATCAAAAAAGGGACCGCCGAAGCGGTCCCCATTCAGCTCTTCTGGATTCGTGATTAGAGCTTACGGACGTTGGAAGCCTGGAGCTTGCCGTTCTGGCCAGTGGTGATATCGAACTCGACAGCCTGACCCTCGTCGAGAGTCTTGTAGCCGTCCATCTGAATCTCGGAGTAGTGGACGAACAGGTCGTCGCCGTCCTCGCGAGAGATGAAGCCGTAGCCCTTGTCGGCGTTGAACCACTTAACAGTACCCTGAGCCATGTCGTGCCTTTCTTTCTTGTTCCGCAAGGGAACATGAACGCTGCGCTTTCGCGCGATACATTTTGCAACCCGCCCTACGGCGCGTCACGAGGGATATATTACCCCAAAGACCACGCTACCTCTCCCACAAACCGTTTACGGACGAAATTCGACCCTAAATTGAATCATTGCTTCCCGAAACCCAAAGGCAGCTGCATGAAAGCACGGGCTGACGTACTTCCACACCGTTCTCTCACACTATGACAGCTCCGACTCGAGCTCCTCGAACTCCTTTGGCACAGAGCCGTCCGCATGGAACGCCCGTGCGATGGCCGAGGCCTGCGCCCGCCTAAGGGACGCCTCGGTGGCGTCTCCCTGCCGCTCGTAGGCGAGCGCGACCTTGTCCAGCGCGTATGCGGCGTACGCCGCCACGGACTCCCCCACGCCGGACAGCGTCATCATGGTGACGAGCGACTGCGGCGAGAGCGCCATGGCCGTCTGCGCGTCCAGGTCGAGCAGCTCCCCCACGGCGTGCTCCACCTCGCCGACGCGCGCGAAGTCGCCGTCGCAGAGCACTCCCCGCAGGCTCGCGCTCACCGCCTCCACAAAGCGACCGATCACCTCAAGAAGATAGTCGTGCTGCAGCATTCCACCCTCCAAACCATGGTCCCGCAGCGACCCAGCGCCGCAAGGCCTCGCCTGTTTCGTCACCGACGAGCGTAGCATATGCCCAGAACCGCAAGCCCTACCTCGTGGCAGGCGGAACGACCCCAAGGTGCTCGAACGCGAGCTGTGTGGCCTGCCTGCCTTGTGGGGTCCTGATGATGAGGCCGGTCTGAAGCAGGTAGGGCTCGTACACGTCCTCGAGCGTCGCGGGATCCTCACCCACGGCGCTCGCGACCGTCGTGAGCCCCACGGGCCTGCCCCTGAACGTCTTCGTGAGGGCCGTAAGAATCTTCACGTCCATCCAGTCGAGACCCATCTCGTCGATCTCGAAGAACTTCAGCGCCTCGGCCGCGATGTCCCACGTGATGCTTCCCTCGGCCTTCACCTGCGCGTAGTCGCGAACGCGCTTGAGGAGCCTGTTCGCAAGGCGCGGCGTGCCGCGAGAGCGCGAGGCGATCTCGAGCGCACCCTGCTGATCTATGTCCACGCCGAGGATGCCCGCCGACCTCACGACGATGCGCGCAAGCTCCTCCGTCGTGTAGTAGTCGAGACGGTAGCTGATACCAAAGCGGTCGCGCAGCGGACCGGTGAGAAGACCGGTCCTCGTGGTCGCGCCGATGAGCGTGAAGCGCGGCACGTCCAGCCTGATGGACCTTGCAGCGGGCCCCTTGCCTATCACGATGTCCAGGAAGAAGTCCTCCATCGCGGGATAGAGCACCTCCTCCACCTGGTGGTTAAGGCGGTGTATCTCGTCCACGAAGAGGATGTCTCCCTCCTCGAGGTTCGTGAGGATGGCGGCAAGGTCGCCGGTCCTCTCGATCGCGGGACCCGACGTCGTGTGGAGCTTCGCCCCCATCTCGTTCGCCACCACGCCCGCGAGCGTCGTCTTGCCTAGGCCAGGCGGTCCCGAAAAGATGACGTGGTCGAGGGGCTCGTTCCTCTCCTTCGCGGCCTGGATCAGGACCCGGAGGTTCTCCCTCACGCGTTCCTGGCCGCAGTAGTCGTCGAGCGACTTTGGCCTCAGCGTGCGGTCTACGTCGAGATCGTCCGCGGTGAGCTCCGCCGTGACGGACCTGGGGCCCGTCTCGTGCATGCCCCGCATCCCCGCCGTTCCCGCATCGTCGAACAGGTCATCCCTACCAGCTTCCCACATGGCCTATGCCCCGCTTCCCAGCCGCTTGAGCGCGTACGACAGCACCTGCTGTATGGTCGTCGCCCCCGCCTCCTCGTGGCCCTGCAGCGCGAGCTCGACCTCCTGCGACGTGAAGCCCATGGAGAGGAGCGCCTCGGTCGCCTCCGCCTGCACCGGAAGCGCGGGGGCGGACGCGACGACGTCGCCGTGCGATGGCTGCGAGAGGCCGACGAGGCTCCTGAGCTCGGCGTCCTTCTGGAACACGCCCTCGAGCTCCACGAGCAGCCGCTGGGCCTTCTTCTTCCCGACCCCTGACACCTGGCTCATGCGCCCGACGTCCTCCGTGGCGACAACCGTTGCGAGCTCCTGCGGCCTGAACGTCGAGAGCACGGACAGCGCGAGCTTCGGGCCGACCCCCGAGATCGCGACGAGCCGGTCGAAGAGCGCCCGCTCCTCGCGTGACGAGAAGCCATACAGCTCCATGGCGTCCTCGCGCACGATGAGCCTCGTCAGAAGCGTGACGCCAGCCTCCCCCGCAGGAGGAAGCGACGCCGCCGTGTTCGCCGAGACGCCAAGCTCGTATCCGACGCCGTTTACGTCCAGCACGACGTGCGTCGGCAGGACCTCCAAGAGCGTTCCCGTTAGCCTTACTATCATCTGCTGCTCCTCCTGCTCGCCCGCGTGGAGAAGAGCGGGTCGCCCTTGCCCTGAGCGCGTGCTATGTTCGCGGCAGTCGCTGCCGCGGTGATCTGACGTGCCGCCTCCGCGTCGGCCTCGCGCTGGGCCCGCTCCTGCTCCCTCAGCTGGTCCGTCGCGACGGCGCGCGCGATGTTCCTCGTGCGCTTGAGGTTCGCGTAGCAGATGGCCGCCGCGAGCGCGTCCGCGGCATGGTCCGGCTTCGGGTCGTGATCGAGGCCCAGGATGTTTCGCACCATGTAGATGACCTGCCGCTTGTCCGCAGAGCCGGTGCCCACGACGGCCTGCTTGATCTGCATGGGCGTGAACTCTCCCACGGCAAGCCCGGCGTTCGAGCACGCGACGATCGCGGCGCCGCGCGCATGGGCCGTGGCGATGGCGGAGCGCGTGTTCTCTCCGAAGAAGATCCTCTCTATCGAGAGCTGCGAGGGATGGTAGCGACCGATGACCTCCGTGAGGTCGTCGAAGATCCTTCCGAGCCGCTGGTCGATGGGCTCGGAGGCCTTCGTCGTGACGCAACCATAGGCGCGGGCACGACAGAGGGAGCCGCGCGTCTCGACCACGCCCCACCCCGTATGCGCAAGGCCTGGGTCTATGCCAAGTATTATCACTATGCCGCCTTACCGTGCGTCACCAAACAGAACGTTCGTTCTATGGTAGCACAGCAAGGCGGCATCGCACGGCTAGTTCTCGGAAAATGGGTTTGGCCACGTCCGCCCATGAGAGTCCTCGAACCCGTTCGCGGGACCGCCCTGACCGCCGTCCTGCGCGTCGCCAAAGCCCTTCGGCCTGAAGCCGCCGCCATACGAGAAGTCCCTCAAAAACGAGAGCGCGTCCTTCACCTGCCTCGCGTCACCGCGCGACGGCGCCGCCGTACCGGCGTCCCCGTCATCGGGCTCCTTGTGCGCGTCCTTTCTTGAGGTGGGGCCGCCCCTCAGGTCAGAGAGGCCGATGCCCGCGCCGACGCGCCGCGTGACGCGGTCGAGCGTAGAGGCCGCGTCGCGGTCCGCGCGGATGCGGTTGTGCCACGCAAGCCCCAACGGCCTCCGCGCGTCGAAGAGCGTGACCGTGGACACCATGAGGTACAGCCCGCGTCCCACGCGCCACGGCTCACTCTCGTCCAGCCGTGCGAGCACCGCCTCGACCAGCCTGTCGTCGCGCAGGTCGGCGGCGACCTCCGTCACGCTCCTGCCGTACTCGATGTGGTCGGAGAGCACCTGGTCTACCTCGGCGCACCACGACTCGTCCGAAAGCGACGGATGGTCGAGCCCCACCTCGGGCGCCTCGCCCGCCGCGAGCCTCGTCGACGGAAACACCGGGCTGATCGTGTTCCTCATGCGCATGAGCTCGAGCACGTCCGAGCGGTATACGTCCCCGACGGGCTTCAGCGCGTCGGCCCCCAGGGCCAGGCGCTTCTCGCCCAGCGCGAGGGCGGTCTTGTCCGCGCCGGAAAGGACCACGCCGCCGACCTCCGCCGCCCATGCCGCAAGGTAGGCGTCCACGATGCCGCGGCGGAGGAGCGCATCCTCCGGCTTCGCGACGAACGCGGCCGCGCGCATGTCGCCCACGTCCCGCACGTCGATCCTGAGGTTTCGCGCAAGGCGCTGGCAGCACGCCTCGCGGCTGACGTCGCCCGGCACGTCCACGATCGCGTGCACGTTCGTGGGTCCGAGCGCGTCGGTCGCGAGCGCGGCGACCACCATGGAGCCCACGCTGCCGTCCAGCGCGAGCACGGCGCTACTCTGGTCAAGCTTGTGGAGGTAGTCCCTCAGCCCAAGCACGAGCGTCTGCCACAGGTAGAGCGGACGGTTGTAGACCTCGGGCAGGACCTCTTCGTCGCCGTCCGCGGGCGAGCCGCCCACCTCTGCCACGACGAGCCCCTCCTCGCAGGCGGGAAGCGACGCCACGAGCTCGCCCTCCGGCGAGAGCGCGAAGCTCGACCCGGAGTACACGGACGTACCGTAGCCGCCGACGGACCCCACGCCCACGATCCAGGCGCCCGTGGTGCGCGCATCCGCGACGTAGCGGTTCTCGGCGAGGTCGCCGCCGAGCGCGGAGTCCACGTCGTCCGCGGCATACCCGTAGCCCGCGATGTAGATGATGGCGTCCACGTCGATGTCGAAGTCGTCGTAGTCGTCCAGGTCCTCGTAGGTGAAGGCGACGCCCAGGCGCATGCCGCCAAACTCGAACTCGGGCAGGTCAGGCGCCGGCGCGTCCTCGTCGTCCGCCTGGCCGGCGTCCTCGGACTGCGCATAGGCCTGCATCTTCAGGGGCAGGATCTTCTCGTCCCCCACCAGCACCGCCTCCGGCGCCGGCTGGCCGTCGAGCGCGCCGACGACGGGTACGATGCAGGGGCACGACACCTCCTCAGAAAGGCGCACGAGCGCGTCCATCACGTCCACAAGGAAGTCGTCCTGCTCGCTCTCGCGCACGGGCAGGGGTCCCGTCAGCGCCGCCATGGGGAAGACGAGAAGGTCAGCCCCCTGCTCCGCGGCAGTGCCGGAAAGCGCGACCATGCGCGTGGCCGTTGCCTCCAGGTCACCCGCGCGCGTGTCTATCTGTGCGATGCCAATCCTCATGTAAGAAATCCCTCCGCGGGCACGCCCGCCAGAGGGGACGCTACCCGACGGAGGGATGTGCCGCTTGGCCGCAGTGCGCGACCATCCGTCGCGTTACGGTTCTAGAACTCTGCCTTCCACAGGCCGTGCAGGTTGCAGTACGCGTAGACCGTGCCGTGGTCCGCGAACTTCTTGCAGAAGGTCTTCGTGGGCTCCTCGCCCGGCTTCAGGTACTTGATGATGGTCTTTCCCTCGGCCGCCACGGCGATCCACTCGATGTAGTGCTCCTCGGTCATGGGGTGCGCAACCTCGCCGACCTTCACGGTCATGTGCTTGTCGTCGCGCTCGATGAAGGGCACGTGCTTCTCGGCCGCCGCGTCGACGGAGCCGGCGACCAGCTTCTCCATGGGCTCGCCGCAGCACGTGGGCACGCAGGCGCCCCTGTCGACCACCATGACCAGGTTACCGCACTTGTTGCAACGATAGAACGTGAGCTCTGCCATACATTCCTCCTTGCGGATCAACCCTACGTGTGCCATGCCCGGCTGTGCCGCGCCTGGCCTTTTATCTATTGTGCCCCATACGGTGGCAGAATAACCTTCTCCGTGACGAAAGTCCCAAACACCCCGCCGTCGTGGTACAGTCGGCTCGTGGCCGCCGCGCGCGGCCCGCAACCCAACGCGGAGGCCAACGTGGAGAAGCGCTTCCTCACCATATCGGAGCAGGTGGAGCTCCTCGCGGCCCGCGGCCTTCGCTGCGACGCCCAGACGCCGCGCATCCTCCTGCGCGAGGGCTACTACGCGGTGGTGAACGGCTACAAGCGGCCGTTCCTGGACCAAAGTACCACCCGCGCCGCCAAGGAGGACCGATACCTGAAGGGCACGTCCTTCTCGGACGTGTATGCCCTCTTCCGCTTCGACCGCGGCCTCCGCGCGCTCACGTTCCGCCACCTCATGCTGGTCGAGGCCACGCTGCGCTCCCTCATAAGCCACGCGTTCTGCGAGCGCCACCCCAGGCCGGAGGCGTACCTCGACGAGTCCAGCTACACCTGCCGACGCGACTACCTGCGCGGGGAGGACGCCTTCGAGGGCGACCTGTGCTGGATGATCGACACTCTCGCCCACCACGCCCGCACGCGAGATCGCGACCCGCGAGGCGACCGCCGCGACGTGCGCGTGGCCCACTTCCAGGACAAGCACGACACCGTGCCGCTGTGGGTCCTCGTCGACGAGCTCACGTTCGGAAACCTCAAGTATCTCTTCGCGCTCCTGCGCCGCGAGGAGCAGCTCGCGGTCTGCGACAACCTCGCGGAGCTCAGCTCCTGCCGCTCCGCGGACCACGCCGTCACGGCGCGTGCGGACGAGAAGCGCGCGGCGCCGTCCCAGAGACCGCTCACCCCGCGGCGCGTCGCCCGCGACCTCGAGGCCATCGTCGACGTCCGCAACGTCTGCGCCCACGGGGAGCGCCTATACGACGGACGCTTCGGGCTGGAGGACGAGGCGGACTTTGCCGCCTTCGTCTCCATGATGTCCCACTTCCTCGAGCCCGGCGACCTCGCGCACCTGCAGGGCGGCATCGAGTCGCTGGTTACCGAGTACTCGCGGGCGCGCCCTGTCATCGCACGCGAGCTCGAGCGGACGGGGATCGCGGGCGTCTAGGCGATCTGCACGTGGCCGTCGCGGCCGACGAAGTCCTTCACCTCCGCGAGGAGGACCATGTTCTTCGCGTCCACCTTCGTCGGCAGCTCCATCCTCATCATGTCGCCGCACGAGCTCTCGACCATGAGCTCGATGTGGTCGAGGCCGTTGTAGCGGTCGAAGATGGACTGAAGCGTCTCCATCCTGTCCATCGAGAGCATCCTGGAGGGGATGTAGACCTCGAACACCTTCGGCCTGTTCGTCCTCTCGTTCAGCTCGAGCGCCTCGATCCTCGAGCAGATGAGCTGGTCTCCCCTGTCACCGTGCTCGATCTTGCCGGTTGCCTGAATGAAGACGTCGCCGATGCGCTCGCCGGTGTCTGGGTCGACCTCACCCTCGAGGGCGGACGCGCACTCCTGGTAGGTCTTCGGGAAGACGACGAGCGAGATCTCGCCCTCCATGTCCTCAAGCGTGACGATGGCCATCTGGTCACCCTTCTTGGTGACCTTCTTTGCGACGCCGCCGACGGGGACCATGCCGGCAAGCTTTATGACCTTGCCGTCCTCCACCTTGAAGCGCTGGGAGGTCGCGCCCGTCACCGGGTCGACGTAGTCCTCCGAGGCCATCGCCTCGGATATGGTGCAGTCACGGGCCTTCGACAACGCGTACTCGAACGGGCGCAGGGGGTGGTCCGAAACGTAGAGTCCGAGGACGTCGTGCTCCTGCTGCAGCTTGAGGTGGCGGTCCCACTCGTCGTCGGGATCCGGCTCTGGCACGTCATCCGTGAAGCCGGAGCCGGCGACGTCCGCGAACATGTCGAACATGGACACCTGCCCGTTCGCCTTGTCCTTCTGGCGCTTCGCCGCCGCGTCGATGATGTTCGCGGGATTGTTCTTGTCCACGAACTCCATGAGCTGCTTGCGAGGGTAGCCCGTCTCGTCGAACGCGCCCGCCTTGATGAGGGCCTCGACCACGCGACGGTTCGCCTGGGAGGAGTCGACGCGCTCACAGAAGTCATGCAGGTTCTTGAACGGGCCGTTCGCGGCGCGCTCGGCCATGATCGCCTCGGCGGGCCCCTCGCCCACGCCCCTGATGCCGGCGAAGCCGAAGACGATGCCCTCGTCGGTGGCCGTGAAGTCCTTGCCGGACTTGTTGATGTCCGGCGGAAGGACCTTGGTGCCGTCATGGTTGCACGCCGTGACGTAGTGGACGATCTTGTCGGTCTTGCCCATGTAGGACGTGAGGACCGAGGCCATGTACTCCTTCGGGAAGTACGCCTTCAGCCATGCGGTCTGCATGACGAGGATCGCGTATCCGGCGGAGTGCGACTTGTTGAACGCGTACGACGCGAACTCGAGGACGTTGTCCCAGATCTCCTGTGCGATGTCGCGGCTATAGCCGTTCGCCTCGGCGCCGTTCATCCAGTGGTCGTAGATCGTCTCGTCCGCTCCGGTCTTCTCCCAGTGGAAGACCTGGTCGGTCAGCATCTTGATCTTCTTCTTGGCCACGGGCTTGCGCATGCGCGAGTCGGACTCGCCCGGCGTGAAGCCGGACATCTTCATCGAGATCTGCATGACCTGCTCCTGGTAGACCATGGTGCCATAGGTCTCTTCCAGGATCGGCTTCAGCCTGTCGTCGTAGTAGGAGATCTTCTCCTCTCCATGCATGCGCTTGATGTAGCTGTCGACCATGCCGGCGCCCAGGGGGCCGGGACGGTAGAGCGCGATGAGAGCGACGATCTGCTTGTACTGGTTGGGCTGCATGTTCTTGATGGTCGCGGTCATGCCGCCGGACTCGACCTGGAAGACGCCCGCGGTCTGGCCCGAGCCGAGGAGCTCGTAGATCTTCGGGTCCGAGAAGTCGATCTTGTCCACGTCGATGTCGACGCAGGTCGCGCCATCCTTCAGGCACTTCCTCACGGCCTCCGGCACGCGCTCTATGTCGGACGCCTTCGGGTACCTGCGCCTGATGTTCGCGAGCGCCTTGTTGATGACCGTCAGGGTCCTGAGTCCCAGGAAGTCCATCTTGAGCAGGCCCATGTCCGCGACCGAGTGGCCCTCGTACTGGGTGATGGTGACGTTTCCCTTCGTGTCGAGCTTCGTCGGCACGTGGTCCGTGACGGGCGTCGGCGCTATGAGCGTCGCGCAGGCGTGCACGCCCTCGCCGCGCATGAAGCCCTCGATCGAGAGGGCCGCGTCGATGATGCGGTGCGCGTCGGGGTCCTTGTTGTAGGCCTCCTCGAAGTCCGGCGAGTACTGGTCCGGCTTCTTCTCGTTCTTGTGCAGCGCGTTCGGCAGGGTCAGCTTCGGGTCGTTCGAGAGCATCTTCGAGAGCTTCTGTCCCATGAAGACCGGGAAGCCCAGGACGCGGTTCGCGTCGTTGATGGCCTGCTTCGCCTTGATCGTCGAGTACGTGATGACCTTGCATACGTGGTCCTCGCCGTAGACGTCGCGAACATGCTGGAGCACGTCCTGGAGGTGCTCGTCGTCGAAGTCCATGTCGATATCGGGCATCTCCGAACGCTGCGGCGAGAGGAACCTCTCGAACATCAGGCCGTTCTCGAGCGGGTCGAAGTTCGTGATGTTCATGGCGTACGCGACGATTGCGCCGGCGGCGGAGCCACGCCCCGGGCCCACGCCGATGCCGTTGTCCTTCGCCCACTGCACGTAGTCCTGGACAATGAGGAAGTAGTTCGCGAAGCCCTTCTCGGTGATGATCTTGTACTCGTGCTCGAAGCGGTCCTTCACGTTCCAGTCGCCTATGGTGAGGTCGCGCCAGTTCTCGCCGTAGCGTCGCGCGAGGCCCTTCTCGCACTCCTCGCGGAAACGCTCCTCCGCGGTCTCGCCGGGACGAAGCCCAGGGTACTCCGGCAGGTACATGCTCGACCAGTCGAGCTCGTAGTCGCACTTGTCCGCGATCTCGAGCGTGGTGTCCGCGGCCTCGGGGCACCACGAGAACAGGCCGCGCATCTCCTCCTCGCTCTTCATGTAGAACTCGGTGCCTTCCATGCGCATGCGGTTGGGGTCGTCGAGCGTGGTCGCCTTCCCGATGCAGCTCAGGATGTCCTGCGTGGAGGCGTCCTCGCGCGTGAGGTAGTGGAAGTCGTTGGTGCAGACGACCTTGATGCCCTCCTCGTGGGCGAGCTTCACCAGGTACTCGTCAAGCTTGCGGTCGTCCCAGCCGTTGCGGAACGTGAGGCCGTGATCCTGGATCTCCATGTAGAAGTCGTCACCAAACAGCGCATGGAACTTGCGAGCCCAGTCGCGCGCCTCGTCGAACTGCCCGTCCAGCACGCACTGCTGGATGATGCCCTGCACGCACGCGCTCTGGCAGATGAGCCCCTCGTGGTACCTCTCCAGCATGTTGAAGACGGTGTGCGGCTTGCCGTAGTACATCATCTCGTGGCCGGCGGCCTCCGACATGCACTTCAGCAGGTTGTGGTAGCCGGTCGAGTTCTTCGCCAGCAGGATCAGGTGGTAGCGCTTCTCCCTGTGGCCGCGCTCGACGTGGTCCCCCGGTATGAAGTAGGCCTCGCAGCCGAAGATGGGCTTGATCTTGAGGCGCGGGCGGTTCGCCTCCACGGCCTTCACGTCGTGGCCGCTCTCCTCCCACACCCTGACGTCGGACGCCCACTGGTCGTGCACGCGGTCGAAGTAGTCCGCGTCGTCGGGGTCCGCCGCCGGCTCCTCGAGCTTCCACTCCTTCTTGAAGCACTCGACGTCGTGGCGCCACTGCTTCATGTTCTTCTGGCCGTCGTTGTACTTGCGGCACTCCAGGTCGAGCTCGGGTATGCCAAACATGTAGCCGTGGTCCGTGATGGCGACGGCAGGCATCCCAAAGTCAACGGCACGCTTCACCATGTCCGGAATCGGCGTCGCGCCGTCCAGGATCGAGAAGTCCGAGTGGTTGTGCAGGTGGACGAAAGCCATGTAACCCTCCGAAGGCAAGCCCAAGTTTTGACCCGTCCATGATACCCCACGGCGACGCCTCGTGCAGGCGAGAAGAACACGTGTTCTTATTCCGTACACGTCCCCTGAGCTGCGGTGCCATGCAAGGTCCTCGCGCATCCGCAGCTCAGGGGGTCAACCAGGCGTCCGCCACGCTCCAGACGACGCACACAAGTCCGACGCCGCGGCCGCGAAAGGCGCGTGCCGCGCGCTACATCCGCGGGGGGTTGTCTGCGTCGAAGCGGTAGCTCACGGAGTACGGCTCGTCGGGGTCGTCCGGGTCCGCAAGCTCCACGCACACGAAGCGGCAGTCGACGGAAGCAAACCCATGGCGCATGAGCACCGACGCATAGAAGTTCGCCTGCATCTCGTGTCGCGCGCGAACCTGCTCCGCGGAAAGCCCGCGGTCACCCGTCTTGTAGTCCACCAAAAGCGCGGCGCCTGTGCCCTCGTCCGTTGCGAGCAGGTCGATCGCACCCTCGACGTACTCCCCGAACTCGGAGTCCGCGGGCGAGAAGAACGGCACCTCCGCCCGCACCCGTCCGTGGGAGAGGACCTCCCGCCGGAGCCGCGAGGTGCGCCAGCGGTCAAGAGCCGTGCGCAGGCGCACCCTGTTTCTCGCGGAGAGGCGCCAGAGGTCGCACGTCGCATCGAACCTTCTCTCGGGAAGGGTCGCCTCGCACGGGTCCCCAAGCCCCTCGCCCACCTCCACCAGGCACTGCGCAAGCTCGTGGAAGGCGGACCCAAAGTTCGTCGCCCGGTCCTCGTCGCCCGTCACGGGCGCGCCCTCCTGCTCCGCCGCACGCTCCGCGCGCGTGGGGACGCGGACGGGAAGGGGACGGGAGGCGTCCCCCGCGGCATCGCGCCCGCCTCCGGGCTCGCCCTCCGCAAAGCGCTCGGTCATCTGCTCGTGCGCGCTGCTGAAGCTGAACACGCCCTCGCGCGGCTTCCAGACGTCGACGCGTCCGGCTGTCGGCTCGTCCTCGACCGCATAGATGTCGAAGCTCGCGGCCGCCCCGTCCGCCGCGCCTTCGACGGCTTCCGGCTCCGCCGCGAGCGCCCCGTCGGCGCCGGCGAGCGACCCCGCGGAGTCCACCGCAAACTCGCCGTCCGCCTTCGTCACGTCTATCACGCGCAGGCGCCCGGGCTCCGTGCCGCCATACCCGAAGCGGTGCTCCCCCGCCGCGGGCACGCCCCCGGGCAGGAGCGCATCCAAGAAGCCGCAAGCGAGCGCAGGGTTCATGCCGTCCTTCTTCGCGGCGACGTTGCACCCCACGATGAGGGCCTCGCGGGCACGGGTGAGCGCGACGTAGAGGAGCCTGGTCTTCTCGGCGGCGGCAGCCTCGTCGTTCGCGAACGTCGCGTGACGCAGCCATTCCGCAAGGTTCGACGGCCGGTCCGTCTCCGCGATGCGATCGAGGTCCCCTATCGCGTCCTGCGGCGCGAGCACGCAGACGCTCCCCCGACCGCTCGCGAGCGTCTTGAGCCTGCCTCCCTCCGGCCTCTGCCCCCAGCACTCCGCCACGGCCGTGACGGGAAACTCCAGGCCCTTCGAAGCGTGGATCGTCATCACGCGCACGGACTCCATCCTGCCGCCCGCAAGCGACGCCGGCGGGATCTTGGACACCTCGAGCCACAGGTCGAACTCCGTGGCGGCGCGGGCGGGGCCGAGCCCCATGCCGTCCGTCAGGTCCCGTATGTAGCCCACGGCGGCAAGCACGTTCGCCTCGCGTGCCACCCCGGTGGCCCCCTCCGCCTCCAGCCGCGAGAGCCAGCCCGACTCGCGCACGACCTTAAGGCATACGTCTGCGACGGGCATGCGCCTCATCGCAAGCCGCGCGCGGGCCAGCACGTCATGCGCATGTGCGAGGCGATGCGACGGGTTCGCGCCGTGGAAGAACTCCATGGTCTCGATGCCGCGGTCGATCTTGCGCATCGTCGGGGCGTCGAGCTCGCGCTGGGCGCGGGTGCCCAGCTGCAGCAGGTCGCTGGCGTCGAGCATGAACATCTCGCTCGTGAGCAGCGGGAAGAGTCCGGACTGCGTGTCCTTGGGGTTCGCGAGCACGTGCAGGAGCTTCGCCATGGTGGCCACCTCCGGCGCGCTCGTGAACGTCGAGCCTCCCGTCACCACGCACTCGAGCCCGCGCTCGCGGATTGCGTCGATGTAGAGGGCCGCCTTCGTGGTGGTGCCCAAGAGGAGCGCCATGTCGCCCGGGCGCTCGCCGTGCGCCGCGTACTCCGCGAGCCTGTCCGCCATCGCCGCGGCGGCGACCTGCGCCTGCTGGGCGCCCACCTGTCCCCTCGTGCCCACGCCGCGCGTGACCTCCACGTCGATGCGCGGAAGGTCCCGCGCGCGATACCTGTCGTCGCGTCCCGGGTTGGGGTCCAGGTGCATGAAGTCCGCAAGCACACCGGCGTCGCCGCCGCACACGCGGTCCACCAGGGACAGCACGTCCGCGTGGCTGCGGTAGTTCACGGCAAGCCTCACGTGCCGCTCCGGGGGAAGCTCCTCCCCCCTGCCGCGAAACACCCCCACGTCGGCGCCGCGGAAGCGATAGATGGACTGCTGCGCGTCGCCCACCGTGGCCAGGTGGCGGGCGCCGCGCCCCGCCAAAAGGCCGATGAGCTCCAGCTGCGTCGCGTCCGTGTCCTGGAACTCGTCCACCATCACGAGCCTGAAGCGCCCCGCGTAGTCGCGGGCGATGGCCTCGTTGTCGCGAACGGCCCGCAGCGCAAGGCTCACGAGCTCGTCGTTCGAGAGCACGCCCGCCGCACGCTCCAGCTCCGCCACGCGCTCGTCCACCCTGCGCGCGAGCCCCACGATGTCCTCGACCCACGCCCGGGGACGGGCGAGAAGGACGCAGGCCCTTGCCTCCGCGAGGGCCGCCTTCGCAAGATCCGCCTGCTCCTTCGCCTCCTTGTTGACCCTGCGGGGAAGCGTCACGGAGTCGAGCGCGGCGGCGGCCGCGGACGCCGTGCGACGGCCCGGCGCGAGCCCCATGAACGACCTCAGCGCCTCCAGGGAGGGAGCGACCTTCTCGGCCGCTTTTGCCGTGAGCTTCTGCGCGGCGAGGGACTCCATCTCCTCCGTCAGGCGCGCCATGACCTCTGACGCGCTGTCTGCCTGCGGAAACGTCAGGCCCTCGTACCCGTCGGGCACCGCACGCGCCGCGGCGCGCACGTCCTGCACCACGCCCATGAGGCCGGAGTAGCCGCCTTGGGACCTTCGGCCGAGCTGGTACTCCCCGAACGCCTCGCGAAGCGCGGGGCTGGCGTCGCTGTCCCTGTAGGCGGAACCCACGACCTCCTCCAGGGCACGGTCCCGCATGGCCTCCGCATCGTTTCCCTCGGCGATCTTGAACTTCGGGTCAAGGCCGAGCTCGAAGGCGTGGCGTCTCAGGATCCTGGCGCACATGCCATGGATGGTGCTGATCCACGCGGAGTCGACCTGCAGCGCCTGCTCGCGCATGCCCGCCTCGCGCAGCGTGGAGCGCACGCGCTCCCTGATCTCCTGCGCGGCGGCGTTCGTGAACGTGATCACGAGCACCTGCGACAGGTCGTCCAGAAACGGCGCACCGTCCGTGCCCGAGCCGGGCGTGAGCGCCCATGCCACCCTCCGGGTGAGCGTGAACGTCTTGCCGGAGCCGGCGCCGGCCTCCACGAACAGGGGCTCGTCCAGGGTCGTGACGATCTTCCTCTGCTCGTCATTCAGTGTGGAAAGGTCGATGCCGCTCACTTCGCGATCCTCCTTACGCAGTTCATAACCGGACAGTACGCGCACGCGGACGCGTCGACGGGCGCCGCCTCGATGTCGCCGTCAAGCATGCGGGCGACCGCCGCCCGGATGGCCTCCTCCGTCGCGTCAAGCAGCGCGTCCATGCCGTGCGCCCCGTCCGTCCCGAAGCCTCCGCCCGGGTCAACGGCCACGGCCTCCGCCGTCGCCTTCGAAGGCGTGCGGCTGCCGTACACGCGGTCCATCAGGTTCGCGTCCACGGCGCCGGAAAGAGCGTGCTCCCGCCCGCGCGTCGAGAGGTACACGGCACCCCTCACGTCGAGGTTCGGGAAGCGCCGCCGAACGACCTGCCCGTAGATGAGCGATTGCACGCGCCTGGGGAGCGAGAAGGGCGAGGCCTCCCCGCCCTCGGACCCGTCGGGAAGCGCGGCGTACTCCCGGGCGAAGCCCGCGACGCCCTTGTGCTTGTAGTCGATCACGACGGCGTTGCCGTGGGCGTCGACGTCGATGCGGTCCACGGTTCCGTTCAGCCATGCGCCCGCGTACTCAACCAGGTCCCGCCCATGGCCGAAGTCCCACTCGAACAGCCTCGGCTCGAAGCCGACCAGCAGGCCGGACTCGTAGTCGATGGCGGAGAGCAGGTCCCTCTCGAGCGTCTCGAGCTGTCCCTCGTCCTGGGCGGAGTGTGGCACGAACGCCTGCGGGCGCTCGCGCCGCCGCGTGACGAGGAACTGCGTGCGGCGGTCCTCCTCCAGCGCGCGCGAGAGCACCCGCTTCGCATGGGCCACAAGCTCCGGGTCCTCCTCGCTCACGCCCGAGCCGGGGATGCGGGCAGAGAGGTCCCTCGCGACGTCCGGCTCCGCGTCCCCCGCCCCCTCGAGGGAGCCGAGCGCCTCCTCAAGAAGCGTCCGGTGCGTCACCTCGAGGACGTGGTGCGCGAACGTGCCCATCTCCATGGGGCCGAAGCCCGCGTCCGAGTCGCGCAGCCGCAGGCGGCGCAGGCTGAACCACTTGTACGGGCACTCCAGGTACGACTCTATCTGCGACGCGGAGAGGACCGGCCTTCCGTCCAGCAGGTCCGGCTTTCCCTCCGGCGGCACGTTCACGAGGGCGCGCGCGGAGGCGTCGGCCACGCGACCCGCCGCCTCCGGCTCCTCGCTCGCCACGAGCTCAGGCGCGGTCCCCGTTGCGCTGAGGTTCGCCGCGGCCTGGGTCTCGGCCAGCGAGCGGATGGCAAGGCCCTTCTCGGCGGGGTCGCCGTCCCCTCCGCCGTAGCAGGCCAGCAGCTCCGTCATCATGACGGAGGGGTAGCACTCCTTCGACGTAGCGTCGTAGAGCGTGCGCTCCAGCGTCACGTGGTGCCGCGCCACGGCAAGCCGCGACCAGAACTCCGCGCGCGGCCGCGCCATGGGGTCTTCCCGCGGCTCGACCCCCAGGGCCTCCAGCAGGGCGGAGGCGACGTCGTCCTCCGCCCTCACGGGCGCCTCCACGGACGTCTGCCCGCACACGACGACCGCGTCCGCGGAGCACTGCGCAAGCGACGCCGACCCGGCGGCGTCCAGTATGCGAACGCGCGCGGCGCCCTCCTTGCGTACGCACGGCCGCACGACGACCGCCTGGTGCTCGAGCGCCGAGGCCGCGTGGGTCACGAGCTCGGAGAGCGACACGTGGCCCGCCGCCTTCTGGTCCGCCGAGAAGCCCAGCTCCTTGAGCGTCGCCGCCACGTTGAGAACGGCCATCAGGGCACCGGCGGCCAGCGCGTCGGAAAGCCGGTCCGCCTCATGCGGGAAGCGCGCGACAACCTCGCCGCCCTCGCCAAGAACGTAGTCGTCCAGCCTGGCGCCCGCGCCACCCCGCGCAGCCGGCGAGCCAATCTGCGACGACACGTACGGGGCGAGGAGCTTCGAGGCCGCAGACCCCAGCCTCCCCTTCAGGAGCTCGCGCGTCGCCGCCGCCACCTCGCCGGACGTCTTCTTGGGATTCTGGAGCTGCAAGAGCACGTCCGCTGGCGTGAGCAGGCGGTCGCTGCGCCAGTCCGCGTCGAGCGCGTACGCCCGGGCCGTCGGGACGTGCGCGACGTCCGAAAGGAGGAAGTCAGACAGCGCCCGCGGCGGCCACCAGGACATGTCCCCCAGGCGCACGTACGTGCCCTCCTCCGCACGCACGGGTCCCGGCCACGTCGCGTCAAGCTCCGCCAGCTGCGCCACGCTCTCCGCATACTCAAGAAACGCGCGGCCGGCGGGGATGTCGCCAACGCGCACGGACAGCTGGGCGCTCACGCCCAGCCCGCGCGCGACGAGCTTGGGGGCGAGCTCGCGCCACGCGCGGCTTGCGTCCGGGACGCTCACAACGACGTCCGTGGCGCCCTCGCCCGAAAGGGCGCACACCTCGCGCGCAACGGCCTCGGCCTCCGCGAGCGGGCCCGCGGGAAGCAAGAGCGACACGGCGCCCGTGGGCGCAACGGCCTTTCCGTCGCCGGAAAACACGCTTGCGAGAAGTGCCGAGAGCTCTGGGTCGCAGTGTTTCTCGCCCGTGGGGACACTCACGTTATCGAAGCCCGTACCAGCGGAAACGCAAGGCTCTTGCACACGCCCGACGCCAATGCCGTCCCGCGCGCACGCCGTTGCCACAAGCTCTGCGGAGCGGCGCTCCCCAGCGGTTGCCTCCGCGTTCCGCGCACGGACGCAGAGCGTCACGTCCGTCGCGTCTGCGAGGGCGCGCAGCAGCTCGCGGACGGGGCGGGCGAGCGACCCCAGGCCGACCGCGACCGTGGGCCAGAGCGAGCACGCGGCGCCCGAGGCGGTCACGCGCTCTGCGACGCGGGCCATGGCGGCGGACTCCTCCGTGAACGACGACCTCGCAAGCAGCGCGCGATAACGGTCGAGCACGCGCACCACGTCCGCCTCGCGGCGCGTAAGCCCAAGGTCGAGAAGGGCGTCCGCGTCCACGCGACCATTGCTCGCGGGAATCCACGGCAGGGCGTCCTTCGCGAGGCGCCCGAGCACGTCCACGGTGCCGGCGTTGTACGCGACGTCCTCCCCCGCGGCAGATGCCGCAGAAAGCGCGTGCTGCAGGGCGACGGTGCGCGTGAGCGGGTCGACCACCTGCGTTCCGTCGCCCCAGACCTCCCAGCGCTCGCGCGTGAACGCGAGCGGCGTCGTCACCGTGACGCCCAGGCCAAGCCCGCGACGGGCGAGGTCGCGGCTGACGTCGAGCTGCACGGCAAAGCTGGGCACGAGAAGCGTCGCGCGGCCTCGCGCGGCAAGCGCCCCCCTGAGGGCGGCCTCCGCGGCCTCGCCTACGAGCCGTGCGTCGTGCGTCTGGGCAATGGTTAGGGACATGGTCGACCTTCCGTCGGTTTTGGCTGAGAGCTATGGTAACGCGACGAGTGGACATTTTTTTGCCCCACGCGCGACGCGGACGCGCATGGCGCACGAACCGGGTGCGCCGCCGTGACGACGCACCCGGTTCGACAACGCTCCTGCGCAAGCGCCGGCATGGGGCCCTGGGGCTAGTCCCTCCCCAGCTGGTGCTCCTTCAGGCGGTACGCCGCCGCGATGATCTGCGCCGCTCCTTCTCGCCCGAAGACGGAACGGTCCACCACCAGGTCCTTGTCGGTGTACATGTCCCACCTTCCGCCGCTGTAGCGCGTGTAGAACCGCTCGCGCTCGTGCTGGCGCTTGCGAACGAACGCGCTCGCGTCGTGCGTGGTCATGCCGCGCTTCGCGCGCACGATCTCTACGCGCACGTCCAGCGGCGCCGTGACCAGCACGGAAATGAGGTTGGGGTTGCGTCGCAGGATGTAGTCGGACAGGCGTCCCTCGATGATGCACGGTTGCGTGCTCCCCAGGTCCAGGATGACCTGACGGATCGCCTGGAACGCGCGGTCCGCGTCCGAGCGCTGGTCCATGCTGTCCGGCAGAAACGCCAGGGGGCCGCGCTGCGGACGCTCGTCCACCGCCGCCAGCTGGTCGACGTCGAGCCCCATGCGCAGCGCCGAGCGCACGAGGAGCTCGTTGTCGTAGAGGGGTATGCCCAGCATCACGCTGAGCAGCTTGCCCACCTCGTGGCCCTCGGCCCCGTAGTCGCGCGCTATCGAGATGACGATGGGTTCCTGGCTGTCCGGGTCCGCGGACCCGTTGACGCTTGTGCTGTGTCTGAGGTCGCTTGCGCTCATGAGTGGCCTTTCGTTTGGATTTCTATGCTGGGCGCGGGGGGGCGGTCCTTCTCGCCCGCCGGCGCCCGGGCGCTATGCCGCGGCGCTCCTGCGCTGGTAGGCGCGAACCGCGAGCGATATCGCGAAGTTGAGGACGAAGTACGTGAGAAGGACGAACCCGTACAGCAGGAGGATCTGCGGAAGCGTGGACGCCTGCCCCATGACGACGGCAGAGTTGCGCATGAACTCGTGGACGTCGATGCCGCGGAGGTAGGACGTGTCCTTGATGACCGTCGTGCACTGGCTGAACAGCGCGGGGACGATCATCTTGAACGCCTGGGGAAGCACGACGAGGCGCATGGTGTCCACGAACCCGAAGCCCTGGGACTGTGCCGCCTCGAACTGGCCCTTGGGCAGCGCGTTCAGGCCGCCGCGGACTATCTCGGCCATGACGGCGGAGGTGAAGACCGTGAACGTGAGGATGGACACGAGGATGTTGTCGCCCTGCACCGTGAAGCGGAAGATGAGGATCCACAGCAGGTTGGGCGTGCAGCGGAAGAGCTCGATGTAGACGGTCACGAGCCACCTGAGCCACGACCAGCGACCGCGGCAGTACGACTTCGTCAGGGCGAGCAGCGTGCCGAACGCGATGGACAGCACGATGGACGCGGCGGAGATGACGATGGTGTTCAGCAGGCCCTGCAGCATGAAGGCCACGTTGCTGGCGGTAAAGACTCCCATGCGCTACACCTCCGCTTCCGTTGCGCCCGCGGTTGCGGTGCGGCGAGCCTTGCGCGGCGCGCGGGAGCGCTTCTCGAGCCAGGTGACGAGCATGGCTATGGGGAAGCAGATGAGGAAATACATGGCGCAGCACACGATGTAGCCCTGCAGATAGCCGCTATCGGCCACGAGGATGTCCGCCTGGTACATGAGGTCGCCGCCCGCGATGAGCGCGAGGACGGACGTGTTCTTCACCAGGTTGAGCGCCTGGTTGGCAAGGGGCGGAAGGATGATCCTGAACGTCTGCGGCAGGATGACGTATCGGTAGGCCTGCACGCGCGTGAATCCCTGCGACTGCGCGCCCTCCATCTGCCCGCGCGGGATGGCCTCGATGCCTGTGCGGATGACCTCCGCGACGTAGGCGCCGTGGTAGAGGCCGACGCAGATGACGACGAGCACGAACGGCGCGATGCGCACGACGTGCTCCGCTCCAGTGATCGCCTGGAGAAGCATGGGACCGGCGGTATAGACGAAGAACACCTGCACGACGATGGGCGTGTTCTGGAAGAACTCCACGTAGACGCGGGAGATGCCGCGAAGCACCCGCGACTGCGTCGTAGAGAAGACGCCCAGCAGCGTGCCGACGAGAAGCGAGACCAGAAGCCCCGCGAGCGAGACCTCTATGGTGAAGAGGAAGCCCTGCCACAGCAGGTCCGTGTTTGCGAGCGTGGCGGCCCAGCGCTCGGGATTGAAGAGTTCCATGTGACCTCCCTACAAGAGCCGGTACTTCTTGGCCCACCGGTCGATCGCACCGGACCCCTTCAGGTCCTTCACGACGCCGCCGACGAGACTCGTGAGCTCGGTTGCGGACTTGGTGGTGCACACGCCGTACTCCTGCTTGCCAAAGATCAGGCTCGGCTCGAGCAGCTCGTTCGAGTCGTTCATGTACGTGCGGATGATGGAGCGGTCGATGGCGAACACGTCGATGTTGCCGGACGCGAGCGCCGCCGCGAGCGTGGGATAGTCCAGGTACTGCGGATAGCTCACGCTGAAGTCGCCATGCCCCTGGTCCTTGAGCATCTGCTGGATCTGGTTCATCGTGTCCGCGCCCTCGCCCACGCCGACGATGCGCCCGTCGAGATCGGCCACGGACTTGATGCCGGAGCTCCTCAGCACGAGCATGCCGATGGAATCCGTGTAGTACGCAGGCGAGAAGTTCCAGGACTTCTTGCGCTCTGGTGTGATCGTGTACGTGGCGCACACGAGGTCCACCTGGCCGGAGTCCACGAGGGGGCCGCGGGTCTTCGCCGTGACACCCGTGAAGCTGGCAAGGCCGCGGCGCCGTGCCTCGGACGTCGACACGCCGAACACCTTCGCCGCGATGGCGTAGCAGATGTCGATCTCCATGCCCTGGAACTTGCCGGTGGCCGTGTCCTGGTAGCCGTAGCCTATGACGTCGGTCTTTACGCCGCAGTTGAGGTGCCCTCTGCTACGGATCGCGTCGACGCTCGCGGCAGACGGCGCGTCAGAGGACGAGCAGCCGGCAAGCCCCACGACGGACGCCCCGGCCACGCCGATCATTGCGGCGCCGGCAAGCGAGACGAAGCCCCGACGTGTCAGCTGGGGACGGGCCGACTGCCAGGAATCGTACGTTCTTCTCATCGTGCCTCCTAGAGAATCTTGTCCAGGAAGGCCTGGCAGCGAGGGTTGTCGGGGTGCGTGAAGAAGTGCTCGGGCGTGCCCTCCTCCAGGATCTGGCCGTCCTCCATGAAGACGATGCGGTCGGCCACCTGGCGCGCAAAGCCCATCTCGTGCGTGACGCAGATCATGGTGATGTTCTCCTGCGCGAGCTCGACCATTACGTTCAGGACCTCGTTCACCATCTCTGGGTCGAGGGCGGAGGTGGGCTCGTCCAGCAACATGATGGGCTGCTTGGTGCAGAGAGCACGCGCGATGGCGACGCGCTGCTGCTGGCCGCCCGAGAGGTTTTGCGGGTACTCGTCAGCCTTGTGCGCGAGGCCGACCCTCTTCAGGCTGCGCATGGCCTCCGCCTCGGCCTCCTCGCGGGTCTTCTTCTGCAGCTTTATGGGGGCCAGCGTCAGGTTGCCCATGACCGTCATGTTGGGATAGAGGTTGAACTGCTGGAACACCATGGACGTGTACTTGCGCGTGATCTCGAGGTGGTTCTTCTTGGTCATGAGCTCGCCGTTGATGCGCACCTCGCCGCTCGAGGGCTCCTCGAGCCAGTTGATCGAGCGGATGAGCGTGGACTTACCGGAGCCGGACGGTCCGATGAGCACGACCTTCTCGCCCTCGCGCACGGAGAGGCTCACGTCCTTGAGTACGTGCAGGTCGCCGAAGTACTTGTTCAAGTGAACGATGTCGATCATGTTGTTGGGCATGTGCGGACTCCTCTCACCGCGCTTCGCGGCATGTGTCATGCGGCGACGCGCGGCCGTCGCGGACCTTGCGATGAGGCTCCCGCGCTCGCGTCACGGGGCCGCTGCGATTGAGCTGCGTTTGACGAACGTGGCAACGCTGGATGTAGGCACATGCGCAGGTACGAGCCACGAAATCGTATGTAATTCTGAACGAACGATGACAAGTTCGGTAAAAACTCTACAAGTACGACACCTGCCTGACACGCAGGCGCGGCACATGTTCCTAGACGCCGCCCTCCAGGCGCGACAACACGGTACGATAGCCGCCCACCTCGCCGTTGAGGCATTTCGAGACGCGACTCACGGTCGTTGAGGACGCGCCGGTCTTGCGTGACACGTCCACGTAAGAGCAGCCGTCCGAGAGCAGCGTGGCCACCTGAAGCCTCTGGGCCAGGTCCTCGATCTCCTTCGGACTGCACACGTCCAACAGGAAGGCACGCGCCTCGTTCGCATCGCGTAGCGACCCGAACGCTGCGAACAGCCTGTCCTCCTCCTCGCGCAGCCTCTGCGTCTGTTCCTCTGTCATGTGCGCTCCTCGCGACAGTCGTTGCGTGGAGAATACTTTATCGCAATAAAGCATGCCGTGTGTTACGGCAACGTTTATTCAGCATGCGACTGGCGGCGCGGAAGCGACACCGCAAGGCCGCCCGCCGCATTGCGCGCGCTCTGGACGACCCCCTCGTACGCCCTGCGGACGACGTCTGACGTTCTTTCCGCCTGCTTTGCCACGACGCACTCCACGAGCTTCCACACCAGGCGCTTCGTCTGGTCGCTTGCGCCGTTTGCCGCGGTCATCACCTTCGGCAGCCCCTCGCGAGACGTCACGTCGGTAAGCTCCGGGCCACCGGCGGACAGGATGTCGAAGAACTCGTTCGTGAATCGCTCGCGCTCGCCCATGTCCACGGGCCCCATCCACTCGTCGAGGGCGGCATCGAACGCAGCGGCGTCTGGGTCGAGCCCGCCGGCAAGCACAAATCCAGAGGGAAGAACCCTCCACGTGAGCGGATCGTGTTGGAGCATGCCCGAGCCCGTACTTGCGACATACGTCCTTGGCTCGTCTGCCCGGTCGAACAATTGCCCTATGACGCTATACGCGGGCTGGTAGCGCACGAACCTGTCGCCGATGGCATCGCGCGCGTCGCGCTCGACAACGCGCCCATCAAGCCCGGGCCCATCGAAGCTGTAGCACCGAAGCAGGTGGTCCGCAAGCGTCTTCGGCATAGCCGCGACCGCATACGAGACCAGGTTTCCGCCCTTGGAGTGCCCGCCCGCCATAAGCGGCTCCCCCGCTGTCGCAGAGGCCTCCAAGGCCCTGCTCAGGTAGTTCGCCGCAAGCCTCTGGGCACCGGTCACCTCGAAGCTCAGCATGAAGTCCTCTCGCCAGCCGGCAAGCGTTAGGTCCGTGCCACGAAACGACACGTAGCGAATGCCTCCCTCGCAACCCATCACGGACCCAGGCGGCAACAGTACCTCAACCGCGGCAAACTGAACTGCTCGATCGTGGTCCATCACGTCCACGTACCGTCCGATTCTCAGACGCCCGAAGCGACGACTTTCCACAACCGCCTTGAGGTATCCCGCATCGATCGTTGCAAGCGACCGCACGTACGGCGTGACGTCGCCCCCTGAGAGCTCCAGGAGCTCGCCCAGGGCAGCGCCTACCCCGACCGTCCCGCCAGCCGCCTCGTTCGGGACGATGCCGACGAGGTCGATGTAGCTCAACGTCGCAAGCACCAGGGCGTCCACGTCGTTGAAGGGTCGCTCGGCAAAGTCAAGGTCGCCGCGCCACCTTGCGTAGTCAATCAGATTATCGGCCACGGTCACCTCCCACGCGTTGCATCGTCCTGCCGTCGGGTCGATCGAGAAAAGCCGCGTCGCTCCTCGAGAGGAGCATCGGGGCGGCGCCCGCATGGGCACCGCCCCGTAAAGTCCTCTTCTCGACAGTCTACGCCATGATCTGGCGGAACATGTCCTTCACCTGTTCGGGGGTCGCCTCACGCGGATTGCCGGGGTAGCAGGCATCGGCAAGAGCGTCTGCCGCCAGCTGGTCGAGATCCTCTTCGACGAGGCCCTTGCACGTCTTGGGAATGCCGACGTCCTCGCCCAGCTTGCGAACGGCGGCGATTGCGGCATCCGCGGCCTGCTCGTCCGTCATGCCCTCCTCGTACACGCCCATGGCGCGTGCGACGCCAGCCTGCTTGTGCGCGGCGACCGGCTTGTTGAACTCCATCGAGATGGGCAGCAGCATGGCGCAGGCGACGCCGTGCGGCGTGTCATAGTGCGCAGACAGCGTGTGCGCCATGGAGTGGTCGATGCCCAGGCCGACGTTCGAGAAGCCCATGCCCGCGATGTACTGGCCAAGCGCCATCTGCTCGCGACCGTGGCCAGGCTTCTTGTCCTTGGCCTCCTGGACGGCGTCGCGCAGGTTGTGGCTGATGATCTCGATGGCCTTGTAGTGGAACATGTCGGACATCTCCCACGCGCCCTTCGTGGTGTAGCCCTCGATGGCGTGCGTGAGCGCATCCATGCCCGTGGATGCGGTAAGCCCAACCGGCATGGATGCCATCATGTCGGGGTCGACAACCGCCACGTCGGGGATGTCGTTGGTGTCTACGCAGACAAACTTGCGCTCCTTCTCCGGGTCGGTGATCACGTAGTTGATGGTGACCTCGGCGGCCGTGCCGGCCGTCGTCGGGACCGCAATGGTGAAGACGGCATGCCTCTTCGTGTCGGCAACGCCCTCGAGGCTCTTGACGTCCGCAAACTCGGGATTGTTGGCGATGATGCCGATGGCCTTCGCCGTGTCCATCGCGGAGCCGCCACCAATGGTCACGATCGCGCTCGCGCCGCTCTTCTTGAACGCCTCGACGCCATCCTGAACGTTCTTGATCGTGGGATTGGGCTTCACCTCGTCGTAGAGGTCCCACTTGATGCCCGTCTCGTCCAGCAAGTCCGTCACCTTGGACGTCACGCCAAACTTCACGAGGTCAGGATCAGAGCTCACGAAGACGTGGTCGTAGCCGCGACGTTTGAGCTCGCCCGGAATCTCCTTGATGGCCCCTGAACCGTGATAAGAGATGCCATTGAGAACGAACCTGTTCGCCATGTTTCCTCCTCGGACGTTGAGATTCTGTCATCACGCTCTGTTGCGGATGGTTTCAGCTATACCCCAACGCCCGGTATGCGAACACATGTCCGTATCGCCATCCGCGAATGGTAGGTTGTCGCCCGCGAACGCAATTCTACACGCGTAGGAAAAAGGGCACGCCCCTTGGACGCGCCCTTCTCAAACAAGTTTTTCTAGTGCCGACCCGCAGCCTACACGGGCGAGCCGCACCTGGAGAAGCTGCTCACGCTGCCGTAGCCAATGCCCTGGCTGGGCGAGAACGCCTCGATCGTGACACCTCCGCCAATGTAGATGCCCACGTGGCCGGGACGCCAGACGACGTCGCCAGGTACCGCCTGGGAGATCGGCTTCGTGCAGAACGAGGCCTGCGACGCGGAGCTGTGGCTGATGCCGATGCCCGCGACGCCGTACGCATAGCTCGTAAGTCCCGAGCAGTCGAACGTCTTGGAACCGGGGTCAGAGGCACCCCAGACGTAGGTGCCGCCGACCATGCGCGTCGCCGCCGCGATGACGGTGTTGCGCCATGCGCCGGAGACGCTGGAACTGCCCTTGTTCGAGCTGCCTCCCGCATTGGAGCTCGAGCCACCGTTGCCCTTGTTCGAGCTGGCGCCCGCATTGCCGTTGCCCTTGTTCGAGCTGGCACCCGCGTTGGAGCCCGTGCCGGCATTGCCCTTGCTCGAGTTCGTGCCGGAATTGGTGTTCCCCTTGCTCGAGTTCGAACCGGAGTTGTTGCTCTTGCCGGAATCGGAGTTGCCCTTGTTGGAGTTTGCGTTGCCTTGGGTGCTCGCGTTGTTATCGGGCGTGTAGTACGCGCCGCCGTTGGCCTGGGCCTTCGCGGCAGCCTCCTCGGCAGCCTTCTTCGCCGCGGCCTCACGCGCCGCCTGCTCCTCGGCAAGCGCCTTCTGCACCTCGGAGCTCAGGCTGTTCACGTAGTCCTGCGCCTTCTGGGACTGCGCGTTCAAGGCCTCGCTCTGGGCCTTCTTGTCGGCCACGAGCTTCTCCTGGGAGGCCTTCTGCTCCTCGAGCTCGGACTTCTGGGACGACAGCTGGCTCTCGAGCGTCTTGACGTCGTTGATGGCGTTGGAGTCCTTCTCGCTCACCTTGTTCGCGTACACGATGTTGCTCGTAAGCGTATCGAACGAGTCGGAGCCAAGCAGGATGCTCAGCAGGTCGGTGTCGCCATACTTGTAGTTCGCGGCAACGCGCTTGCTCAGGACGGCCTGCTTCTCCTTCAGCTCCGCCTGCGTCTTCTCGATGTCGGAGTTAAGGGAGTTGATCTTGGAGTTTGTCTGGTCGAGCTCTACCTTCGTCTGGTTCAGGTCCTCGGAGGCCTGCTCCGCCTTTGCGTATAGGCTGTTCAGCTTCGCCTGGGCGTCACTCAGCTGTGACTTCAGCTCGGAGCTGGAGGGAGTTGCGAGCGCAGGAACGGCTGCGCCGGAGAAGACTAGCGTCGCGGAGAGTGCGGCAGCTATAGCTTTTTGGGCCTTATTTCGCTTCAAAACCCGCCTCTTTCGTATTGCATCGTCGTTTGTAAGGTCCCGAAGATTCTATCATTTTGAGGACGTCGCTTCCCAAAATCCGCCGCGCGCACGTCGTCACGACCCCGGCCCACCCGTTTTGGACCGCATGTCTCTCGAATGCGAGAAGGGAGCCTTTTACCAGATGGCACGTAGGTTTTTAGGTATCCCCAAGCCGTCCCGAAGCAGGCGTTAAGCGTCATGGGGGCTTCGTGAATGTGCAGACAATTTGGAGCAGTTATGAACAAACGCCCAGCTAAACCCTCAAGCCACCCTCAAGCGTCCTCGCATGGGGCACGCGGGGCTGTCGCCGTGCGCCCCGCGCGAGCCTCCACGCTCGGAGGCTCCGAGCGCCGCTGGCGACCCGTGGTCTACGCCGTTTGCGCGGCCTCGCTTGCGCTTGGCGTCGCGTTTCTCGCGATGGCGCTTCCCGCCGGGGCGCCGCGCCCGAGCACGTTCCTTTGGGTTGTCTGCGCGCTCGCCTTCGCGGCTTCGTGCGCCTCGAACGCAGCCTACCTCGCACGGCATCCTGGCCGTCCCACCATCGGCATGGCGCCCGTCGCCGTCGCGTCCGCCGGCGCGGCGGCAGCTCCCCTCGCGACGTCCGCGACGGTCGCGTCCCCGCCGCTGCGCGTGCTTGCGGTTGCGGCGCTTGCGCTGGGCATCGCCTGCGCCGCCGTGTTTGGGTACGTGTTCGCCAGGATGCGCGCAGCGTACGCAAACGCGCCCGCGCCGGGCGAGAAGAGCGTGCTCATAGTGCTTGGCGCCGCCGTGCGCGACGGCAGGCCCTGCCAGACGCTGGCCCGAAGGCTCGACGTGGCCGCAAGCCTTCTGCTTGGACATCCCGGCCGTGTGGCCGTGCTTTCGGGCGGTGTCTCGGCCACGCGGCCCGGCGAGCCGACTGAGGCGGAGGCAATGTCACGCTACCTGCAGGATCGAGGCGTGCCGACAACGCAGCTCCTGTTGGAGCCACGTGCAGCGAACACCAGGCAGAACGTGTCCTTCTCGCTCGAGGCGCTACGCGACGCGGGGCTTGCGGGGCGGCAGCTGTGCGTGGTGTCGAACGACTACCACCTGTGGCGCGCGCTTCGATGCGCGCGGCGCCAGGGCGTGACGCTTGTGCCCGTGGCCGCGCGCACGCCGCGCGCGAGCGCCCCCCAGCAGTGGTGCCGGGAGGCGCTCACGATCCTTGCGGGACGCTAGGCGGCCGCCGCGATGGTCCCCTCGTCGATCACGCCTCGAGCCGCGCGGTCAGCAGCTTGTTGAACAGCTTGGGGTTGCCGGTGCCATGGCTCGCCTTCATGCACTGCCCCACCAGGTAGCCCACGACCTTCTTGTTGCCGTCATGGTACTGCTGGACCTGGTCGGTGCAGCATGCGAGGACCTCGTCCACGATGGGCTCGAGCGCCGCTGTGTCCGTCACCTGGCGCATGCCGCGCTCGTCCACCACGCGCTCCGGGTCCTCGTCGGTGCCGTTGACCGCCTCGAGCACCTCGCGCGCCTGGGCGAAGGTGATGGCGTCCTCGGCGAGAAGCCCGGCAACCCGCCTCACCTGCGCGGGAGTCAGCGCATCGAAGCTCGGCGCCAGGTTCACCATCACGTTGGCGATGGTTGCCACGACCTTTGCCGGCGCGCCCTCGAGCGCCTCCTCGAAGAAGGACGCGACGGCGGGGTCGCCGGCGATCTGGCGGGCGTCGGCGCGCTTCAGTCCCAGCTCCGCCACGTAGCGGGCCGCCTTGGCGTCCGGAAGCTCCGGGATGCGAGCGCGGGCCTCCTCGATGAAGTCGTCCGTCAGGTCGAACGGCGCGAGGTCGGGGTCCGGGAACAGGCGGTAATCGTCCGCGGTCTCCTTGACGCGCATGACGACGGTGCGCCGGCGGCTGGGCTCCCAGTGGCGCGTCTCCTGGTAGATGATGCCGCCCTCCTCGAGCACCTCCGCCTGGCGGCAGATCTCGTACTCGAGCGCGTCGTGCAGGCTCTTGAACGAGTTGATGTTCTTCATCTCGGCTTTGGTGCCCAGGCGGGTCTCGCCGCGGCGGCGCAGGCTGATGTTGCCGTCGCAGCGCATTGAGCCGTTCTCGAGCGAGCAGTCGCTGATGCCGAGCGTCTTGAACGTCTGCTGCAGCTTCTCCATGAACAGGCGCGCCTCCTCCGGCGTGCGGAGGTCGGGCTCCGTCACGAGCTCGATGAGTGGCGTGCCGCAGCGGTTGTAGTCGATGAACGACTCGGACGCGCCGGTGATGCGGCCCTCCTCGCCACCGGAGTGGACCATCTTCGCGGCGTCCTCCTCCATGTGGATGCGCAGGATGCGGATGGGTACCGTGTACGAGCCGTCTTCCGCGCGCGCGATTGGGGTCTCGCCGTCCGCGGCGACGTCCTCCCACAGTGGGCGCTCCGCGGCGCCGGCGCCCTCGACCTCGAGGTCCAGGTGGCCGTGCATGCAGAACGCGACCGGGCCCTGCGTGGTCTGGAAGTTCTTAGCCATGTCCGGATAGAAGTAGTGCTTGCGATAGAACATGGAGTGCTTCATGATCTGGCAGTTGGTGGCAAGGCCGGCCATCACGATGGACTGGATGGCCTTGCGGTTTGGCACCGGCAGCGCGCCGGGCATGCCCAGGCAGACGGGGCACACGTTCGTGTTGGGCGGGTCGTCGTGCGAAAGCCGGCAGTTGCAGAACATCTTGGTGTCGAGCGCGGTGAGCTCCGTGTGCACCTCGAGGCCGATCACGGCCTCCCAGTCCTTGAGGACGTCCTCGAGCTTCCTCATCACAGGTCACCTCCCCTTCCGGCGAACGCGGGCGCGACGGGGGCGCCGCCTCCCAGGCCCAGGCCCTGGTCAACCCCGCGCTCGATCGCACGGGCGAACCGGAGCAGCCTGCGGTCGCTGAACGCGGGGCCCTGCAGCTGCGCCGAGACGGGCATGTGCGTCTGGGCGGAAAGGCCCAGCGGGACCGAGACGCCACCGTTGCCGCAGATGTTGTTGGAGATCGTGAACATGTCGGACGCGTACATCTGCGTGGGGTCGCTCACGTCGCCGAAGCGCCACGCCGTCGTGGGGGCGCTCGGCAGCAGGATGACGTCACAGCTTTGGTACGCGCGGGCGTAGTCCTGCGTGATGAGGGTGCGGACCTGCTGCGCGGGATAGTAGTACTTCTCGTACACGCCGCTGGAGAGCAGGTACGCGCCGAGCATCTGGCGGCGCTTCGCCTCCTCGCCGAAGCCGTGGGCGCGCGAGAGCGACGTCTGCTGCGCGAGCGTGGCGCAGTCCGGCTCCTGGTAGCCGTAGCGCACGCCATCGAAGCGCGCGAGGTTGCTGAACGCCTCGCACGGGGCGATGACGTAGTACGCGGCGATGGCGGACGCGATGTTGGGAAGGTCGACCTCCACCACGCGGGCGCCCTGGTCGCGCAGGGAGTCGAGCGCGGCCGCAAGGGCGCTGCGCACCTCCTGCGAGAGGCCCTTGGCCTCCATGAGCTCCGGCACGACGCCGACCGCGAGGCCGTCGACGGGATCGTCGAGGTGCTCGAGGAAGTCGACGGCGCAGTCCTGGCTGGTGGAGTCGAGCGGGTCGCGGCCGGGCGCGGTGAGCGCGTTCATGGCGAGGGCAACGTCCTCCACGCGGCGGCCGAACGGTCCCACCTGGTCGAGCGAGGAGCCGAACGCGACGACGCCGTAGCGGCTGACGGCGCCGTACGTGGGCTTCATGCCCACGACGCCGCAGAAGCTGGCCGGCTGGCGGATGGAGCCGCCCGTGTCGGAGCCGAGCGCGAGCGTGGCCTCGCCCGCGGCGACGGCCGCGGCCGACCCGCCCGACGAGCCGCCCGGCACGCGCGAGGTGTCCCACGGGTTGTTGGTGCGGTGGAACGCGGAGGACTCCGTGGTGCTGCCGAACGCGAACTCGTCCATGTTGGCCTTGCCGACGGGCGTGGCGCCCGCGTCGAGCATGCGCCGCACGCACGTGGCCGTGAACACGGACTCGTAGTTCTCGAGCATCCTGGACGCGCAGGTGGTGCGCGTCCCGACCAGGTGCATGTTGTCCTTGAAGGCCACGGGCACGCCGGCAAGGGGGCCGATCTTCTCGCCCGCGGCGCGACGCGCGTCCGTGCGCGCGGCGGCCTTCAGCGCGAGGTCCGCGGAGACCTGCAGAAACGCCTGGACGTCCTTCTCGCGGCCGTCTATGGCGTCCAGCGCGGCCCGCGCCACCTCCGTGGCCGTGAAGTCTCCGTTGCGGACGCCGGCCGCGATCTGTGCGGCGGAAAGTGAGTCGAGGCTCGCCATCAGAAGTCCTCCTCTGAGTCGCCCAGGATGGAGGGCACGCGGAAGTAGCGGCCGTGCGCGGACGGCGCGTTCTCGAGCGCCCGGTCGATGGGCAGCGCGCGGACGGAATCGTCCACGACGTCGGCCCCCATCACGTTGGAGAGGTCCCCGATTGGGTGAAACGTCGGCTCGACGCCCTCGAGGTCGTACTCGCGAATGGGCTCGAGCAGCTCGACGGCCTCGTTCATGTACGTGGTCATCTGCTCGAGCTCGTCCGGCGTGAGCGCGATGCGCGCGTAGTCCGCGATGCCCGCCACGTCGTCTTGGGACAGTGCCATGTCTGCCCTCCTTGCAGGTTGGGTCTGCGGCACGGCGTGCCGCACGTGTGTCACGACCATGATACGCAAAGCCGGCCGGGCGAGCGCCGCGCCGGCGCGGGGCGCAACCGCACCGTTACGTTGCCGTCACGCCGGCGACGCGGCCGGCGCAAGACGCTAGCCCAGGAGCTCGCGGCGCGAGCGGGTGCGCGCCACGAACAGCGCCGCCACGGCAGCGACCATGGCCGACGCCGCAAACAGCGTGGCCTGCACGCCAAGGGCGTCCGCCACGAACGGCGCCACCAGCAGCGGCAGCACGCCCGCGCTGTTCATGCCGACGCGCATGACGGACGTGACGCGCCCGACGTGGGCGACGTCGCAGCGCGCCTGCGCGAGCGTGGTGCGCGTTGGCCCCATGGCGCCAAAGCCCAGCCCGCTGACCAGCTGGCCCACGCACGCCCACGCGACGGACGCCGTGCCGACGTATAGCATGGACCCCACCCCCGTGACGAGGAGCATCGCGGACAGTGCCGTCATGTCGAGCCTGCGCGAGGGAATCCGCAGGACCGCAAGCGAGCCCAGCGTGCCGCCGACGCCCGCTATCGCGGAGAGCCATCCCATCCACTGCGCGCCGGCGCGCAGCACGTCGCGGTAGAACAGCGACTCGAGCGAGTCGAACGCGCCGTACGCGAAGAACCCCAGGAACCCGATGAGGAAGAGCGTACGCAGGCCCTCGCTCTGCCAGGTGACGCGCACGCCCTCGGCAAGGTCGCCGAGAAACCCGCGCACGCCGGTCGCGGGGCACGCCTTAAGGTCGGGGTCGCCGTCGCCCGTGCCCGCGGTGCCCATGCCCGTGGCGCCGGCCTCCCCGGACGCCGGCCGCTGCCGAGAGGGCGCGATCTTCTCGACCGTTGCCCAGACGAGCGCGAGCGCCGGAAGCGACGCGAACGCCATGATCGCGAAGTCGCACTTTGTGGGAAGCGCGCTCACGATGAGGCCGCCGAGCGCCGGCCCCGCGATGACGGCCACGCTGGTGGCGGTGTAGACGAGGCTGTTGACCCTCTGCAGGTAGCGCGGGTCGTCAGACACGAAGCGCGGATAGGCGTCCATGGAGGTGCTCCCGACGCCGAATGCCGCGCCCTGCACGGCGGCAAGGGCGTAGAGAAGCGCGTAGCTCAGCGGCAGGAGCCAGCCGGCGAGCCCCGCCACCGCCATGACGGAAAGCGTGGCCGCGAGCGTGCGCCTGGGACCCACGGCGTCGACCAGGGGGCCTGCCACGAAGCTCATGACCACGAGCATGACGTTGAGCACCAGAACGAGCGAGGAGACGACGAGCGCATCGGCACCCAGGTCGTAGGTGGCGCATCCGATGATGCCCACGAAGTATATGGCCTGGAGCCCCAGCTGCATGAGGAAGTTTGCCGCCACGATGCGGGCTTCCGGCTTTGAGAGGAGGTTGGACGAGAAGATCTTGGATGCGAAATCTTGCAAACGCATGGGTGCGGCCTTTCTGCATGGGGCGGAGGGACGAGGTGGGGACCGCCGTGCCGACGGAGAGGAGCGGCGCACGGGCCGCTTCCGGAAGGTGAGGCCGGCCGGGGTCGAGAAGGCCGTCAGTGCGCCGCCGGTGCTGTTGGCACGGACGTTGCGGACGTTGCGTCGCCAGGGGCGGGCGCATCGGGCCGGACGCCGAGGACCCTGCCCATGACCTTGCCGTACGTTGCGGCAAGCACCTGCTGGAACAGCGTGCCCGCCACGACGGGGAACATGACCGCCGGCGGGAAGAACTGCGCCGCGATGACCGCGCCGCACGAGATGTTGCGCATGCCGCACTGGAAGACCATGGACACCGTGCCGGGGACGTCCTGCCCGGCAACGCGCGCGAGGGCGAGCCCCGCGAGATATCCCGTGGACGCGAACAGCAGGATGAAGACCAGGACGCCCACGAGCCGGGACGTGAGGTTGGTGAGGTACGGAGCCGCGGACGTTGAGTTGGAGGCGATGACCAGGACGATGGCGACCCGCGCCGCCGGCATGAGGTCCGGCGAGAGACGCCGGGCGGCCCATCCGCGCGTGGCGTCGTTCAGGACCATGCCGAGGACGGCGGGGAGCGCGACGGTGAGCACGACGTTGAGCACCATGGGTAAGGCGTCGACGCGCACGGCATGGCCGAGAAGGACCTGCAGCGTGGCGGGTATGGTCACCGGGGCGATGACGGACGAGACCATGAGCGTTGCCAGGCCCTGCGCGACGTTGCCCCCGTACATCGATATCCACATGGTGGAGATTGCCGCGACGGGAACGCTGTATTCGAGCACGATGCCGGTAACCAGGTGCACGCTGCTGCCAAACAGGGCCCTGGCCAGCAGAAACGCGACGACCGGCATCACGCCGGACGCGAAGGCGATCGTGATCAGCATGGGGGCCGGCCGCCTTGCAGCCTCTGCCAGGTTGCGAAGGCCGTTGGTGAGTGCGCCCTGAAAGGACACGAGCGCGAAGAGCCACGGGACGGCGGGCGCGAGGTGGGACAGCTGCGCGGGAAACGCGCACGCCGCCACGACGCACGCGATGGCGATGGGCGCCATGTGGGCGCCGATGAACTTTCCGAACGAGTGCCAAGCGTCCAAGATGGCCTTCTCCCCCGCCGTGGCCGCGTTGGCCCCGAGCCGACGCCCCGACACGAGAAATACTAGCAGACGCAACGCCCACAGCGCCGCACCCGGGCAAACTCGACGCAGATGTTAATGCGTGGGCAACGCGCGAGTGCGACAGGAGTGAGCGCGGGGGCTTCGTGTTGTTCCCGTGGAGGACGGATGCCAGCCATTGGGCGCAAAGGCCGAGGAGCGGATGGACGCTCTTCTCGCCCGCAGCGTCTACCTGCGAGAGCGACGGGCTTGCGACGAGAGGTGACAGGTGCAGCAGACAGCGGAAAGCGGGGTGAAGGCCATCTGCAAGTGCCGCATGGCACCATACCCGCATGAGCATCTACATCTCACATAGGACGGCGCTGTGGCTTATGTGCAGCCCCGGCATTTGGCCACTCGTAGCGGGCGGACGGGGCGGCGCGGGCCCGAAGCCGACATTTGGAATCGGCCGCACCAGCGGCATCATCGCAGAAACGCGAGCGCTCCTCCCGAAGATATGCGCTCTGGCCGAATGGGACGACGGGCGCGTCAACCCCCTGGACATGCTCGTCCCGAAGGGGGCCAGCAGAAGGAGAAACGACGTTTGCGTGCGGCACTCTTGGGGCCGTGCGCTACCGGAGAACGCCGTCATCAGGCTCGATGAGGGGATATACCTATCGACCCCGGAGTTTGCCTTCCTGCAGATGGCAAACAGCCTCGACGAGATGGAGCTCGCGATTCTGGGATGCAGCCTGTGCGGCTGCTATTACCCTTGCGAGGGACCTACGGGATTTGTCAGGCGACCGCAGCTGACGACGATCAAGCGGCTCCATGGGTTTCTCGCTCAGTTTAGGAACGTGAAGAACGCCTCGAAGGCGCGCAGGGCGCTGAGATGGGTGCACGAGGGCTCCAGGTCTCCCATGGAAACCGCGACAGCCATGCTGCTGTCCGTTAGCAGGAGGATGGGAGGGTATGGGCTTCCAAAACCTGTGCTCAACCAGATGGTCGAACTTTCGGGAGGGTCATCCGCGATTGCGGGGACGCCCTACTATGTGGTGGACCTCTATTACCCGAAGTCGAACGTAGCGGTGGAATACCTTGGCAAGGCGTATCACAAGGACGTCGACCGCGACGTGACGAGGGAGTACGTCCTGAGGGGCGAGGGCTGCACCATGTTCAACGTGACCATTACGCAAGTGGTGACGAGTTCCCTAAGAAACCGTCTGGTGATGGACATCGCGCGGGCGATTGGGTATCGCCTTCGAAAGAGCACCCCAGCCATAGGTGAAAAGAGGAACGCCTTCCTGAACAGGATTCTTCCTCACCCGTCCCAGATCTTGAAATCGGGAGAGGTCGTCTGGAAAAGCGCCCCCTGGGCACTGCCCTCGCGACGGCCAGATTAGGCGTTTGCAAATTCGCGCAGCATCGGACGCACGCACACACAAACAAAGACATGCCAACGCCGGCAACGTTTTCCATCTGAGCATGGCACGCGGCGAAGATACATCCCCTCGTGCCTGAGACTAAATGCGGGCAACAGAGGCAATGCGCTGGGGGACTCCCGCGACGAGGCTATGGCCTTTGCAGAGTGAGTCTTGCGCGGCCGCAAGGCAGACCCCCACACGCCCCACCGGCCCCGCTGGATAAACGAGCTCGCAAAAGGTGCGCCCATATGCGGAAACCCAGCACGCCCAAGATGAAAACTCTAAGCTTCGCGAAATGACTCTTGGAGCACACCTGCAGCTTTGGCGCTGCCGCACACACCCCGGATGAGCTTGCGCATCCGCGCGAGCTCGGGGCGGGTGTGTTGCGCGGCCGAGTGTCCCGCGACAGAAACCTTCAGGTATGTACCCGGGTTGTAATCAAAAAGCTCGTGACGAGGCCCATCTGCCTGCAATCATACATTATTGAATCTCTTGCGCATGTACCACACCCAAGATGATCTCGCATTTGGCGCAACACACCCGCCCGTCCCTGGCATCATGCGCCTTATTCGGCAACACACCAGAGGCGAGCTTAAGAAATCGCGCTAAGTGAGCGCGAGTGTGTACCCTCGGCTTTGGCACCCCCGCACACACCCCGCCTGACCTTGCGCACCGGCGCAAACTCGGAGCGGGTGTGTTGCGCGGAGGGACATCCCGCGACGAAAGCCGCCTGGTGTGTACCAAGAACGTAGTCGGGCGCTTCGCAGTGCATGCCACATACCTCCTGCTATGACAAATTAAACCAACATGGAATGTTTCACACCCGGGGCTTCCTTTCATTTCGCGCAACACACCCTGGGATTTCTGGCTGCGGCCCCCTCTTCTCGCAACACACCCGAGGCAGACTTGCGAGGTCTCGTGAGCTGAAGGCCGGGTGTGCGACCTTGCCCCGCAATACCCATCACACACCAGCACCAACCCCGTAAAGTCGCAAAAGCTGGGGGCGGGTGTGCACCCCATCCGCAATGGCTCCTGCGCACACCCGGCACGAGGCTGCGGACCGCGCAGGATGGCCCTTGGTGTGTACCGCACGCTTTAGGTCGCCTGCTGCCCTACCTCCGTCCACACCCAAATTCCCACCTCTGCACCATGAATTAGCTGTGACCAAAGAAAAACATGCCCCAAACGATTGAAAACACCGCGCACGTCGGGGTAAAATCCCCCTTCGTAAGTAGGATTTACGCCGAGACCGCCACGACAGACACGCGACCGCCCCGGCACAGACAATTCGGAACTTCCCGAAGCAGAGAGAGGCGTCATGTCACAGCTACTCACCATCTCAGGGCTTTCCGCAGGTACGGACGAGAAGCCCATCCTCCATGGCATCGACCTTTCCGTGGGCGCGGGCGAGACCCACGTCCTCATGGGGCCAAACGGCGCAGGCAAGTCCACGCTCGGCCACGTGATCATGGGCGACCCCGTCTACAAGGTGACCGGCGGCGCCATCTCCTTCGACGGCGAGGACATCACGGACAAGACCCCCGACAAGCGCTCGCTCGCCGGCATCTTCCTCAGCTACCAGGCTCCCGTCGAGGTCCCCGGCGTCCCCCTGTACAGCTTCCTGCGCACCATCACCCAGATGCGCCCGGAGCTCAAGACCACCGCGCGCAAGTTCCGCCAGCGCGTCGGCGAGATCTGCGACCAGCTCGACATGGACCAGGGCTTCCTCACGCGCGAGCTTAACGTCGGCTTCTCCGGCGGCGAGAAGAAGAAGGTCGAGATGCTCCAGCTCCTTCTCCTCCAGCCTAAGCTGGCCATCCTCGACGAGACCGACTCCGGACTGGACGTCGACGCCCTCTCCGTGGTCAGCCGTGGCATCGAGGCCTACCGCAAGGAGTGCGACGGCGCCCTGCTCATGATCACGCACAACACCCGCATCCTCGAGAAGCTCGACGTCGACAAGACCCACGTCATGGTCAAGGGCCATCTCGTCGCCGAGGGCCCCGCGTCGCTCATCGACGACATCGACCAGAACGGCTTCGCCCGCTTCGAGCAGGCGCCCGCTGGCCAGAAGGTCGAGGCGTAGCAATGGCCGAGAAGAGCAAGAGGACCGAGGTCGAGGACGTCGACCGCTCCCTCTACGACTTCGTGAAGTCGGAGGAGGGATACGAGCGCTACGCCGACGGCCTCACGCCCGACATCGTGCGCTCCATCAGCGCCAAGAAGGACGAGCCCCAGTGGATGCTCGACATGCGCCTGAAGGCGCTCGAGATCTACCAGGACAAGCAGATGGCCCCCAACTGGGGACCCAGCATCGCCGGGCTCGACATGGACCACATCTCAACGTACGTCAGCCCCAAGACGAAGCAGGCCAAGGACTGGAACGACGTCCCCGCCGACATCAAGGACACGTTCGAGCGCCTCGGCATCCCCGAGGCCGAGCGCGAGTCCCTCGCGGGCGTCGGTGCCCAGTACGACTCCGAGATCGTGTACCACAACATGCGCGAGGAGGTCGCGAAGCAGGGCGTCGTCTACACCACGATCGAGGACGCGCTCCACGACCCCAAGTGGGAGCCCGTCGTGCACGAGTACTTCGGCACGCTCATCCCGCCCACCGACCACAAGTTCGCGGCGCTGCACTACGCCGTGTGGTCCGGCGGCTCGTTCGTGTACGTCCCCAAGGACGTGCACCTGGACTACCCGCTCCAGAGCTACTTCCGCCTCAACGCCCAGGGCGCCGGCCAGTTCGAGCACACGCTCATCATCGTCGAGCCCGGTGCGGACCTCCACTTCATCGAGGGCTGCTCCGCGCCCAAGTACTACGAGGCGAACCTCCACGCCGGCGCGGTCGAGCTCTTCGTGAAGGACCACGCGCGCCTGCGCTACTCCACGATCGAGAACTGGTCCAAGAACATGTACAACCTCAACACCAAGCGCGCCACCGTCGGCGCCGACTCCAAGATGGAGTGGGTGTCGGGGTCGTTCGGCAGCCACGTCAGCTACCTCTACCCCACCACGATCCTCAAGGGCGATCGCGGCAGCTGCGAGTACACGGGCATCACGTTCTCCGGCGCCACGCAGGACCTCGACACCGGCTGCAAGTTCATCCTGCTTGGCAAGGACACTAACGTCTCCGCGGACGCGAAGTCCATCTCAAAGGACGGCGGCGTCAACACGTTCCGCTCGTCCGTCTTCGTCGGCAAGGACGCCCAGAACGCCCGCGCCACGGTCAGCTGCTCGTCGCTCATGCTCGACGACATCAGCCGGTCCGACACCATCCCGCAGATGGACATCCGCAACAACACCGCCCAGGTCGGCCACGAGGCCACCATCGGGCGCATCTCCGACGACACGGTCCTCTACCTCATGAGCCGCGGCTGCTCCGAGGCCGAGGCCAGGACCATGGTCGTCAACGGCTTCGCCGACCCGGTCTCCAAGGAGCTCCCGCTCGAGTACGCCGTCGAGATGAACAACCTGATCAAGATAGAGATGGAAGGGGCGATCGGCTAATGGCAGACAACGCCAAGACGGAGCCCATGGTCACCCTCGAGCGCGTCAACACGCCGCCCGCGCAGACCTGGAACTACCTCAAGACCAACGACATCACCCTCACCGTCCCCAAGCTGTCCCGCAAGGGCGACGTCTACTTCGCGCTCCCCCGCCTGTTCGACAAGGTCGAGACCGGCATGGGCCCCAAGGTGACCGACTGGGTTACCTCCCAGGCCGCCGACGCCACCTACGTCGAGGTCAGGGCGGGCGAGAAGAACCATGCCCCCATCGTCGTGGACGTGGACTCCAACGCGGGCGTCGTCAGCGACTGCGGCGTCATGGTCCGCCACGACGCCGACGCCACCGTCGTCGTGGTCTCCCACGGCGCGGACGACGTCGAGCGCACCTCCGCCGCCCTCGTCAGGATCGTCGTCGAGTCCGGCGCGCGCCTCAGGCTCGTCGAGGTCGTCGCCGAGGGCGACGCCCACCAGCACCTCGAGTCCGTCGGCATCTCCGCGGACGAGGGCGCCACGGTCGAGGTCCGCCAGTTCTTCCTCGGGGCGGGCACCACGGCCGCAGGCATCTGCTGCGCGCTCAGGGGCGACAACGCCCGCGTCGACCTCCAGAGCCACTACCTCGGCCAGGGCGCCCAGGTGCTCGACATCAACCACGTCGTGCGCATGGCCGGCAAGAACGGCCGCGCGGACGTGCGCGAGTCCGGCATCCTCAACGACGCCGCGCACAAGTCGCTGCGTGCCACGATCGACCTCGTCCACGGCGGCTCCGGCTCCAAGGGCAACGAGATCGAGTCCGTGCTCGTGAACGGAGACGACGTCGTCAACAAGACCATGCCCGTCATCCTGTGCGACGAGGACGACGTCCAGGGCAACCACGGCGCCACGATCGGCTCCGTCGACCCCCAGCAGATGGACTACCTCATGGGCCGCGGCCTCTCGCGCGAGCAGGCGCAGGACCTCTTCGTCCGCGCCCTGTTCGATGACGCCCTCATCGAGGCCGCCCATCCGCTCGCCCGCAAGGCCGTCTTCGAGCGCGCCGCGGCCGTCCTCGGCCAGGAGGTCGCGCGCGACCTCATCGACACCCTCGGCATCGAGCTTTCCGCGGATGCCGAACCCACCGCACCCACTACCAGGGAGGATGCAAGCAATGCTTAGCGAGCAGCAGCTCAAGGACATCGAGAAGAGCCCCTACAAGGTAGACTTCCCGCTCCTCTCCCAGAACCCGGACCTCACGTTCCTGGACAGCGCGGCCACGGCGCAGCGCCCCGGGGTCGTGCTCGACGCCATGCGCGAGTTCTACACCACCATGAACGCGAACCCGCTGCGCGGCCTGTACCGCCTCTCCGTCGAGGCGACGTCCGCGATCGACGAGGCCCGCAACAAGATCGCCCGCTTCATCGGCGCGGTGGACGAGAAGGGCAACCCCCAGGGCAGCCAGATCGTCTTCACGCGCAACGCGTCCGAGTCGCTGAACCTCGTCGCGAGGACCCTTGGTCCGAAGGTCGTGCTCGGCCCGGACGACGAGGTCGTCATCAGCATCATGGAGCACCACTCCAACCTGATCCCGTGGCAGCAGCTGTGCAGGCGCACGGGCGCGAAGCTCATTTACCTGCGCCCGAACGAGGACTTCCGCATCACGCCGGAGGAGGTCGCCGCCAAGATCGGTCCGCATACCAAGATCGTCTCCGTCACGCAGGTCTCCAACGTCCTCGGCGTCCAGAACGACGTCAAGGCCATCGCGCGCCGTGCGCACGAGGTCGGCGCGTACATGGTGGTCGACGGCGCGCAGTCCGTCCCCCACATCGCGGTCGACGTGCGGGACCTCGACTGCGACCTCCTGGCCTTCTCGGCGCACAAGCTCGGCGGCCCCATGGGCATCGGCGTGCTGTGGGGAAAGCCCGAGGTGCTCGACGCCATGCCGCCGTTCCTCACGGGCGGCGAGATGATCGACGCCGTGACCGAGACAGATGCCGTCTGGGCGCCGGTGCCTCAGAAGTTCGAGGCCGGCACGCAGGACGCGGCCGGCTCGTTCGCGACGGGCGTCGCGATCGACTACCTCACCGGCCACGGCATGGACGCGCTGGAGCGCCGCGAGCGCGAGCTCGCGACCTACCTGTGCGACTCGCTGGCGGCGCTGCCCTACGTCGACCTCATCGGCCCGGCGGACGGCAGCCGCCACGTAGGCGCGGTGGCGTTCAACGTGCGCGGCGTGCACCCGCACGACGTCGCGTCCATCCTGGACATGTCGCAGGTGTGCATCCGCGCCGGCCACCACTGCGCGCAGCCGCTGCTCAGCTACCTCAAGGTGGAGAACGGCGCCACGTGCCGCGCCAGCGTGGCCTTCTATAACGACAAGCAGGACGTCGACAGGCTCGTCGAGGGGCTGGACAGGGTCTGGTCTCTCTTCGGCGGCGCCGTCACGGGAAAGGCGTAGCATGGACCGCTCTACTCCGGCAAGCCTCTACAACGCCCAGTTCATGGACCACGTGGCTCACCCAGACTACAAGTACCAGATGGACGACCCCACCCTCACGCACCACGGCGTGAACCCCTCCTGCGGGGACGAGCTCACGTTCTCCGTGCGCATCGGGGACGACGGCCGCATCGAGGAGGCCGCGTACCAGGGTCACGGCTGCGCCGTGAGCCAGGCCTCGGCCGACATGATGAGCGACCTCATGGTCGACAAGACCCCCCAGGAGGCCATCGAGCTCTGCCGGCTCTTCGGCCGCATGGTCCGCGGCGAGGAGACGGACGACTCCAAGCTCGCCGCCCTGGACGAGGCGGCCTCCCTCAAGGACGTGAGCCACATGCCTGCGCGCGTGAAGTGCGCGGAGCTCGCGTGGCGCACGCTCGAGGAGATGCTCCAGAACGGATCGGACAAGCCCGGCTCCACCGCCACGGCAAGCTGCGTCATGCCGCCCCACACCCACGACGGGCAGGAGTAGTCGCCATGGCCTCCATGTTCTCCACAAAGGGACGCTATGCCCTGCGCATCATGGGCGACCTCGCGACGCACCCCGGCTGGGTCTCGCTCGGCGACGTCGCCAAGCGCCAGGGCATATCGCGCAAGTACCTCGAGCAGGTGGTCTCGCTCATGCACAAGGCGGGCTTCGTGGAGAGCCTGCGCGGCAAGGGCGGCGGATATCGCCTCACGCGCGACCCCAGCCAGTACACGCTCGGCGCCATCCTGCGCGCCGCGGAGGGCTCGCTCGCGCCCGTCGACTGCCTGGACTGCACAAACGACCGCATCTGCCCGCAGTTCGAGACGTGCCCCACGGTCACCATGTGGCGCGACCTGGGCAAGGTCACGGCATCCTACCTCGATAGCAAGACGCTGCAGGACATCGTGGACCAGATGCGCGAGCGAGGCACCACGGGCGAGGAGCCCCACGGGCCCGGCGCCACGTCCTAGGCGCCCGCGCCCACGGCCTTTATGTCCCAGGGCACGGCCGAAAGGTAGTCGTGCGCCCCCATGCCCACGAGGTCGTCTCCCTCGCCGCGCCTCACCGCGTCGTCGTAGGTGAGCGAGCCGCCGGTGGACAGGTCCACGAGCGCACGAAGCTCGCTGGTGCTCGAGACCCCGGTGTCGCCAGCGTTGCCACTCGCCACGAGCCACGGCCAGTTCGTGGCCCACACCTCTACGTGCTGGCCGCCCAGGGTCTGGCTGTACACCAGGAAGTTGCCGATGTCGCCGGCGACGTCGGGCTCCGTCCCGTCCTCCAGCTCGAGTGACGCCAGCGCCCCCTTGTCGTGGTCGTCTCCTGCGGTCGGCGCGTATCCCTTGGGATAGACCTCCACCTCGTCCTCGTCCACGACCACGTCCACCTTGCCGCGCCAATAGCTCGGCAGCGCAAACTGATAGCCTTCCGCACGGACCACGTAGGACGCGTCGCCCGTGACGGCGTTGCCGCCGGCACCGCCGTCCTTCTCGTTCGCGCCAGAGTTCGCGCCAGAGCCTGCGTTGTCCGCGCCAGACGTGTCGGAGGCGTCGGGCTTGCCCGCATCAGCCTTCGCTCCGCCCGTGGGCTTTGCGGACTTCTTGCCGCCGTCGGCCTTCTTCCGCACCGTCTGCGACGCGTCCGCGCCCGGCTCCGTGGCCGCGCGCGTCAGCGCGTACGAGCCAACGCCCACCACGGCAACGGCAAGCACGGCCACGAGCGCAATGAGCCACCTTGGCGTCGGCCTCTTCGCCGGCGCGGGTGTGGGTGCCGCCGGCGCATCCGGCGCATCCGGCGCGGTCGGCGCGGGCGCCGTCAGGTCGCGGCCGCAGTTCGTGCAGAACTTCGCTCCGTCGGGAACGCTCTTCCCGCAGCTTGGACAGAACATCGCATCCTCCCAGGTCGTGGCCGTGAGGCGGCCTCCCGCCACGGCGTGGCGCACGGGCGCGGGGGCTTCCCCGCCTTCAGTATGGAAGACGGAGGGCCCCCGGGCGGACGCGATTCGGCGTGCGGCGCGGCCGGCGCCTACACGCGCGAGCCAAACTCGTAGTAGAACATGGTGCGCAGGTCCGCAAGGTCCTTCTCCTGGGCGCCCTGGGCGTCGGACATAGCATGCCACGTGCCGTCGGGCGCCTGGTAGCCCAGCGAACTGACCTGCGGAACGACGGTGGTCGAGAAGAGCTGGGCCTTCTGGTAGCGACTGAGCGGCGCGCCGATGGCGTTCATCAGGGTCGCGCCGAGGTTGGACGCGGAGACCGTCGCGTCGGCCGCAAGCTGGTCGCATCCCGCGACGTCGTAGTTTGCCCAGATCACGTAGCGCGTCTGGTACGTGCGCGCGGAGTGGCCGGGCTCCTCCTCGCCCGGGTACGACACGTCGTTGTACGCCGGCGAGATGCCGGGCTGGTGGTCGCCAAAGAACACGAGCACGACGGGCTTGCCAATGGTGCGCAGGCGCTCCACGAACGCGCGCAGGTCCTCGTCGGACGCGCCAATGACCGAGAGGTACTCGTTCAGGTCGTCGTTGTTGCCCGCGCCCTCCACGTTGTAGCCCGTCAGGATGTCCGCCGGCGTGTTCCGCAGGTTGTAGCCGCCGTGGTTCTGCATGGTGATGTCGAGTATGAACTGTGGGCCGTCGCCCTTCTCCACAAGGTCGAGCACCTTGTCGTACGTGACGGAGTCGCGCACCCCCGCGTGGAGCGTGGGTGCGTCCCTCGGGAAGGAGTCGATGTCCAGGAAGCGGTCGAAGCCCAGCTCGCGGTAGGCCATGTTGCGGTTCCAGTTCGTGCCCAGGTTGGGGTGGAGCGCCACGGTCTTATACCCCAGGGCCTTGAACTGCCGCGCGAGGTTGTCGACGCGGCGCAGGCTGTACGTCTGGTACGGGAAGACGTTCGCCGGCACGAAGCCCATGGATATGCCCGTCAGGAACTCGAACTCGCTGTTGCACGTGCCGCCGCCGCGCACGGACACGTCGAGCGCGCCCTGCTGCAGCGAGTCCGTGAGGCCGTATTTGAGGTACTGCGGCCCGTCGTAGCCGGCGGCCTTTATGTCCTCGAACACGGACATGTCCGAGAAGGACTCGTTCATCACGGCTATGACCGTGGGCTTGGTCTGGGCAAACTGCTGCTCCGCGGCCTTGCGGGCATCCGTCTGGTTCTGGGCGTCGAACTTGGCGGCGTAGCTCTTCTCGAGCCTCTTCGCGCGGGATTCGCGATAATCTGCGGGGCGCCTGATCTGGGCCTCGCGCACGCCCATCACGAACGAGGGCAGGAAGCCGTACTGCTTGTAGCTGGCCACGCTGTCCCAGTAGCTTATGTTCACGCCAAACGCGGTGCGGTAGTTGGGCACGAGCACCAGCGCGAGCGTGGCGGCGCACGCCACGGCGCCGGCCGCCAGGTTCGTGGCGCAGCGCCGGCGCCACCACGGCACGTCGCGACGCGCGGGCGCCCATGGCACCAGGTAGCCGGCGAGCACGTACGCGATCATGGCGTACGTCGCCGCGACCGCCACGTCGTCCGTGAGAGTGAACGTGTAGCCGGAGCTCACCTCCGCCGCGGTGCCGAGCGCGTGAAGGTCGGAAAACGTGATGGCGGAGTTCCTGAACAGGATGACGAAGTACTCGGCTATGCCGATGACCAGGCACGCGACCGCGACGATCGCGGGGCCCGCACCATGGCCGAGCGAGAGGAAGTACGCCGTCACCACCACAAGCAGGACGATGGCGGCCTCCAGCAGGAAGTATCGCGCCGCAAGCGACTCGATGGCGTCGTTCGACGGAACCTCGATGGCAAGCGCGCTCAGGATGGAGATGGCGACCAGGATGACGACGGTGGCGCCGGCGTGCAGCGCCCGCAGGTTGGAGCGGAGGAAGCGCGCGGCGCTGGCACCGTCGAGCCGCCGCAGCGAGTCTTCGTCCGAGGCGTCCGCGTCCTTCTCGTCCGCGGAGCGCGCGTCCGTACGCGCCGCCCAGGCCGAGGCGAGCGCTGCGAGCCGGTTTCGCACGAGCAGGAGCGCGATGCCCGCAAACGTGACGACAGACAGCCGGTCGACGGAGTTTCCGCCCGTGAACAGGCCCTGGCTCACCATAGACTGCAGCGTGGCCAGAAGCGCAATGGGGACGACGGTCCACGCCACGACGCTGGGCTCGAGCACGCTCACGAGCGTGCGAACGTAGCCGCGCTGGCCGTCGTGGCGTGCCGCCTCGCCCATGAGGCGACGCCTCCGGTTTGTGCGCACGAGCACGTCCGCGACGGAGTAGGCGACGACGAGCAGCACGCTCGAGAAGACGGTGGCGGAGAGGCTGGTTGGAAGGGAGGAGGTTCCGGGGTCGTTTGCGATCAAAGGTGGTTCCTAACGCGCAGACCGCCCGGACGGCGCGGCCCGGACGGCAAGGTAGACGAAAAGGGGCCAGCCCGGAGGCTGACCCCTTAGAAGTGTAAAGGAATCTTAAGGAACGCAAAGACTCTTTACAAACGCGCTCCCGGCGAAGCGGAAGCCGCGCTATGCCCAGCCCTTGCCGTCGGAGCCGAAGTCCCTGATGAGGCCCTCGGCGGTCTCGACGATGGCGTCGAAGCCCGGCTTCAGGAACTTGCGCGGATCGTAGTTCTTGCCCTCGAGGTCCTTGCCGCTCTCGACGTACTTGCGCATCGCAGAGTGGAAGGAGAGCTGGAGCTCGGTGTTGATGTTGATCTTGGCGACGCCCAGGGAGACGGCCTTCAGCACCTGCTCCTTGGGGATGCCGGAGCCACCGTGCAGGACGAGCGGCAGGTCGCCGGTCTTCTCCTGGATGGCGGCGAGCTGGTCGAAGTTCAGGCCCTTCCAGTCCGCGGGGTACGGGCCGTGGATGTTGCCGATGCCGCAGGCCAGGAAGTCGACGCCCAGGTTGGCGATGGCCTCGCACTGCGCAGGGTCGGCAAGCTCGCCCTCGGCCGTGACGCCGTCCTCGGTGCCGCCGATGCCGCCGACCTCGGCCTCGATGGAGAGACCCTTCTGGTGGGCAAGCTTCACGAGCTCCTTGGTGCGCTCGATGTTGGTCTCGAACTCGGGCTCGTGCGAGCCGTCGTACATGATGGAGGTGAAGCCGGCGTCGATGCACTTGAAGCAGTCCTCGTAGGAGCCGTGGTCAAGGTGCAGGGCGACGGGGACGGTAATGTTCATGGACTCGACCATGTCGTGCACGACGTCGGACACGACCTTGAAGCCCTTCTGCCACTTGGCAGCGCCCGAGGTGCACTGGATGATGACGGGGGACTGGGTCTCCTCCGCCGCGGTGAGGATGGAGCGGGTCCACTCGAGGTCGTTGGTGTTGAATGCCGCGATTCCGTAGTGGCCGGCCTTTGCGGCCTTGAGCATGGGTGCAGCGTTGACGAGCATGTGTACCTCCATATGACGTGATGGACGTTCCCACTTAGGACATATTACAGCGAAATTACGGCCCCGTGTCGCAGGGCATGGCACCGTATGCAGATTTTGGTGGTAGACGCGCCCGGTTGACGCTGATTCGAATGCATTTCGTGAAGTTTGGCCCGCGGCGCGGTCGATGCCTATAGTCGGGTATCCAAGAGCTAGGCGGGCACCCGTTGCCGAGCCCGCCCGCGCTCCACGCAACGCGGTCGGCAACAAGAAGGAGACTTCCTAAGTGGCATTCGATCAGCAGGGTCGACAGGTCGACCAGACCATGTCCCAGGGCAGGACCTCCGTCTATGGGACGCAGCGCTACCAGCAGCCTCAAGGCGCAACGCAGGGCCAAGGCACGCAGCGGTACCAGCCGTACGGGCAGGGCCAGGCGCAGCAGGGCCAGGCGCAGCAGGGCCAGGCGCAGCCAGACGCGGGCGAACCGCAGAAGAAGGGCGTCCTGAGCGAGTTCTCGGGGTCGGCCGTGATCGCGAGCGCGCTCGCGGCGGTCACGTCGTTTGCGCTGCAGTCCAAGATCGGACTCGCGGGCTCCATCATCGGCGTGGGCGTCGCCGCGGCGGCGACCACCATCGCGTCGCAGGTGTACAAGGGCATGCTCAACGCGTCCGCGCAGAAGCTGAAGGACCTTTCGGACCAGGCGCCCGCGACGGACGACGCATACGGGGTCACGCGCGACCTGCGCGCGAGCTCCGGCACCACGCAGGCGTGGGCAACACCCGTGAGCCTGGACGACGCCGCGAGCGAGGCCGGCGTCGCGGACTCCGGCACGCCCATCGCGCCCCAGAGCGTGCGCGACGCGGCACAGAGCCGCAAGGGCGCCCTCATGCGCAAGCGCATGGCCATCGTGATGGTGGTCGCGGCCGTCGCCGCGGTCCTGGTGTACGCGCTCATCGTGAACCTCGCGACCGCGGGCCAGGGCATCGGCAGCACGGAGCCCATCGTGGCGACGAGCAGCCAGGGCCAGGACGACCAGCAGTCGCAGGACGCAGACGCCAAGAAGGACAAGGACACGCAGTCGCAGCAGACGAAGGGCACGACGGACGGCGCAGAGCAGGACGGCAAATCGTCCGGCGCCACGTCCGGCACCACGTCCGGCTCGAAGGACTCCTCCGGCACCACCACGGGTGGCACCTCCGGCTCGAAGGACTCCTCCGGCACGAGCGGCACCTCGGGTGACAACGCCAATGGCACCTCCAATTCTGGCACGGGCGACTCCGGCACCGGCACGAGCGACGGCACCTCGGGCAACTCCGGAACGAGTGGCGACTCCGGCACAACGGGAGACTCCAACACGGGAACGACGGACTCCAAGGGCACGTCCGGCACCACCACGTCCGGAACGTCCGGCACAAGCGGCGCCACGACGACCACGAGCGGAAACTAGCGACGCGACCAAAGGCCAGCCGGCCGGCCGCACTTTCGATATAGTTAAATATATATAAGCGACCGACGGCACGCATGGGAAGCCGCCGGCATCGGGCGCCCGAGGGGGCGCCCGACGTATGGAAGGGAACCACATGGAACGACCGAACGCCTGGCTCGACTACACGGAGGAGCAGCTGCAAGACCTCGACCGCGTGTGCGAGGGCTACAAGCGCTTCATATCTGACAACAAGATAGAGCGCGAGGTGTGCGCCGCCTCCATCGAGCAGGCCCGCGCCGCCGGCTACCGCGACCTCGAGGAGCTCGTGGCCCATGGCGTCGCCCTCAGGTCCGGCGACAAGGTGTACGCCTCGAACCACGGCAAGGGCGTGCTCCTGGTGCATCTTGGCACCGAGCCCCTGGAGAGCGGCCTCAACATCCTGGGCGCCCACATCGACTCGCCGCGCCTGGACGTGAAGCAGAACCCGCTGGACGAGAAGAACGAGCTCGTCACGCTCGACACCCACTACTACGGTGGCATCAAGAAGTACCAGTGGGTAGCCATCCCCCTCGCCATCCACGGCGTCGTGTGCAAGAAGGACGGCTCCACGGTGAGCGTGTGCGTGGGCGAGTCCGCGGACGACCCGGTGTTCTGCGTGTCCGACCTGCTCATCCACCTGTCGAAGGACCAGCTCTCCAAGACGGCGTCCGAAGTGATCGAGGGCGAGCTGCTGGACGTGATCGTCGGCAACCGCCCCGTAAAGGTCGAGGGCGACGCGGGCGAGAAGGGCGAGGGAGGCGCCGCGAAGTCTGCCGTCAAGGCCGCGGTGCTCGATCTTCTCGCCCGCGAGCTGGGCATCGACGAGGAGGACCTCCTCTCCGCCGAGCTCGAGGTCGTGCCGGCAGGCCCGGCGCGCGACCTTGGCCTCGACCGCTCGCTCATCCTGGGCTACGGGCAGGACGACAGCTCGTGCGCCTACCCCAGCCTCGTGGCGCAGCTCGAATGCGAGGCGCCGGAGCGCACCGCCGTCACGATCCTGGTTGACAAGGAGGAGATCGGCTCCGTCGGCGCGACGGGCATGACCAGCCGCTTCTTCGAGGACGCCATGGCCGAGGTCCTAGACCTGGCCGGCGAGCGCGGCCCGCTTGCGCTTAGACGCTGCCTGCGCAGGTCGCGCATGCTGAGCTCCGATGTGAGCGCCGCGTACGACCCGAGCTACGCGTCAGTGTTCGAGCCGAAGAACTCCTGCTACCTGGGACACGGCCTCACCTTCAACAAGTACACCGGCAGCCGCGGCAAGTCTGGCTCCAACGACGCGGACGCGGAGTACGTCGCGCTCATCCGCCGCTGCATGGACGATGCCGGCGTGCACTTCCAGACGGCGGAGCTCGGCAAGGTGGACGCGGGCGGCGGCGGCACGATCGCCTACATCCTGGCCAAGTACGGCATGGACGTGATCGACTGCGGCGTGCCGGTGCTGAGCATGCACGCGCCCTGGGAGGCAACGAGCAAGGCCGACGTGTACGAGGCCTACCGCGGCTACAAGGCGTTCCTGGGCCTCAGGTAGGGCCCGGCCGGGCGGCCGGGAGCGCGACTCTGACCGCCCGCGGCCGCCCACCCGCCAAGTTTCCTATCAATTGTCTGTTTATCCTGCTAGGCGCACATTCGCCACACGCTGCCCACCTATACTCGGGCCTATCTGTTTACTTGACGTCTACGGAGAATTATGTCTGCACTGAACATCCTGTTTGCCGCCGTGGCGTTCGCGACAGCCGCGGTGGTGGTCTGGCTTTGCGTGCGCTGGCACCGCCTGAGCAAGACCGAGGGCTACAAGAGGCTGTCCGCCCGCACGTACGCGTGGTGCCTCTCGTTCGCCATCATTCCCGTCGCGTTTGGCGTGCTGTGCCTGATGGACTACTACAAGGGCAGCCCGCTCGCGCCGTTTCTGCTTGCCGCGGCCACCATCATCTGCGCCATGGCGACGCTCCATCGCGAGAACGGCAAGACGTTCCTGCGCACCGCGCGCGACTTCGTGAGTGCGTACGCACCGTGGGACTCCCGCCCGCGCAAGATGCGCGCGCCGCGCTTCCTGAGCGCGCCCGCCGCCCGCATCCGCAAGGCGCACGCCGCCCGCAAGGCGCGCCGCGACGAGCGCCTCTCCGCGCGCGAGGCCTCCGACGGCAAGCCGTCCGCCGCACGCGCCTGGCTGCACGGCACGTTCGCGCCGTGGGCGAAGACCGACCTCGTGCGCCTGGCCGTCGCCGCCCTCTTCGCGTTCGTCTCGCTCGAGATCTGCTGGCACGTCAACCTGGTGTGGATGAACTTCCTCAGCCGCCTGATCGACTGGGCCATGGTCCTTCTTGCCATGGGCGCGATGTACTTCCTGTTCCAGCGTCGCAGCTGGGGCGCCATCGCCGTGGCCGTCGCGCTGTACGTCCTCGGCATCGTGGAGTACTTCGTCGTGGTGCTCAAGGGCTCCGTCATCCAGGCCGGTGACATCTACGCGCTCGGCACCGCGGCGGCCGTGTCCGACGGCCTCAAGTTCGACTTCGGCGGCACGGTGCTTCTGGGCGCCATCGCCCTCGACCTGTGCTTCCTCGCGCTCCAGCGCATCAGCCCCGTCGTGAGGCGCTCCGCCGTTGGCCTGGACTCCCCCGCCGATGCCAGCGAGGCAGCCGCGCCCGCATCCGCGAAGCCCGCCACCGCGGGCGAGAAGGACGCGGTCCCCTCCGCCGCGACCGCACCCTCGCGCCGCACCGGGCACAGGGTCCTCGGCGTCGTTCTGAACGTCCTTCTCGCCTGCGCCTGCGTCCTTGGCGCGTGGGGCACCACCCACGCCGCGTACGCTTGGACGCAGTTCTTGGGCACGAAGTTCTGGCAGCCGGTCGTGGCGTACTCCGACCACGGCTTCCTCACCAGCTTCTTCAGCATGTGGTACGGCATGCCCATCGAGGTTCCGCGCGGCTACTCGCAGCAGAAGGCCAAGAGCATCGAGAAGAAGCTCGCCAAGCAGTACGACTCCTCGGATTCCGCGAAGACGTACGCGCGTGCGAAGGCGCAGTTCGACCAGGTGAAGCCCAGCGTCATCTTCGTGCAGAACGAGACGTTCTCGGACCTCTCCAAGTTCTACGACATCGGCTACACCGGCTACACCGGCCCGGAGTACTTCAACTCCATGAGCGACACCCTCTCGCGCGGCGTGCTCAACGTCTCCGTCGTGGGCGGCGGGACGTGCAACTCTGAGTTCGAGTTCCTCACGGGCAACTCCATGGCGTACGTGGGCACGGGCAAGTATCCGTACAACCTGTACAACTTCTCCAAGGTCAACAGCCTCGCCAAGCAGTTCAAGAGCATCGGCTACGGCACGGCCGCCATCCACCCCAACATCGCGTCCAACTGGAACCGCGACAAGGTGTACCCGCAGCTGGGCTTCGACCAGTTCCTTGACATCAACGACTTCCAGGGCGCGCCCGTGTTCCACAACGGCGTGACCGACCTCTCCACGTACCAGAAGATCCTTGAGCTGATCCAGGGCTCTGACAAGCCCATGTTCATCACGGACATCACCATGCAGAACCACACGGGCTACGACAAGAACAACATCCCGGCGGACCGCCTTACCAACTACCAGCTCAAGAACGTGAGCGCGTACGAGAACGCCGAGTTCAACGAGTACGTATCGTGCATCAAGGCGTCCGACGAGGACCTGAAGACGTTCATCCAGGAGCTGCGCCAGCTGAACAAGCCCGTCGTGCTCGTGTTCTACGGCGACCACCAGCCCAACATCAGCTCCAACTACCTGAACGACTCCGTGTACCCCAACGAGGACAAGAGCTCGCTCTCGCACCAGCTGCGCGCCTTCAAGACGCAGTACTTCATCTGGGCAAACTACGACGTGGCCGGCACGCCCGCCAAGAGCACCAACAAGGAGATGAGCATCGGCTACCTCAGCAGCTACATGATGGAGCTCATCGGCGCGCCGCTGAGCAACCACCAGAAGGCGAACCTCCAGACCATGCTCAAGATGCCGTTCCTCACCCTGATGGGCTACTCCGACACCAACGGCACGTGGCGCGAGTCCTCCACCGAGCTCACGGACCCCTCCGTCAGCGGCGACTCCGCGGCGGCGAAGGCCTACCGCAACCTCGACATGGTGCAGTACCTGGAGTTTGGCTCCAAGGTAAAGCACTAGCGAGAAGACCCCGGGCGCGGGGCCGGCACACGCCCGGGGTCCCCGGGAGCCTCGCCACGCCCCACTCGCCCGCACGCACCCCACATGCACCTCGCACGCACGCACCCCGCACGCCACATGGCATGCGGGGTGCACTTTTGGGGTACGTGCTCAGCCCAGAAGCCCCAGCACTTCTCGCTTGCAGTCCAGAAACGCCGGAGTGAGGGCAAACTCCGCGGCGGAAACGTCGCCCTCCGGCCGCGGCACCGCCACCTCCGCCGCGATGGTGCTGGGCACGCCGGAGCGCGGGTCGCCGCGCAGCACGTAGATGCGGTCCGCCATGGTCACGGCCTCGTCCACGTCGTGCGTGATCGCAAGCGACGCCATGCCCAGCTCGCGCGACATGCCGCAGTACCAGCTGCGCATGTCCGCGCGCGTCAGGGCGTCAAGCGCGCTGAACGGCTCATCCAGAAGCGTCACGTCGTTTCCCATCAGGTAGGTGCGAAGGAACGCCGCTCGCTGGCGCATGCCGCCGGAAAGCTCGCTCGGCCACATGCGCTCCGTGCCACGGAGCCCAAAGCGCTCAAACAGCGGCTCCGCCTTCGCTCGGGCGTCGCGCGCCGGCATGCCCGCGATCACCAGCGGCAGGCACACGTTGTCCAGTATGCGCTTGCTCGGCAGAAGCAGGTCCTTCTGCAGCATGTAGCTCACGCGACCAGGGTGGCCGGTCACGTCCTCCCCGTGCAGAAGGACGCGCCCCTCCAGCGGCCGGGTCAGACCGGACAGCGCGTGCAGGATGGTCGTCTTGCCGCAGCCGGAGCGACCGACCAGGCACACCACCTCTCCGGCGCCCACCTCAAGGCAGACGTCCCTTGCCACCACGTGTTCGCCCTCGTCCCAGCTCAGCGTCAGGTGTCGCGCCTCCAGCGCCGGGGCGCCCGCGGCCGCGCCGGCCGCGTCCTTCTCGCCCGTGGGCGCCCCCTGCGCGGGGACGCCGTCAACCGCAGCAGTGGCCACTATGCCTCCAGGTAGTCCATGGTCCAGCCGGAGTTCTCGTCCAGCTTGTTCTCGACCAGGTTCTTGTCGTTCAGCCACTTGAAGTACGTGTCCCAGCGCGACTTGTCGATCACGCCCCAACTCTTCGCGTCGGCCTGGTACTGCTTTGCCAGGTACTTTGCGGATGCCTGCACCAGGTCGGAAGACAGCTCCGGCGCGGCGTCCAAAAGGATGTCGCCGGCGGCCTTTGGGTGCTTGATAGCATACTCGTAGCCGCGCTTCGCGGCGCGCACAAACGCCTTCACCACGTCGGGATACTTCTTCGCGAAGTCGTCGTTCGCCGCAATGACCGGGGTGTAGAAGTCGAACACCTTGTCCATGTCCACAAAGCTGAAGTAGTTCACGTCGTAGTGCTGGACCTTCGCGTTCTGCACCGCCCAGCCCTCGTACACCCACACGCAGTCGAACATGTTGGCCTTCAGGCCCGCGACCTCGTCGTCCACCTCGTACGGCACCAGCTTCAGCTTGGAATAGTCGCCGCCGTCGGACTCCATCACCTGCTTGATGGTGGCCTGCTCCACGGGCATGCTCCACGTGGCGTACGTGTGCCCCTCCATCTTCTTCGCAGAGGTGATGCCGTCGGCCTTGCGGCTCATAATGCCAGACGTGTTGTGCTGGATGATGGCGGCCACGGCCTCGATGGCCACGGGGTTCTTCGAGCTCAGGGCGTTGGCGATGTAGTCCTGGTAGCTCACGCCCAGCTGCGCCTGGCCAGAGCCGATCATGGCCTCCGCCGTGCCGTCCGCGGGCTGTACCACCTTGACCGTGAGGCCCTCGTCCTTGAAGTAGCCCTTCGCCTGCGCCACGTAGATGCCCGTGTGGTTGGTGTTGGGGGTGTAGTCCAGGCAGAACGTGATCTTGCGCGCGGACTTCGGCGCGGACTTCGCGCTCGAGTCCTCCCCCGCGCTCGCGGACGCGTCGCCCGAGGCGCCCTTGTACGCGCCGCAGCCGGCAAGCGTCGCCGCGGCGGCAAGCGCGCCGGCGCCCTTGATGAAGTTGCGACGGCTCATGTCGCGCTCGAACGCCGCCTTGTGCTCCGCAAACGTGTACGGGCGAGAAGCGCCGCGCATCTGGTTGGCACGCTGCTTGTAAGACATCAGTCTTCCTTCCTTTCGGCACGCTTCCAGGGCATCGCGATGCGCTGGAGCCAGTCGACCAGCCCCATGAGGGCCAGCGACAGAACGGAGATCAGTATGATGACCGCGAACATGCGGTCGTATGCAAACGACTTGCGGACGCGCGTCATGTAGACGCCCAGCCCGCTGAACCCGCCGAGCCACTCCGCGATGACCGCGCCCACGATGGCATAGGTGGCGCTTATGCGCAGCCCGCTGAAGAACTGGTCGAGCGCGGCCGGCATCTTCACCTTCCAGAAGATCTGCCAGCGCGAGGCCCGCATGGTGCGCATGAGGTCTATCAGGTCCGGGTCGACGGAGCGAAATCCCCCCACCAGGCTCACCGTGATGGGAAAGAACGTGGAGATGACCACCAGCACCACCTTCGGCGCAAGGCCGTAGCCAAACCACAGCACCAAAAGCGGCGCGATGGCCACGGTCGGGATGGTCTGGCTCACCGTGACGATGGGGTCGAGCGCCAGGCTCACGGTCTGGAAGCGGTCCATCAAAACCGCGACCACAAAGCCCACGCCCGTGCCGATGACCAGGCCGAGCGCGGCCTCCGTCAGCGTCGCCGCGGAGTGCATCGCCAGAAGCGACGCGTCGGCCACCAGCGCGTACACCACCTGCACGGGGCTGGGCAGCAGGAAGTTGGGCACGATGCCAAACGCCACCACCGTCTGCCACAGCGCAAGGATGCACGCCACCGTCAGCGTGGGCACCGCGACCCTGCGCCTGCGCGCGCGCCGCTCCCGGCGCTCGCGGGCACGGGCGCGTTCGCCCCCCGCCACGCCTTCCTGCAAAGAAGCGCCGTCCTTCTCGCCCGCGGGCGTCCCCGTGGCCACAGGCTGGGGCTTGCCTGCAGACGTCTTGGGACGGGCGCAGGCCTGCGCCGTGGACTCGCCGGAGTCGGGCTGCACCTACGCCACCTCGGACTTCGCGTGCGAAAACTCGCTGTCGGTGGGATGGTACTTGCCGATCTTGTGGTCGGTCGACATCACGTCGCCGTCGGGGCGGTAGTCGATCTTCGCGTACGTCATCATGTGGCGGCAGCCGGCCTTCGCGGCCACAAGCTGGCAGTTCTTCAGGCACTCCATGCAGGCGTCGTAGTCGCCCTCGATCGCGGTCTCGAACGGGCCTACGAAGTAGTCCAGCCCCGTCGAGTCGATGTAGGCGATCACCTGGTCGACCGCGGAGCAGGTCTCGTCGTCGGTCGTGGCGTCCATGGGCAGAAACTGAATCGCGACGGAACAGTTCATGCGCCCTCCCTTCCGGGCGCCAAAAAGGCACCCACGTATCCGTAGGTGCCCGAACATGCGGTGCTCTGGTCCCTACGCCGGCATTACCCGGATCAGGTTATTGGGTCAGGGCCGCGTTGGGCCCATTCTCAGCCGGCGTGCGCCAGCTCCCCTGTCGAGTCGTAATGGTAGCACTCATCCCCCTCGGCCGCGACACCACGTCGCGTCATCATCACGGCTCGTGGCGCTCGGGAAAACGGCGGGTGTCGCGCAGCACGCACATGAACTCTTTCGCCATCGGCATATACGTGACCTCGGTAATGATGAACGGCGTAATGCCCGCCCTCAGGCATTCCTTAAACATCACGAGTCTTCCCACACGACCGTTTCCGTCGGAAAACGGGTGTATTCGCTCCAACTCCCTATGGAAGCGAACGATGTCCTCAAACTGGCGCACGGACTTGCCCTCGTAGGAATCAATGAGGTCGCCCACCAGGTGGGGGACGTCCTCCGGCGAGGCAGTCTCGACGTCAGAGACGGCTCCCCCTATAACGTTGGAGAACTTCTTGAACTCCCCCACCGCCATGACAGGATTCGCGGCATCCGCGGTGCCGCTCTTCAGAATGCGATGCATTGCGCGCAGATAGTATGGGCCCAACGGCTCGTTCCAGGTATCCAGAACATGGTCGAACGCTCGAAAGTGGTTTCGCGCCTCCACGATGTCGTCCACCGCCGCAGTGCCCGAGAACGTTGCCCTGTCAAAAAATCTGAACCGTCTGGTCATGAGTCAGGGTCGAACCCTCGATATGGTTCATGCGAGCACACCAGCAATTTACAACTTATACAAGTCTATCGAAACACGTAAGATGGCCGTCTTCCCACGCGAGAAGAACAGCCGCCCCAGCTGTCAGCACATGCCAACCTCACCTACCTGACGCGCAGCACGGCGTCGCCCTCCCCCGCGCGCTCGACCTCCCAGCGGGTGCTCGTCGCCGCGTCCAGCAGCGCCGCGTCGTGCGACACAAGCAGCAGTGCTCCCGGAAATCCCGTAAGCAGCTCCTGGAGCGCCTGCGTGGAGTGCAGGTCCAGGTGGTTCGTGGGCTCGTCCATCACGATGAGCGCCGGCTTGTCCAGCATGCCGAGCGCGAGCATCAGCTTGCGCAGCTCACCGGGGCTCGGCTCCCCGCCCTCGAGCAGGCGCGCCGGGTCAGAGTTCAGTCGCGCCACGATGCCGAGCACGAAACCGCGCTCGTCTGGCAAGAGCTCGCCCAGCCGATCAAGCGCGACACGGCGCTCCGCCTCCGCAGGCTCCTGCGGCACGTAGCAGCACGGAACGCCGGGATCGAGCCTCGCCATCACATGGCGCACGAGCGTCGTCTTCCCGCTGCCGTTTGCGCCCACAAGGGCCACGTGCTCCGTGTTGCCAATGGTCAGGGCCGGCACGCGCAGCACAGGGGCCGCCTCGCCGGCGACCGCGCCATCTTTCTGCACGCCGCCAGCGGACGCGCCGGCAGATGCACCACCGTCAAGCGGGAGCACGCCCGCCGCAGCGCGAAACAGCACCTTGCGCGCACTGGGTTGCACGTCCATCCACACGCTGCCGTCATAGCGTCGCTCCACAAACGTCGCCTCGGCCGCGCGCTCCGCGCGCTCCAGGCGCGCAGCCGCCACGGCGCGGGACCGCCCCGCGACCCCGTCCTTGCCCGTGACCACGGCGCGCCCGATCTTCTCGCGCGTGTCATGGTCCCGGGGGTCCACGCCGCGAAGGCTCCGGCGCGCCGCGGACTGCTCCGCCCGCTGGCGGCGGCGTTCCGCCTCTCGACGTATGCGCGCAGCCTCCGTCCGTGCGACGTCGCGGGCATGGGAGGCCTCTGCTCGTTCGCGCTCCTCCTGGGCGGCACCCTCGCTCCACGTGCCCGGGCGCATGACGGCGCCACGCGGCCCCATGAACAGGCAACGCCCGCACAGAGCGTCCAGCAGCTCGCGGTCGTGAGAGATCAGAAGGCCGATGCCGCGAAACTCCGCAAGAGCGCCCATGATCGCACGGCGCGTGGGGGCGTCCACGTGGTTGGTGGGCTCGTCCATCACCAGCAGGTCAGGGCGCTCCCACAGCGCCACGGCCACCTGAAGGCGCTTGCGCTGGCCGCCGGAAAGCTCGTCAAAGCGCCACGGCCAGTCGTCCTGCACGCCCAGGCGCGCACGCAGGCGCACGGCGTCCGCGGCGTAGTCGCACGCGAACTCAGCCAGGCGCGCAGGCGCCATGTTCGCGTCCTGCTCGCACATCGCGCACACCAGGCCATGCGTGAGCGTGCCCTCGCTTGGCGCAAGCTGACCGCACACCACGCGCGCGAGCGTGGTCTTGCCGCAGCCGTTGTCGCCCACGATGCCACACCACCCCGGCACCAGCGCAAGGGTAATGCCAGAGAGCACGGGCTCGGCCGCGCCAGGGTACGTATAACCAATGTTGGTGAGATTCATCTGCAAGGTAGGCCTCCTCACGAGGCCGACCGCCGGGCGCAGGTGCAACGCCCCCGCCCAACGCGGGCGAGAAGGACGTGCATTCCAAGAAGAGCGGCTGTGCGCGATGCGCGGCACCCAGCGGACCGGCGTTGCCAATCCAATACGTGTTTGGGCGCCCGATGCGGGCATCGCTAGATGAGCAAGCTCTTCTCCCCTCCTGACCGGCGCTTGCCAAAGGCGCCGGCAACTTCACGAGCGAGGCGATTCTATCACAAGGCCACGGCCGCGAACGTCCTTTGTTTCTGTTGGCGACCTGATTGGCAGAAGCGCCCTTCATCTCAAACGGCCAGATTTGGCTGTTTGAGATTTCGGAAACGGCCAGATTTGGCTGTTTGCGACGTCTCAAACCGCCAAAAATGGCGATTTGCGAAACTTACCGTTCGACCGCCTGATCAGGCTCCCAAAAGATGCGCCCACCAGGGGCTTGCCGGCTGCACCGGCAGCGCCGCTGTGGCAATTTCCCTCCGGGCGGACGTTCGCGGGCCTCTGGGCTATAATCGCAACCGTCAATGAGCTGCCCCGCGGCGTAAGTCCAATTGATGGCCACGTCGCCCAGCCTTGACGCCCGTGCACGTCGCGCACGGTCCCAGCTGGACGGTCACTTCGATCCGTCTGGAGGGATTCTCTTGTACAAGCCTGCAAACTCGTCAACCGCCGCACCCGATAAGACAACCGCCGCGTCCACCAAGACAGGAGCCGCGCCCGCACGGCTCTGGACGCGCGACCTCGTCCTTATCATCCTCGTGAACCTGTGCGTGTTCACCAACCACATCATGAGCCTCTCCACCTTCCCGTTCTACATCAAGAGCCTTGGCGGGACGGAGGCGGCCGCCGGCATGTGTGCCGCAGCGTTTTCCCTGGTGGCCGTGGTCGTGAGACCGTTCGTGGGCTGGTGGCTGGACAACGGGGCAAGGCGGGCCGCGCTCGTGGCGGGCGTCGTGCTCATGGGGCTGGCGCCCTTGGGCTACGTGTTCGTGCCCGTGCTCAGCGCGGCCATCGCGATCCGCATGCTGCACGGCGTGGGACTTTCTTTCTCTAACTCGACCACCGCGACCGTGGCGTCAGACGTGATCTGCCGCCCGCGCTTTGCGGAGGGCATGGGATACTTTGGCATGGCGACGGCGCTGGCGTCTGCCATCGCGCCCGCCCTGGGCCTCTCGCTCATGGAGGGCCTGGGGTTCAAGGCGCTCTATGCCACGGCAGCCGCGATTGCCGCAGTTGGCCTCGTGCTCTTCTCGCTCGTGCGGGCGCCCCGGTCGAACGTCCCCAAAAAGCGCCTCGACATGCGCACCATCATCAACCGCGACGCGCTGCCCGCCACGGTCACCATGCTCGTGTTCATGTTCACGTTTGGCGCGCTAGAGAACTTCGTCGCGATCTTCGCGGCACAGAGGTCGCTGCCGTCCGGCTCGATCTACTTCCTGGTGATGTCCGCGATGCTGCTTCTGGTGCGCGTCACGCTTGGCAAGCTCGTGGACCAGCGCGGCGAGGCGTTCTTTGTCTACACGTGCAACGCCGCCATGCTCGTGGCGTTTCTGCTGCTGGCGCTGGCGCCCAACGTCGTGACGTACGTGGCCTCCGCCATGCTCGCCGGCTACGCCTTTGGCGGGCTCGAGCCGTCGCTGCAGTCCATGGCGGTGCACACCGCAACGAACCAGACGCGCGGCTCGGCCAACTCCACGTTCCTGTGCGGGTACGACATCGGATACGGCCTGGGCGGCGGCGTCGCGGGCGCGCTCATCACGGGCACGGGATACTCCGCCATGTGGACCATCATGTCGCTTGCCTGCGTCGCGGGCGTCGTCGTCTACGTCGCGTGGGCGAGAAGATCTGACACGTCGTTCTCGAAGGCGCTCTCTGGCAGATAGTTGTCGGGCGCAGGCGGCTGTGGCTGCAGGCGGCCGCGGCCGCTACTTGTAGAAATCCGCCAAAGTAGCAACAACAAAGCTCAGCACGATGCTCTTATTTATATGAATCGTCATTTTTTACAAACAAGGGAAGGGCTTCGGCTCCGTATTCAGCGCTTTTCTCGCAAGATACAAATGCGAAGCCTACGCCCCAAAGAGAAAGGGCAATTCTGCAAGCTTGGGCTATGCCCCAAGGAGCGCAGCCGGAATCACGCAGACGCCGTCGTCGCGCGTGTAGGCAAGGCTTCCCCGCCCCACCACCACGGCGAGAAACGCGGGTGCCGCACTCTGGGCTGCCGAGTTCCTCAGTACCTTGTTGCGCAGCCTCTTGAGGTTCTCCGCGGCCTCGTCCGCCTTTGTATCGCTCAGCTTGATCTCGATTGCGCCCCAACGGGTACCACACTCGACAACTGCGTCCACCTCCAGGCCAGCGTCATCACGGTAGTAGTACAGCTGGTTGCCAACCCCGCCATAGGTGGAGATGAAGGCGCGCAGGTCGCGAATGACGAGGTTCTCGAAGAGGAGCCCCAGCGTCTGCATGTCCCGCAGGAGCCCATTCGGCGTCGCGCCAAGGAGCGCGACCGGAAGCGACGGGTCGCAGAAGTAGCGCTTGGGCTTCACGCGCACTCGCGACTTGCCACGCAGCGGGGGCTCCCAGCCGTGTAGCTCTTCCGTCAGGTACAACCTGTCAAAAAGCTCGAGGTAGGAGGCGATAGTTCCAACATCAGGGGCAGGGCGCCCTCCCGACATGTCCCTCCCAAGCGTCTTGTACGTGACCGCCTGGCTCTCGTTCACCGCAAGGGCCCGCATGAGCGCAAGCGCGGTATCGGGCGAAAGACGTTCGTCCAGGACGTTGACGTCCAGCACGGAGCGTATGTACTGCGCGGCGGTCTCGAACGCCACCTCGTCGGGCAGGTCGAGGTTCGCAGGCCAGCCGCCTCTGCAGCACCAGCGGGCGACGTCCTGTATTCCCGTCTCGCAGCGCGCGGGCACCATTGCTTTTCCGTCGAGAAGAGCACGTAGCGACACGCGTGCGGCGGATTCCCCAGATTCGCACAGCGCCATTGGGCCCATGGCGAGCCTGGCAATCCTTCCCGTCCCAGAATGGCGGACCTTCTCGCGCTTGTCACTCGCAAGCGATGTCGAGCCCGTAAGAAGCAGCAAACCGCGCTCGCCACCCGCATCATCCACCTTGCGCCGGGCGGCGTCCCACACCTCGGGAACCTCCTGCCACTCATCCACAAGGTGCGGCGCATCCCCCACAAGTGCAAGCGCTGGATCCATCTGAGCTGCTTCGCGCTGGGAAGGGTCGTCAAGCCTCGTGGCACTTGCGGACCGCGAGAGTGCCGTCCACGTCTTGCCACACCACTTTGGGCCCGTTATCTCCACGCAGCCGAACGCGCGCATCAAGACGTCCAGCCTCTTCTCAACCAGCCTTGGTCTGTACCCCTTGGGAATAAGCGTCGTATTTGAAGACATTGCCATCACCTACCTGCGCACTTGGCACTGCACGGATTTCTGCCCCCTATTTTACACATGTATCGTTCCATAAATTACGGATCGTCCATTCCCTAAATTACGAACAATTCGTTCCCTAAAAAAGAGATTGACGTACCTCAAACCCCAAACCACGGCCCTCAGGCATGGTGGCGGCACGGGAACCATAGCCGCACGCGGAGTGCCAACCCTAGATCTTGCCCCTAAACCCCGGCAGCAGCCTCAGCGCGCGGGTAAACGCGACGGATCCCAGCACGCCCGCCACAAAGATGCCCGCCTGCAGTGCGGGGACGGAAAGCGCCCGGTAGTCAATAAACCAAATCGCCAGGTGCCCAAAGAGCGGGTGCATAAGGTAGATGCCAAAGCTGTCCCTCGCAAGCGCACGGGCCACGGGATGACGCTCCATCGGCACGTCGAGCACCCGGCGCAGCAGCAGGAACACGAGCAGCGCATACGGCATGATGACGCCATACTGGGGAAGCGACAGCACGCCCGCAAGGGAGCCCGCAGACAGCGCGTTTGGCAGGCACGCGAGCACGAGCGACGCAAGACCGGCCGCCACGACGCGCCAGTCAAGCTCAAGGTAGTTGTAGGCATAGTAGCCCGCTAGGTAGTATGCGACGGACGCGTCCAGCGTCACAAAGCGGTACAGCCTCACGCCCAGCACAAGGTTCGCCGCAGGCACCAGCGCAAGCAGCGCCCACGCCAAGAGCACGGCAAGCCACAGCTCGCGCCGGCCGGTATCCCGCACAAACGGCCGCAGCACGGGCGTGAGCAGGTACAGCCCGATGAGCGCGTACAGGTACCACAGGTGGTCCCAGGACTTCCCCTCCAGAAGGTGCATGAGGGACGTCCCCACCATGGGCGGCGTCAGCGCATACGTACCCGCAGGGCCAGGGTTCTTCGCGACGGTCTCCATAAGGCAGAACGCAAACCCAACCGTCAGCAGGATGAACGCCATCCGCCAGACGTAGCGCCCCACCTTGCGAAGGGGCATTTCTCGCCCAGGGTCCAGAATCAGCGCGCCGGACATCATGAAGAACACCGGCACCGCCCAGCGGGCAAGCGGAATCTGCACGATGCCCTCGACCCAAAAAAGCGACGGATGCGCGGCGGCAAGCCCGGGCGCCAGCTCAGTCGCGCGCATCGCGTGCAATGCGACGATGGCGAGGGCCCCCAAGGCCCTCGCCCACTCAAACCAGTCGATTGTCCGCCTGCCCGTCAAGCCAAGACCGTCGCGTCCGCACGAGAAGGGCGGCTACTCGCCCTTGTAGGCCTTCATGAACTTCTCCACCTCCGCGAACGTGGGCATCGCGGCTTGCGCGCCCACCTTCGTCACGCATAGGGCCGCGGCGGCGGAGGCGTACACCATGCTCTCCTGGATGTCGCCGCCAAAGCACAGGTGGGCCGCCAGCTCGCCCACGTACGCGTCGCCCGCGCCCGTGGTGTCCACGGTCTCGACGGAGAAGCACGGCACCTTGACCATCTTGTCGTCCACCAGCGTGACCGATCCGCGACGGCCGAGCGTGATGACGGTGTGGCCCACGCCGCGGCGCTCGAAGAAGCGCAGCGCCTTCTCGCGCGAGGCGTCGTCCATGCAGCTGATGCCGCTCAGGAACTCGCACTCGCCCTCGTTGATGCACAGGACGTCCAGCGCCTGGTACACCTCCTCCGGGATGCTGCGCGCCGGCGTCGCGTTCAGGATGGTGAACAGCCCGTTGCGCTTTGCGCACAGGATGGACTGCATCGTGGCCTCGAGGTCGCAGCCCAGCTGGCACAAGAAGACGTTGTCCTTGCCCGCAAGGCCGTGGATGGCGGCGCGCACCTCCTTGTACGTGATGGTGGCGTTCGCGCCCGGGTCGTACACGGCGCGGTTGTCGCCCTCGCCGCGCATCACCAGGCCGATTCCCGTGTGCTCGTCCGCAGAGAGGCTCACGTTCGAGCAGATCACGCCGTGCCGCGCGAGCGACGCCATGAGCTCGCGGCCATAGGCGTCGTCTCCCACCTTGCCCACCATGAACGTGTCCGCGCCCATCCTGGAGCACATCACGGCCTGGTTTCCGCCCATGCCGCCGGGCGTGGTCAGGAAGTCGCTGCCCACGGCGGTCTCTCCCCTGTGCGGAATGGCGCGACACTTAACGGACATGTCCATGCTCAAGCTACCGAAGACGATGACCTTCTCCATGCTCACTCCTCTACCTCGCCCGCCATCAGGCGGTCGTACATTACCTTGTTGGCCGCAAGCTCCTCCGCGTCGTCCAGGGGCTCCAGCTCACCACTACCATACTTCCTCTGCAGTGCGCGCGCTATCAGGTAATCCGCGACGCCCGGGTTCTTGGGCAGGAGCGGCCCGTGCACGTACGTGCCCACGACGTTCTTGTACAGGCAGCCCTCGTAGCCGGACTCGCCGTCGTTCCCGTGGCCGTACAGCACCTTGCCCATCGGCTCCACGCCCGGCCCCAGGTGCGTGCGGCCGCCGTGGTTCTCGTAGCCCACGATGGGCTGCGGGCTAATGCGGCTCTCCACCGCGATGTTGCCTATCAGCCGGGGCTCGCCCCGGTCCGTGTACAGGTCCACGAGCTCGAGCCCCGGGACCTTCTCGTCCCCCATGAGGTAACTCTCGCCCAGCAGCTGGTAGCCTCCGCAGACGGCGCCCAGCACGCCGCCGTCCTCCACGTACGCCTTCAGCTCCGCCTGCTCCGCCAGAAGCTTGTCGCACACGATCTTCTGCTCGCGGTCCGAGCCTCCGCCAATGAAGACGATGTCCACGCCCGAGAAGGACGGGCGGTCGTCCACGTGGACCTCCATCACCTGCGGCTCTATGCCGCGCCAGGCCATGCGGCTCTTGAGGACGAGTATGTTTCCCGAGTCGCCGTACAGGTTCAAGAGCTCCGGGTACAGGTGGGCGATCCGCAGGGTCCTGCCGCTAGTCATGACGCTCACCCATCCTCTCGAGCTCGGCCTTCGCCGGCCAGAGCGCGCTGTAGTTCGTGAGCACGTACAGCGGGCACGCCAGCCCCATGTCGCTGACGCGGCCCAGCGCGTCACCCACGCTGCCCGCGATGTCAGCCTTGATGCCGGCGTACTTCAGGCGCACCTGCACGTCGTTCGCACGGTGCCCGCCGCAGACCACGCGGATGTGCTCCGCCGCCAGCCGCTCGAAGTCAACGTCCCAGATCCAGCTGATGTCCTTGCCGTCGTTGAAATCGTCGTTTATCACGAAGTACGCCGCCTTCTCGCGGTCGTCCGCAAGCAGGAGCGAAATGTTCTGGTTGAAGCCGGTGGGGTTCTTCGCAAGGTTCAGCACCACCTCGCGACCGCCCACCTCAAAGTGCTGCAGGCGCCCGTTTTCCGGGTGGTAGCCGTCGAGCGTCCGCTGGAACTGCTCGCCCGTCACGCCCGCAAGCGATGCCGCGGCAAACGCGGCCAGCAGGTTGTACGCCATGTACACGCCGCCAAAGCCCGCCCTCAGGTGGACCTTGCCGTCCAGCCCCAGGCCCTCGACGTCAAACGACACGCCGGTGCGGTCAACGCGCACGCCCGTCGCCCTGAAGTCAAGCTCCGGGCGCTCGAAGTCGCCGTTCGGGCAGCGGAACTTGCCCAGCTGCGCGTACGAGCGCCACTCGTACTCAAGCTCGGCGCCGCACACCTGGCAGAAGCGCGCCTCCGGCACGCGGTCCGCCGGCAGGTGCAGGTCCTCGTCCACGCCAAACGTGAGCACCTTGGTGCCCGCCTGCGCCGCGCGCCGCGCCACGCCCATGCTCAGCGGGTCGTCGCCGCACACAAGCAGCGTCGTCTCCGGGGACGACCCCAGCGCCCGCACGATCGTGTCCTGCACGTGGTCGATCTCTCCCGCACGGTCCAGCTGGTCGCGAAACAGGTTCAGCAGCACCAGGTAGCGCGGGCGCAGGTTCGGCAGTATGTGCACCGTGGAAAGCTCGTCCGCCTCCATCACGGCCCAGTCCGCACGCTTCCCGGGGAGAAGTGCAGACGTCACACCAGCGGCCATGTTCGCGCCCGCGCGGTTGCACAGCACGGTGCTGCCGGCAGCCTCGATGGAGGACGCCAGCACGTTGTTCGTGGTGGTCTTGCCGTTCGTACCGCATACCACGATGGCGCCCTTGCGCAGCTTGTGCGAGAGCTCGCCCATCAGGCTGGGGTCGATGCCCAGGGCTATGCGTCCCGGCAGCTGCGACGCGCTGCGATGCAGCACGCTGCTCAACCCCCAGTGGACCAGTCGTCCCGCACCTACCGCAATGGCCGACCTTGCCCCCACGGCTACTCCGCCGTCCCGTCGCCGGCCTCGGTCGCGGCCTCGGCGGCCTCCGCCAGGGCCTTGTCCTCGGCGACCTTCTCGGCCTTGTTGCGATCGGCAACCTCGTCGGCCGTCAGCACGTCCTCGATGCGCAGGTTCACGCCCGCGACGGAAAGCCCCGTCATGCCCGTGACGTTCTTCACGACGGCCTTCTTCACGTCCTCGAACACCTGCGGGGCATACGCGCCGTACTCAATAAGCACGCTGATGTTCACGCGCACGGACGCGTCCGGCGTCACCTCGACGCTCACGCCCTTGCGCGAGTCGCTCACGCCAATCACATCCTGCACGCGGTTGAGCCAGCCACCCTTCATGCCAATGACGCCCGGCACGTCGTGCATCGCGATGGCCACGATCTTCTCGATCACGCCGTTGCTGAACGTGAGCGAGTCCTCGCCGTCCAGGTCCTCCTCCGCGGCGGCCTCCGCCTGCTCCTGGGCGGCGTCCTGGCTCGCCTCCACGCTCGCCACGATGGTCTCGGGCCCCTCGCCGGCATCCGGTGCCGCCGCAGAGCCGTCGTCTGAGGCCGTGGCGTCCGCGGCCACAGCGTCCGCAGTCGCGTCGTCGATCGTCTCGTAGTCGGCCACGGCGGCGTCCTCCGCGGACTTCGCCTCGCCAAACTTCCTGGAATTCCTCTTGTTGGACATTGCCCTCTCCTCTTGGACGGGTCGTTCCGTATCGGTCGCCGGCGCGCGCCGGCCATGGTCTTCGCTACTCGCCGCCGTTGCCAAAGAACTTGCGGACGGCCTTCACCACGGTCGGGTTACCGTCCAGGTACTGCCCAATGGCCACGCCCACAAGCACGCACAGCAGCACGAAGAGCGTCCGCAGGAAGCCGATGGCAAACACCAGCACCGCAACGATCAGGCCGCAGATGCCGCCAAACACGGCGTTCTCGTGGCCGGGAAAGTTGCCCGAAAGCCATGCCGCGGTCGCCTCGCGCGCATGCGAGAAGGGATTGCCCCCCTTGCCGCTGGCCCCGCCGTTGGCGGCACCGGCGTCCGCTGCCGCCCCCTTGGAACGCTCGTCCTTCTCGCCCTCTATCGTGAGCCTTGGCTTGGTGTCCGTCATGCCCTACTCCTCCCCCGTGGTCTCGCTGTCCTTGCCGGCATAGCGGGCCATGGGAACCGTTATCTCGGATCCCTCGACTTCTGGCGCGTCGTCGTTGGGTTTCGCATCATCCGCGACGGGGGCCGATGCCGTCGGTGCCTCGTCGGACGCCGTATCCGCGTCATCGCCCTCGGTCGTCGGATCCTTGGCTTTCGCGTCTTCCGCCGGCACATCCGCCGCGGCCGTCGCGACCGTCGCAGCCTCGGCATAGTCGTCATCGCTCGAATCGGCCGCCGTGGTCACGACCGGGCGGTCCTCGATGCTCGAGGGGCCGGCAGCAAGGTCTCTCGCAGAGAACGCATAGTCATCGGCATGAGTCGGGGTCGGGGCATACTCCGCGGCGTTAAGGAACTCTAGGTCGACGCTGTCCACGTTGTCGCCGCACACGGTCGTGAGCCCCGCGACCAGACGGTCGTGCAGGTCCCTGCCCGCCGCCACGGTGTCCACCGTCATCTGCGGCTGCACGCGTGCGGCCACCCGCACGTGCCCGCGCTTCTTGGCCCAGACGCTCACGCGCTTGGCCGCGTAGGCGCCGTCCTCCTCGATCACGTGCGTTGCCTGCGACGCTATGGCGTCACGCGTCACGGTGATCTGGTCGCCGCCCTCCTTCGCCACGATGACGGTCTTGCGGTTGCGCTTGAAGATGGACCTCAGCAGGCAGACCAGGCAGCCCAGGGCCGTCACCAGCACCAGCGCCTCGACGGCGATGTAGTACTCATCCACTCCCAAGAGCGCCGTGGCCTCGCTGGTCCACGGGCCAAACCATGGCAGGACCAGAGCCGTCAGGGCCAGAAGTCCGGCCAGGCCAAACACAAACAGGCAGAGCCGCTTGAAGAATCCCATAAGACACCTTCCGCACGTACGCCACCCGGCCAATCGAGTCGCTTCCTAGTAGGATACCCCAATGCGACGCGCGCAAGCCAACGGCATGGCCGCATGATGGGTGTCGCAAACCTCAAGCGTCAATCACGCGATCTTTGAAAGCAGCCTAAAAATCATCCTCTCCGCAATCTTTACGACATAGGACATCGCAAATGCCAACGCAAGTGAGGACGCAACGATGAACAGGTGGCTATGGTTGGGGAATGCGAAGTAGCAAAACCATATGCACAGCTGGTGCACCATATAGAATTCGAGCTCGATCTTAGATAGATGTAAGAACGGTGAGGCCGAGAAGAACGAGCTCAAACCGCCGCGGCAAAACACGAAAACGAGGACAACCACAACGGAGCAAAGCATTCCGAAAGTCCTGTTGACGACCAGTCCCGTAGTGAATAAGACCTGGGCAGCGTACAGAAGGATTGCGACAACCTCCACCAACGTCTGCAATGCTTTCCCGCCCATCGAGACGCAATCGCCTTCTCTCTCGTTCCAATCAAGTGCCAAGCAACCACACACATATGCGATGAAGTAGTCGAGTAGCCTGACAGGTGGGAAGGTGTGGGTGGAGATGGTGAGTGCGGCATGCCCAACCGCAATATCAATAGCTAATCTCAATAGCACGCAAAGCACAAGAAGAACTAAGGTGCCACGACTGCTACCTTGCACCTTCCCTTTAGCTCTCTCTACAACGTATGACATAAGGGGCGTGAACGCATAGCAAATAAGGAGGTCGCATAAGAACCACGACGCACCATTAAATGCAAACATCGTACGCGCATCCCATACTTGGAGCATGAAGAGCGAGAAAACCGCAACGAGCTTATATTTTGCTGCGCTCCAAGCAGAGGCACCAAGCTGGCCAAGCAAAAGAGCAAGAACAAAGGTTACGAGATACACGGGGTACATCTTCTTAAACTTCCTTACGAAGTTCTCGAAAGACTCCTCGAGCGTATACTCGTAATTGCCAAAGTGTCTGACCGCCTCAAGAACGCCCGAGCAGGCAAAAAAGAACTCGCACATACGACTGCCAAGGTCCGGAGCTGTAAAGAAGCCGAAGTGCCATATGAAAATCATGGCGAGGGCAACTATCTTGAGCCCCACAAGCGAATTCACTCTTGCGTGACGAATATCTTCCTTCTCTTGAGCCAACATGGGCATCCTCCGCATGATGAGCCAAATACGAGCTTTCCAGCTATTCAGCAACCTGGTCCATTACGTTTACGCCATCACCAAAGTCGAGAACGACCGGTAGGTGCGTATAGCGTTCATCCTCAGGAGGCAGCGACATATAGTCGCCGTAAAGATTCTTGAGGTACGCATCACAATCGTGCGGAGCCTTGAGAGTGAGCCCATCGAAGTCAATGTCACGGACTGGGAACAGAACGTCAGTCTTATACTTCACCCTCGTCGCATAGCATGCATCGACCCACTCGTCCCCCGGATGCGACGTGTCGAGCGCACGGTCAAAGTATTTGTGCATCATCTGTGGCGTCCACAGCTGAGCTACAGTCCTGTGAACAAGCCTGCAACCCTGTACGAACAGCTCGCGCAGCGGTGTTCCTTTGGGTATCTTCGGATACTCAAGATAGTGCAAATACAACATGCGCTCCCAAAGGGACGCCTCTTTACGTTTTGACTCCGAGATCTTCGGGTTCTCATCCAACACGCGATAGGGGAAGATATCAACAAAGATGCACTGGTCAAGATCAGCTTGCTGAGCGAGTTCGTCAACGAACCTCGTCCCATCCCGATAGATCTTTGGCCAAAAAGAATAGTATCCGGGGGTGTTCTTCCAATCGTGGTAGGAGTATCCCTCTGGAAGCTCGCTTGGCGCAACCTCGCAGAACTTCTTGAAATCTTCGTAGGGCATCCCAACGTCGGCGTCATCGTCCCAGGGAATGAAACCGCCGTGTCTCACGGCACCAAGAGTCGTGCCGGCATCGATGAAGTAGGTCAGATCATTCTTTCTGCAAATTCCATCGATAACGGCAAGAATCTTACGCTCTTCATCCTGGAGCCTCTCTAGAGCACCACTTGGATAAGGTCTACCGGGCATCGCATCTCCTTCGGAGTCTATGGAAACGCCTTGTCAAACATGAGATTAGAATAGACGCGCAGCACTTATATGCTTTCCACGCCATTACACTCCCAATAGAATTCGCACGAGCAGCCAAGGTTGGCTATCCCCGTAAGAAACGAAAACGATCTCAGCCCTATTTGACAGCGCATATAGATTTATCTGCGTTTATAGTTCTGTTAGCAACGATGTGAGCGAGAAGGAGATACATATGGAGACTGAGCCCGAGGTATGTGTAGTGCTTCCCGTCTATCACGAGCCGATTCCGCTTATTAAGCGCGCCGCTGATTCAATACTTGCGCAAACATATGGTAACTACAGGGTTCTGCTTGTATTAGATGACCCACAAAACGAGGAAGCCGAATCGTTCCTGTCAGAATACTGCGCCAAGCACAGGTATTTTACACTGCGGGTCAATCCTAAAAATATGGGTCTAGCAAAATCCCTCAATCATGCAATATCCACCATTGAGAGCGAGCTCATATGTCGCATGGATGCCGACGATGTGTCGCACCCCGATCGAATTGAGAGACAAGTCAGCTACCTGCTGGAACACAATCTCGACCTAGTCGGATCGTATATGAATGTGGTAAACGAAGACGGGACCTTTCTTTACAAGGTTGACCGTCTTCCGACAAGTCCGAAAGCGGTCGCGAAAGCGCTTGGTTACAACAATTGCGTAATGCATCCTTCATGGCTTGGTAAAGCCTCACTATTTATGCAAGGCTACCGCCAGATGCCCCTCTCTGAGGACTATGACTTTCTTCTACGAGCGGTCGCTTCCAGCGCAGCAATAGGCAACTGCCCCGAAATACTGCTCGATTACACTCTTTCGGCTAACAGCATCTCCAGGACGAATCTTTACCGCCAATTCCTTTTCCAAAAGGTGCTCACAAGCCGTTATAAAATCAAAAAAACAATCAGCGTGGAAGAAGCGGTGTCCATAGTTGATTCGGAGTGGAGTGCTGAAAAAGAAAATCGTTATTCAAACGCATATGCAATAGTTAATTCTTTTCTTGGCCATGAGAGTCCAGGCTCGCAATTGTCTCAGATTCTCACGCTCGGAGGCTCGCTATTAAAATCACCGGCTTATATCCGTAAGCTATATCGCCTTGTCGCCACACAAGCTATTGGTCGCAAAGACTCAAAATAGAGCTTAATCGCAACATCGTTTTGCATAAGACGAGGGGGCGACATCAATCCACATGCTGTCGTCCCCCAAAAAATTATCCTAGCCGTTTAGTCAGTTTTCCATTGCTCGATCATGTCGTTATACATTTCCATCAGGCCGACTTTTGGCGCCCAGCCGAGCTCGCGCACGGCAGAGGTGTCGAGTCTAAGCAGATCTCCCTTACGGAAACGCTTGGCAGCCTCTGCGTCAACCTTCACTTCCACCTGAGTGCGACCGTTGCCAAAGCGCGCGGCGACCTCTTCCGCCATTTCCCTGATGGTGCAAATGGTGTCGTCGTTTGCAACGTTGTAGGCACGACCGGCTTCGCCCTTAACGAGCACTGTAAGCAGGCCCGTTGCGGCATCGCGCGTGGATAGGTACATGTTTCTCTTCTGACCCGTAGTGAGCAGAGTGATATTCCTGCCCTCCACGCAGCTGCGAGCAAAATCCGCAAAAACCCTTCGGTCGTCGTAGGAAACGCCAGGGCCAAAGGTCTGTGCGAGACGCGCCACCGTGGCAGACACCGAGAATTCGGATGCGTACGCCGCAGACAGCGCCTCGTCCAGCCTCTTCGCCTCTGGATAGGAGTTCCTTACGTTCATTGCGTCGAGGAATCCGCCCTGGTCCTCAGATATAGGATCCTCGGAATCGTATTGGCCATACACCTCCATGGTGGAAAGCACCAATATACGAGCATTGCTTTGCCTACCGTATTCAAGCATGGAGCGCGCACCAGCGGTAGTGGTTTCGATAACCTCGACAGGTCGCTCGATAAACGATGCACTGTCCGTCATATTGGCGCAGTGGACGACGTAATCCGCCTTTGGAAATCCTTCGGTCGACGGGTTCGACGCATCCCAATGCAAAATGTCAACAGAGCCCTCGTCGCCAAGTATCGACTGGGCCTTGGTCACATTCCGAACGAGCGCAAGAACCCTTGTCTGCCTGCTCTTCTCCCCCACCTGATTGTTGTGGGCGATAATCGAAAGCGCGAGGGTCTTGCCGATGAGCCCAGTGGCGCCCGTGATTGCAACGGTCTTTCCCTCGAGATCCCCCCACGGCACGTCCTTTTGTGACGCCACCCAGGATGCCCCAAGCCAAAGGGGCGAGTTGGTTGCGACTGACATTACTTCCTACCTTCCCACAGCATGCGCATATCACGCTCGTCGACGAAAGACTTGAAAGCAAAGTAGTCCGTCGGAGTCGTGACCTTGATGTTTTCCGCCGGACCAAGGACCGTGAAGATGTCGTATCCGTAGTAGGACATCAGACTGACGGAATCCACGAAGTCGCGCTTCTCATCACGCGCGCGCAGATGTGCCCGGTAGAGCTCGTTTGTGAAGAAGCCCTGTGGCGCGCGCGCCAGGAAGCACCTCGACCGGTCCTCGACCTTGACGACCTTGCCGTCCTCATCCTGAACGATGACGGTTTCAACACAAGGGGCCGTAGTGGCGACGCAGTGATGCTCTATGGTCGCATCGATGCAGTCCGAGATTGTATCTGCGTTGATGAGCGGCCGAACGCCGTCGTGTACCAAGACTATGGCGCCTTCGTCCTCGGGATGGTGCGAGTGTATTTCCTCGAGCGCGTTGAGACGACTTTCAAAGCCCGTCTTTCCGCCTGGGACGATGGTAATGGGCGTCCTGTATCCCTGCCGGCGGACGATTTCCTCCAGATAGTCAATCCAATCAGGCAGACAGGCCACCGTGATGCCTGTCACCCTTGCGCACTGCTCGAAGTGATCGAGCGTATAGGCAATAATTGGCTTCCCGCCCAACTCTAGGAACTGTTTAGGGCGTGAACCTGCACCCATGCGTCGGCCGACTCCGCCGGCGAATATGAGCGCGTCCACAGTCCTCTCGTCTGCCATGTAGAATCCTCCGCAACAAAGTCGAATGATCACCGCGTCTAGCCTAACACGAATGTCTCTAATGCACTCCTCATGCACGACGCACATTGCTGGCGGTGCAACCCATGTGCCAGAACCCCACTATTGGAGAGCGACCCAAGAGTTCCGGGAACCATAGAATAGATCTAGATCGAGGTCCCCGCTGTATCCGTTAACCCTTCCGGCGGCGGAGTACTGGAAGATGAGGGGCTTTGACCAGGCACCAAACGAATAGCTGTCCGTCCACGGATTCGACTGATACCCCGTGGTATTGTTGCTTGCATACTGAGCAACCCATAACGGATAGCTAGCGGCAACGGAACTCCAATCGTACGTTCGCGTGGTGCTCTTGCTCAGGTATATGAGGGGTTTCGCTTCCATAAGCTCGGCAATCCTGTCCAAGAACCTCTTGCACCACTGCACGTCAAAGCCAGTGCCGAAGAGCTTGTTGTCCTGTTCCTCCCAGTCGAGGGCAACCACGGCCCTTCCCTTGTAGGCTTTGATGGCATCGTAGAGGTACTCGGCCTCCTTCACTGGGTCCCCGCCCTCGGCGTAGTGATAGAAGCCGAGGAGCTTCCCACTTGCAAGTATCTTGTCTGCCCAAGCGGCGTAATCGTATCCCTTCGAGGGAAGCTGGTTCTTATACCAAGTTCCCTGCGTCGCCTTGACGAATACGAAGTCCGCCGATACGCCAGCTACATCAATTCCGGCTTGGTGAGAAGCGATATCGATTCCATTCAAGAGATCCTGGTAGGCAAAGGGCTTGACCGTAGAACCCGGTGCTGACGAGCTCTTCAGCTTGACGACGACCTGAATCGCCTCTATGGAATCCGAGCTGATTTCCGTACCAGCATCGCAACCATTTCTTGTCCAGCCAAGCCATCCGATGTTGGAGACGTGCACGCGGTACCACACGTCGCAGTACTTTGCCGCAGCCCCCGTGAGCGAGAAGCGAACGGCCTTTAGTGCAGAGCCCGACGCGCCAGCATTGCCTCCATCCGATACGGCATTGGACCAGCTTGTACCATCCGTCGAGACCTGGTACTTGATGCCGCCATAGGCAGAGGGGGAGGAGAGCTGTGCACGGAGTCGGCCAATAGAGAGCGACTTGCCCGTCGTGCCAGAGACTTCAGCGTCCTTGACCGTGGCCTGCCAGTCACCTCCGACCACACTCGTCGCATAGGTGATTTCCGGCGCATAGATGGATGGGTAGGAAGCCTTCTCGCCTTCGCCAGACGGTGCAGGCGAGCCCTTCTTCACAAGCTTCATCTGGACCGCCTCGACGCGCCTTCTGAGCCCTACGGTACCAGCTGTCTCACCATTTTTGGCCCAAGCCATCCAGCCAATGTCCGAAACATGCACCCTGTAGTACACGTCGTAGCTCGAAGCGACATCTCCGGTAAGCCGGACTTCCAGTGCCTCCATCCTCAGGCCCTGGCCTTCCGTACCAGCAATGGCACCGTCGTTCTTCCAGCTCTGCCATCCTATGTTCTGGACATGCGCCCTGTATTGAATTCCCCCACTGATGCCCGCGACGCAAGCCCTCAGCGCCTCAAGCCTCAGGGACTGGCCTTGAGTCCCTGCCGTGTGTCCGTCATTGGTCTCTGCCTGCCAGCCAACGCTTTGGACATGGGCTTGGTAGCGAATGGTTGGCCTCGAATACGCAGTGTTGGCAAGCTTCGAATATGCAGTGCCATCCCCCGTGGGAATCGCCTGCCCGTGCTTAACCAGGAGAACCTGAACCGCCTCGACGCGAAGGCCCTTGCCGGTCGTTCCCGACGTCGCACCATTCTTCGACCAGGAGGTCCAGCCGACGTTCTGCACGTGGGTGCGGTAGTAGACGTCGTAGTTGGCTGACGCGGCACCCGTCAGCTCGATCTGCAACGCCTCTACGCGAAGCCCCCTGCCCGTCGTGCCGCAATATTCGCCGTCCGCATGCCAGCCCTGCCAGCCTATGTTCTGAACGTGAGCACGGTATCGTATGCCGCCGCTCACACCTGCCACCCCAAGCGAGAGCGCCTCAACCCTCAGCCCACGGCCGGTGGTACCTGCGGTCTCTCCGTCCGAGACGTATCGCTGCCAGCCTATATTCTGAACATGTGCGCGATAGCACACCGACGCCGTCGCTACGCTCGGTGCAGACGGCCTAGCGGCAGGCAGGCCCACACTCGTCGAAGAATCCTCAGAATCCGCCGCGTTCGCCCGGTTGGCCTCCGTTGCGCTTCCGGCATTTTCAGAACCAACGTAGGCCGCCTTCTCCTGCCCAGAGAGGAACGTGGCGAGCTCGTTCCCCTCTCCCCTCTTCACAAAGACGACCTCGAGGTCGTCTACCACCGCACCGTCCGTCTCGCACCCGGCGACTTCCCCGTCCGCGCACCACCCGAGCCATCCGCTGCCTGCAACGTGCACCCTATAGGCAATCGCATACTCGCTCATGTCATCCGAGACAAGCCTCAGGCGCACGCACCGCATCGGAGCTTTTCCGTCAGACACCTGCTCCTGCTCGGAGTCGCCCTTCGTCCAGTCGGACCAGTTCGAGTCTCCAGCCTTGACGCTTACTTCTATCTTGTCGCGATCTTCCCCGCCAAACTCAACGTACGAGAAGGGCGCACCATCTGACTCGGCGGCGTCGTCTCCAACCGCAGCCAGTTCCGAAGCGCTCGCTATGGTCGCAATCTTCCGCGACTCCGGTTCTTCGTTCGCCGCATCGGAAGCCGTCACGCACTTCCCCAACTTGAAGGTGATGTTCGCGGCGTCGTGCGCGGAAGCAGAAGGCGTCTCCTCGCCGTAGGCGTTAACGGCGCACAAAGCGCATGCAACCGCCAACAAGGTAGATACCAACGCCGCGATCGGAAGCGATTCAAGACGTCCTTTTGTCATGCTCCGCATGAAGCGTCCCCCTTCGCGTCAAGACGTCAATGCGGCCACACGCTCAAGCCATTGCGGACGTCAGTCGAGTTTTCCCACATGATACCGTGCCGCATCTTTGCCGTCAGTCTCCGGCACCATGACAACATCACCGTCCTCGGAAATCGCCGGTCTTGAATAGCCCTTCGCGGTCCCCAAGTACAGTGTCTTGCCGTCCGACCAGCGGTACGCGTACATCCCGGCGTTCTCACCCTGAGACCCGCTCCCCCACACAAACCACCTGTCGTTCATCGAGGCGACGACGCTTCCCGAGGGTATCGCGAGCCAGATGACCGGCTTCTCGAAGTCTCCGGACCAGAGTCCAACATACGTCTGGCCAGTCCCGCTCGCGGGCGAGAAGGACACGGCCCTATAGTTGCCAGACGCCCATACGCCCGTCACGCCCCACTGGTCAGAGCCACTCCGCACCGCGAGCCGCGTCTTCGCAGTCGTCAGCGAGTCGTTGCTTGCGCTGCACACTTTTGCATAATGGCCGTCAGCCAGCCTGGAAGTGGCAAACACGACGCCTCCAGAGACCGCGGCAGGGAAGCTTCCCTCCCCCAGCCTCTGAACGTCTCCCCCGTTCACGGGCATCGCAAGGACGTCACACTCCCATAAGGAATCGCCAGCCAGCACGTTGGACGCAAAGAATGCGTAGGCGTCGTTTGCCGTGGGGACGACCTCGCCAACGATGCTTGGAGTATCCTTGCGCCCGTTGACTCCCTCCGCGCTCGCGAGCACGCGAACCTCGCCGTCTTTCGCGCTCCAGCGACTAATCTGCCAGTCATCCATCCCAAACGCGTTCGAGTCGTTCACGCGTGCAGAGCGCCAGACAACCTGCTTGGAATTTCCCGTACCGTCTTGAGGCTCAAAGTATCCGTCCCCAGAGGCGGCGGAGGCACTACCCATTCTCTTGGCACTAGAAGGTCCAATCAACGCGGGTACGTAGGAAAGGAGGTTGTCCGGGTCGTCCGTAAACGAGCCAAACACGGCGGACCCATCTATCGGGAACGACCCAATCTCGCGGTAGTCGCCGCCGAACGTCCATTCGTCGGCAAGCGATGCCTTTGCCTCGCCCTCCTTCACCTTCACGATTGGTGCGTTCGAACTCACTCCCGTCAGGCTGAACGGAAGCCCATTTCCGGCAGGCTTCCCCGACGAGCCGCCCCCATCGGCTGCGGGGCTCACCGTCTCGACCTTGGCCTCGCCCTTGAAACCCGAGCCCTTCTTGCTCCCGTTCGTCCTTGACCATAGCACGACAGCCAACGAAACCAGAACCAGCAGAACCAGGCAGATCACGACGACAGCTTTTTTCGCGCCAGGATTCTCAGCTGACGAGGCTCCGTTCACAACACGGTCCGTCTTCGCCTCTCGCCTGAAGTGATTCGCCATGTTCTATCGCCTTACCTCGAGGTGTAGATGCCGATGTGCTGCCTGCCGTCGCGGATGTACTCCTGTACCAGGTAGGTGTTCGTGAACGTACGCAGGCTGGGATACCAGAAATGAGGTGACGCGCCTGCGTAGAGCGAGCAGGCCGGATCTGCGAAGTAGACCTGATCCGTTGCCTCGTTGTATCCATCGACCACCATGATGTGCGAGAAGGTCGTGTTTCCGTGCCCGTTGAAGTGAGGGCCGCCCCTACGCTCCTGCTCGTCCACGCACGTCGCATATCCCGTCGAATACGACTTCAAGACCGAGGACCTCACCGTGGCATAGCTTGGCGTGTGATATGTGGTGTACACATTCCTTCCAAGCCAGCCATTCATTCCCTTCTCGAACATGCGGTCGGCAAAGCTCGTATAGCCGTACGACCTCGTGCGCATGTACGAGGCGACGTTCTCTATGGATAGCTGCGTCCCAGATTTAGAACGCCATGCGCCAACGTTGCTGAGGACCATGTAGCCGGACGTCGGGCCGCAGAAGAAGCCGTTTGGTTGGCCCACGGCGTGTATGTTGTGGAAATGCACCCGCGACTTCGCCTTGGTGACATAGGGACTTCCGGTAGGTCCGGGAGCGGGAGCGCCCTTGGCAAGCACCTTGACCTCGAAGGCTTCGACTCTATATCCAATACCGGTCGAGCCTGCCACCGAGCCGTTCTTGGTCCAGCCAAGCCAGCCATAGTCCTGTACATATGCGCGATACCATATGTCGTAGTACGTTGCCATATCCCCCGTGAGCGAAAACTTGAAGGCCTCAACGCGCTTTCCCTGGCCGACGGTGCCGGCAACTCCGTTGTTGGAAACGGCTCTCATCCATCCCTTGTCCTGGACATGGGCGGAGTAGCTGATGTCTCCCGTAACGTTATCCGACTTCACCGACGCCTTGAACGCCTCGACGCGGAGGCTCCTGCCTGTCGTTCCTGACAGTTGCCCGTCGGCAGAGGGGTTCTTCTCCCACCCGATGTTCTGGACGTGGGCGGAATAGGTAACGTGCGCGCGCCCAAAGGAAGCCAGCGCCCATTTGCCGTTCGAAGTGGGCGCGACAGACCCCTTCGCACGAATCGACACTTGTATTGCCTCGACACGCTTGGAAAGCCCCGTCGTACCCGCAATCCCATCGTCCTTGGTCCAGGCAAGCCATCCGTAGTCTTGCACATGCGCCCTGTACCAAACGTCATACTTCTGGGCAATGGGTCCTGAAAGCTTGATCTTCACGGCCTCGATTCGTAGGCCCTTGCCCACCGTGCCCGCGTTCGCGCCATCGCTTTCGAACTTCTGCCAGCCAACGTTCTGGACATGGGCGCAATATTCGATGTGGCTATCGTCTCCTTCCGGACACATGACGCCATCGAGGCTAAGTGAGAATGCCTCGAGCCTCTTGCTCCTGCCCGTCACGCCAAGGGTCACCACATCGCCCCTCGCGGGAGAGGTCCAGCCCACGTCCTGCACGTGCGCGTGACCCATCACCGAGGCTTCCGGCTTCTCGACGAGCTGGACCTCCACCGCCTCGACCCTGAGAGACTTTCCCTCCGTACCGGCGACCTCGCCGTTGTAGCTCCATGCGGTCCAGCCTATGTTCTGCACGTGAACGCGATAACGCACGCTGTACTTCTTGGCAACGTCCCCGGTGAGGCGGATGCGAAGAGCCTCCACCCGGAGCGACTGTCCCGTTGTTCCAGAGATGGCCCCGTCCTTTACCCAGGGCTGCCATCTGAGGTTCTGGACATGCGCGCAGTACTCGATGGATCCCGAAAGGCCGTTTCCCAACCTGATCTGAAGAGCCTCGACCCGAAGCGCTCGCCCCGTCGTGCCCGACAGCGCAGCGTCCTTTGCCCAGTCCTGCCAACCTAGTGACTGAACGTGGGAACGATAATTCACAAGGCCAGTGAACTGTGCGTCGTCTTCCACAGCTTCGCCGTCAGAAGACGTTGGCGTACTGGCAGCGCCACTGGGTGCAGGGACCGTAGGGTCGGAGGCCTCCGCGGAGTTTTGCTCGTCCTTTTCGCCATCAGTCGTCTCGTCCGCGACGGAGCCCTCGACGACCTTGCCGTCATCCTCGGATCGGTTGCTTTCCGCGGTCTCGCTGACCTGCGCATCCGAGACTTCCTGCGAGTCATCGGAACCCGCGGCGAAAGCGGACGCGTGACCCAGACAGAGCACCAAAAGCGTTCCGCACAGGACGGAAAGCACGCGCTTCCTCATCTGACCGCCCTCCATCTTCATCTGACTACCCTCCACCATGTTTGAGGTCCTCAATGTAGTGAGGGGAGCATGCCATACGCATGCTCCCCGAGGTGGCTAGTTGTAGACGACAACCGTTGACCCAGTAGGGATGTTGTCGTGTATCCACTTCGCCTTGTTAATGTTCAGGCGGACACAGCCTTGGGAGATGTGCATTCCCAGCCGGCCATCCAGAATGGCGTTGGTCCCACGCCTGTACAGCACCGAATGGAACAGGTAGTTTCCGTAAAACTGCGTGTAGTAGTAGCACGTGTGGTCTCCGCCGCTGAACGAGTACCCCTTTGCCCCGACGCTGAAGACACCGTGGACGGTCGGAGTGCCGGGACCGCCGTCGGAGCACATGAAGTAGTCATACAGACGCCAGCCGCTTCCCGAGCGTGTGAAAACGCCGACCCTGCACGCGCCATAGTTCACCATGAGCAGCCAGTTCGTCCTGCTGCCATAGCGCTGCGCGCGATAGTACATGTTGGCATCCGCCATGAACAGCCCGGGGTCGTTGGTAAACGAGCGCCACGTGGGACCAGGCGCGGAAGACCCCTTCGGCCTCACTTGGATCTGCACCGCCTCGACGCGGGCAGAGCAGCCAGACGTCCCCGCATAGCCTCCGTTCCTGGTCCAACCCATCCAGCCGAGCTTCTCGACGTACACGCGGTACCAGATGTCGCAGGTCTGGGCCATGCTACCGGTCAGGCGCAGGCGGATTGCCTCGACACGCCTGCCCTGTCCCTCCGTGCCGGCGACGGCCCCCTCGGACCTCCAACCCTGCCAGCCGATTCCCTGCACGTGAGTGGACAGCTGGACCTCGCCAGTCTGACCCACGCCGGTGCCCGCAACCCGCTTCACGCGGAGCGCCTCGACCCTCAGGCCCCTTCCGGTCGTGCCGGCAACGGTGCCCTGATTGACCCAATGCTGCCAGCCGATGTTCTGGACGTGCGTTTGGTACGTAAGCGTCGGAGCCGACACATAGGGGCGGTTGGTGTCGCCAGGCGCCGCCGACCCCTTGGCAGTAAGGCTGAACTGTACGGCCTCGATGCGCAGGCCGAGTCCCGTGGTGCCCGCAATCACGCCATCGACGGACGAAGAGGTGCCCGCCTTCGCCCAGCCAAGCCAGCCAAGGTTCTGGACGTGCACGCGGTACCAGAGGTCGTTCGTCTGAGCGGCCTCGCCCGTGAGCCTTGCCTTGATGGCCTCCACCCGCTTCGAGCGGCCAGTCGTACCCGAGATGCTGCCATCAGAGGTCTGCACATACCCCTGCCAGCCATAGTCCTGGACGTGGGAGCTGATTTCGACGGCACCGTTAAGCCCGGATAGACGGACGTCCAGCGCCTCTACCGCAAGGCCCATGCCCGTGGTGCCGGCAGTCTTTCCGTCCTTGAACCAGCCCTGCCACCCGATGTTCTGAACATGGGCACGGTACGATATGGAAGGCTGCTCCGCCTGCCCGGATTCGGAGGCATCACCCGTGAGCCCAGGCGCGGACGCACCCTTTGCAAGAAGCGTCACCTGGACGGCCTCGACACGCTTGCCAAGCCCCGTCGTTCCCGCAACCGCACCGTCCTTGGTCCAGCCCATCCAGCCCTTGTCCTGGACGTGGACGCGGTACCACACGTCATAGCGGGAGGACACGGGCCCGCCGATCCTGATCTTCAGCGCCTCGATGCGAAGTCCCTTGCCCGTCGTACCGGCAACGGCGAAGCCGTCCTCGTTGTCGGAGCTCGCCGACCACTTCTGCCACCCGACGTTCTGCACGTGCGCGCTGACGCTGATGGAAGAGCCATCGGTCATCTTGCCAAGCGTGAGTCGCAGCGCCTCTACGCGCAGCCCCCTGCCGGTGGTTCCGGCGACGGAACAGTCAGACACTGCGGCCTGCCATCCAATATTCTGCACGTGAGCCGCATACGCCAGCTCGGGTTCCTGCACCTCGGTGGCCTTGGCCGCCACGTCATCGGACTCGGACGCGGAGGCATCTGCATCGGCTCCGCCCTGATCGGAGGATGGTTCCGACTGTGTGGACCCAGAGTCAGCGGCGCCCTTGTCGGCGTCCTCCGCGGCTTCCTCTTGTGTCGGGGCCTTCTCACCCACATCTAGCTGGGACTCGTCTTGTCCAGACTGGGAGGCGTCACTCGCGGCGGAGCTGTCCGCCGCGAGTGACGCACTTGGCTCATCCCCCGCAGTGCCTTGCAATGCCTCGGAAAGCGCGGGCGTCGGAATCAAAGCAGTGCACAGCGCCATGGATGTCAGTGCAGTTAGAACGAACCTGCTTCTTATACGCATGAGTTCCTCCAGACGGGAAGCACGCCTTTATACGTTCACGTAAAAGATTTCACAAACTACACTCAAATGCTACTATTTACAACGACTTCTGAAAAGAACCTTTGCACAATCGAAATTTCTACCCCGGCCCTGCCGGTCCCGCGGGACCATACCTTCTGACAGGCACGTTACAAGGAGAAGATCGTGAAGACGAAGGGCACAAGCTACATTCCAAGGCATTTCGCAAAGGAATCAGGTGGCGCCAGCCACATTTGCAGAGTCGACATGGGTCTATCTGCGCTTGCGATAACTGCTGGGCTCGCGTTTGCGCTATCCTCTGTCGGTTCCCCCACGACGGCACTCGCCTCCGAGGCAGGCGTCTCGTCGCCTAGCTCGAGCGCCGTGGCAAGCGACGATACGCCCAGCCAAGCGGCGCCCAGTTCGGCTGCCGCTCAAAGCCCAGCCGTAGCTACCGTCGATCCCGTACGTTCCCCCGACGCGGCTGGTTCGCAAACCCCACAGGATGTCACCCCCGATACTCAAATCTCTCCAGCAGACGCTTCGCAACCCCAAGACCCTGACCAGCAGGCTCCCTCCTCCATCCAAGGGTCGCAGTCGAGCGCCACGGACGACTCGAACGAGTCTGCGGCCACCCCGCAGAATACGGAGCGTTCGCCTTCGATCCATTGTCAGACTCACGTGCAAGACAGAGGCTGGCAGGACGAGGTTTCCAGCGACACGAGCCAAAAGGAAGCGGCGACTGCCGGCACAACCGGGCAGGGCAAGCGCATCGAGGCAATCCGAGTCTCTCTCGTTGATGCCGATGGCAACACGCTCCAGAATGCGGTCGAGTACAAGGCACATGTCGCGAACCAGGGCTGGGATGCAAGTTGGTCGCGCGATGGCCAGACGGTCGGAACCACGGGGAAGTCTCGCGCCATAGAGGCGCTCAAGGTTCGCCTTCTGGACGAGTACTCGCAGTTCTACGACCTCTTCTATCGCGTTCACATACAAGATTACGGATGGCTCGATTGGACCTCAAACGGAGGTGCAGCCGGCTCGGTCGGCCTTGGCAAGAGGGTCGAGGCCCTTCAGCTCCTCCTAAGGTCCAAGGAATCGGATGACTCTCCGGCTATCGGTGACAATGCGTACATCGAGCACTCTGGAGTCTCCGTCTCCAGCCACGTTCAGAATGTCGGTTGGCAGCGCAGCGCCACTGCCAACGGCCAGACCTCGGGCACAACGGGCAAGGGTCTTCGCATCGAGGCCGTCTCCGCCAAGCTCGGCAGCGGCTACGATGTCGACGGTGGCATCGAGTACAGAACGTACCTGCAGAACAGCGGCTGGAGCAGCTGGGTAGCAAACGGCGCGGTCTCCGGAACCACCGGCAGGGGTCTTAGGGTCGAAGCCGTCCAGTTCGCCCTGCAGGGTGAGATTGCCAATGCCTACGACCTCTACTACCGCGTTCACGTAGCCAACTACGGATGGCTGGACTGGGTCCTCGCCGGCACCGAGCCAAACTCGATCTCCGGAACGACGGGCCTCTCCAAGCGCATCGAGGCAATCCAGCTCTACATGTACAAGAAGGACTCGACGCACAAGCCCCACACCGGAATCGGCCATGTCTCTGCCGCGGGCGTCTCCTATTCGGCTCAGGAAGCCAACGGAGCGTGGAGAGATTCCGCAAACGGAGGAATCGCGGGAACAACAGGCAAAAGCATCCCACTCGTCGCGATGAAGGCCTCCCTCTACCCAAGGGACAACGACATCACGGGGAACATCACCTACGCCGTCCACCTCGCAAACATCGGATGGGTGAACGGACAGTCCAATGGTGCCGAGGCCGGGAAATCCCTTGCCGCCAACAACATACAGGGATTGAGAATCTCCCTAAGCGGTACCCTCGCGCGCTTCTTCGACGTGTACTATCGCGTGCACTCCCACAACCTCGGCTGGCTCGGCTGGACAAAGGACGGTGCCTCCGCCGGCACCTCCGGCCTTAACCTTCCCGCCGAGGCGTTCGAAATCACGCTCGTGCCCAAGGGCAACGCTGCTCCCGGCCATACGTCCCTCGCCTTCTATAGTGAGAAGAACTACTTCGGCCAGCTGACGTCAACCATGAACGCAAGTCAGTCTCGAGTCCGCGACTCTGCCTTCAGAACCCCCGCCACACCTGGCGGATACTGTGCGCTTTGGGTAACGAACGTAATAAGAAACGCAGGCTACGGTTACCATTCTGGCGATGCATGCGACCTTTATCGAAATTACTGCACCTCTTCAGACCTCAAGCAACTTAAAATCGGCATGATAATCGCCGTGAGTACCCATCCCCACACATACGCAGGCTCGATCTACGGTCACGTAGGAATCTACATCGGCAATGGCCTCATGCGGGATAGCGTGTATGGTTACGTCCGCCAAATAGCCGTTAAGGACTGGATCGCGTACTATGGGGCAACGGTCAGGCCCAAGTGGGGATGGCTCGGAAACATCAGGCTCGCGTAACACCATGTGCCCCTCGTTTTTCCATTAAGTTGATTCCACCAGATTCCAAATCAAAGGAAGGCGGAAAACATGCGGCTCTCCTCGAAGTCCATACGCGCAGCTGCGGTGAGCGCAGGACTCGCATTCTCCTGCGCATTCCTCTTCCCCATCCACGCTTATTCGCTTGAGTCCGCCACGAATCCCGTCGAGACGGCCGCAGTGACCCAAGCGGGATCCGTTCCACCGGACATTGAATCGGACGAGCTCGCCCAGCAGCCAGTGGCAGAGCAGCATTTGTCATCCTCGACTCAGGGCAGCGCAGATCAGAGCCAGCCATCAGATTCCCCAGCCGCTGACGATAGCGACGCATCGCAGGTAGAGCCTGCGCCGACAGATGAGCAGGCAGTTCCAGGGGACGTCGCACCCGCCGAGGAGGCGCAGGAAAACGGCACTCAGCCCAAGGCGACAGGCAACGGCAGCGCGTCCGGTTCGTCCAAAGAGTCCGATGATGAGCAAGAGCGACCCTGCGTCACCTATGACGCACACGTCCAGAACGTTGGTTGGCAAGCATCTCCATCCAATCCCGAAGGCTGGCACAGCGACGGCGAGACTGCCGGGACAACGGGCAAGGCGCTTCGTATGGAGGGCATTCGAATCAAGCTCGACAGCTCGCTCTCGGGGTCCATCACCTACCAAGCCCATGTTCAGAACGTTGGCTGGCAAGCTTGGGTGAGCGACGGGGCGCTTGCCGGAACGACGGGGAAATCCCTCAGGCTCGAAGCGCTTCGCATCGCGCTCCAGGGCGACGTGGCAAGCAGATACTCGGTCTACTACCGTGCTCACGTCCAGAATTACGGATGGCTCGGCTGGACTCACGACGGCGCGTCTGTCGGCAGCGCAGGACTGGGCCTCCGCCTCGAAGCCCTCGAAATAAAACTGATAGAGAAAAGCCAAGCGTCACAAGAGACTCAGCAGGTTAAGGTTGCGTTTATTCCAAAGGCGGCGTTGACAGCCTCAGGACATGTGCAGGACCTCGGGTGGCAACATGTTCAGCAAGTGGGCATCGGAACGACGATTACCTTGGGCACGACCGGGAAGTCTAAAAGGCTTGAGGCGTTCAGCATTGCCATTTCGCCAGACCTGGCGGAAGGCTCTGGGCTGGTCTCGAACGCGCACGTATCTAACATCGGGTGGCAGGCAGACAAGAGCGATCCTCACACCTGGAAGGCCGCGAACTCCCAGGCCAATCGTTCGTCGAACGGAACTACCGGCAAGTCCCTTTCGCTCGAAGCGGTTCAGCTCCGCCTGTCCAGCCAGCTGTCACCCTACTATGAAATCTACTATCGCGCACATGTCGAGGACCTAGGATGGCTCGACTGGACCAAGGATGGCTTCGCGGCGGGCACGACCAGCCTCGGAATGCGTCTTGAGGCGCTGCAGATTAGGCTGCAGGTAAAGGGCTCAAAGGCACCTGGGGCAACCAGCAACTCGTACACCTCGAAAGACCTTTGGACAGATGTTCGCGTGACCACCAGCACGCCCTCGGGAAAGGAGGTCGGCATTGGAGTCTCGGCCGTCAGGGGAAATGGCTACGTTTTCCTCCCTTCGTTTTCGGATGACGGGACCGCAAAGGTGAGTCGCGCCGTGGGCACGGGCAAATTCCTTGTGTCTGGGAAAGAAGACGGGGCGTTCCACAGCGTCGACAACGGAATGTCGATATCCCTCGCAGACATCAATCCCGATGTCTGCGAGGATGGCTCGCGCACAATCTTCTACCAAGGCTTCTCTTACGTTGCGCCCCAGATGCTTCACCTGCTCAAGTCCTCTGGCGTTGACGCCATGTTCCTCACGAGCGACGACCCAACAAGTATGGGTCGTTCATACGTAGAGAACTCCGCCGACCATTCTGCCAAGGCTACCGGGTCGATGATTCTTGCGAACGCCAAGGGGTCCGTCGTGTACGACGGCGCCCTTACGCAGATCAAGGGAAGGGGAAACACCACTTGGTCAGCAAGCAAGAAGCCGTACCAGATTAAGCTTTCCGACAAGTGTGACCTGCTTGAGACCGGTGATTCTGACAATCGTTCCAAGACTTGGGTCCTTCTCGCAAGTGCCTATGACCCGACGAAGCTCTTCAACGCCATTGCCTTTGCGCTCGGAAAGAACATCGGAATAATCTCCCCCGACTGCAAGATGGTAGACCTCTACTACGACGGTGACTATCGCGGGTCATATCTGCTTGCAGAGAAAGTGCAGGTAGGGAGCGGTCGCGTTGACATTCATGACTTGGAGAAAGACGTCGAGAAGGCCAACGCCCAGGTCGACCTCAGCTCCCTCGAACGCGCAACCGATGTCAATGCGTTCGGAAACACGTACCAGTACGTCAAGAATATGGCGAACCCGTCTGACATCTCCGGCGGATATCTTGTCGAACTCGACAACAACTGGTATTCGTCGGAGGCATCTTGGTTCAAGACAAGCGTAGCGACCTTTGTCGTCAAGAGTCCCGAATTCAGTTCGAAAGATTCGATGAGGCAGATCAGCGAGGCTTTCCAGGAGGCGATCGATAACGCTTCCAATGCCGACGAATCTTACCACTTCGACCTCGACTCCCTTGCCAGGGTCTTACTACTCAACACCTTCGTGAGAAACACGGACTTTGCAAGAAGTTCGACATATTACTATGTTGACAGGGATTCCAAGACCATTTTCTCTGGCCCGATTTGGGATTTCGACCAGTGCTTTGGAAAAATCGGCAATTCTGCCGCAGCCAGCTCACCGGCCGGAAATGCGTACAACAATCACAACAGCGTTGGTTGGATGACGGCAGCCACGGAGCGTACGAACGCAATCAAAGAGGCGTGGCCCGAGGTTCGAATGCACATCGAGAAGTTTATCGCCGGCGATGTCGCGGATGACATTGATTCGAGCTTCGCACAGCTCTCTAAGCTGTCCTCAGATAGTATAGGAATGGACGTCGTTCTCTGGCAAAAGAAAACCAACTTCACTGCAATCGAGAAAGCCCAAGCGGAGCAGCTTGCGCGCCTAAGGGACTGGATGGACAAAAGAGTCGCTTGGATGGACACATACGTCAAATCCCTTTAATGCTCATAGGAATGACTTCAAGGTGCATCTTGCTCATTCCGAACCAAATGCATCACTCGTCAGATAAGATAGTGCTCGATCGTCACTATCTCTAGGGAGTGCCTGTTGAAAATACTTGCCGTAATTCCTGCGTACAATGAGGAAGAGTGTCTCGAAAACACGGTGAACGAGCTGACGACAGTCTGCCCTGACATCGACTATCTTGTCGTAAATGACGGCTCGAGGGATAGAACGGGCGAAATCTGCGACCACTTTGGTTTCAATCACGTCGACCTTCCCGTCAATTGCGGTCTGGCATCGGGTTTCAAGTGCGGCTGCAAATATGCCCTCCGAAACGGTTACGACGCCGTGGTTCAGTTCGACTCCGATGGCCAGCATATGCCCGAATACATTCACCCCATGGCCGATGCGATGAAGAAAGAGAAGGCGGACATTGTCATTGCATCCCGCGGTCTTGCCGGCGGAGGCGCTGTCGGCGCACGCGGCATTGGCGCAAAGCTTATATCTGCACTTATTAAAGCCGGTACAAAGCAGGCGATAACTGATCCCACCTCTGGCATGAGAATGTACGACCGGGCCATGGTCGAAACCTATGCCAAGAGCTTTGATCTAGCACCAGAGCCCGATTCGATTGCGTTACTTATGCGCGACGGTGCGAAAGTGATAGAGATTCCAGCTGAGATGAGAGAACGACAGGGCGGAACAAGCTACCTTCGTTTCTTCAGTTCCATCTCATATATGGCACGTACGTGCATCTCCCTGCTCCTGTTCCTCTGGTTCCGTAAAGGAGGATGCTAATGAACCCTGTACTTCGTCTCGTCCTGATCATTGGAGCAATCATTGCCCTTGCCATCGTCGTGCGCTCAGTGAAAAGGAGCCGTCTGACAATTGCGGATTCGGTATATTGGGTTATCTGCGCGGTACTCCTTGTAGTGTTCGCCGCATTTCCCGGAATAGCGTTCTTCTTCTCGAACCTCCTGGGCTTTCTCTCCCCTTCGAACTTCGTCTTCTGCTTCATCATTATGCTTATGCTCATCAAACTCTTTTCTCTATCCGAACAAGTCTCCAGACTGCAGAACAAGCTCGAGGGCATGTCTCAGGAGGTCGCGCTGAACGAAAAGGTCCATTCGGATCATATCGATTGATAGCATTCACGTCTACGTTATTGAGCATTGGCCGTCCCCAGAAAGGCTTCCGGGGACGGCCAATGTTGTGTAGAGTAGCGAAGTGGCGATCGACAGCCTAGATGCGCCGTATCAACCCGGCAATCTCCCGCACGCGCTCGCGATAAGTAAAAAGATACAAGGCGTAAACGGCACAGTATCCCAAAAATGCCACTACCGGAGGAAGAATTTCGGTCATTACGATGAAAGACAGAGTTAGAACAATTTCGAATATCGTTATGGAGGTCTCATTAACTCTGAGTCTCTCGGCGACGATGTGCTCCGAATAGATGCTTCGGCCCACAATGGCGACTACTGTTGCCATAATCGCAACGTATACAGATTGAAAGAAAAACGTCCCAAGCACCACACCCAAAGCACTTATCGCGACGGTAGCTATGTTTATATACAGGAGTCTCGACTCTTCCCTCGTCACCTTGAACACTGTCGTGCAAGTGATATCCATCTTGCTGTCAAAAACACAAATCGGAAGAATGAAAACAAGATAGGCCATGCTATTTGCGTATTGGGGCAGCCATAACAACAACAGCCATGTCATTGGAAAATAAAGAGCGTAAACGATGGGAAATAGGAGGCTCAATGTGTCCCTGGCATGCGCATAGAACTTCTTAATCTCGCTTTCATTGCTTTGCTTCAGCGAGGGAAAAAGAACCATGCTTGCCTGGGCCACAAACGCTGTGTAGAGCGTGAGAAGGGAGAACGCAAATGACAGCTCACCAAATGTCTGAATCCCCCATTTTGCATCTATTGCAAAGCGGCAGACGCCGACAATAAGTCCAGAAGCGATGTTTGCAATCATCAGTTTCGAGCCGACACGTACGCTTTTAACGCTCTCCAGCAGTGAGTCCTTCAAACCCAAGAAGCCGGCACGGCGAAATTCGCGAACATGGTAAAGGCAGTATGCTACCTGCACCACGCTGGAAAAAATGTATGCAATAACGTATGGCTCAAACGACCTAACGCGAGTAAGCAGCAGCAATGCCAAAGGCACGAGGAAGATTCCACGCTCGACGATAGTCGAATAGGATGAGAGCTTGGTCTCGTTCATTGCCTGCAATACATACATGACGTATGAGGCCGCATTCTGAATGACCATAAAGATGGCCGAACAAACAAGAACAAACACCCTGGCAGTGCCGAAGCCCCACGCAATTGCAACGATGGATACTATTACCGCAACAACTGTTTGAAAGGCAACAGAAACGATGAACTGCGAGTGAACTAGGCGCTTGTCTATTTTCGTCCTTGATTTACCGCCGTTTATCAGATATACGCCATCGTTCAAACCAAGGTGAAAGAAGCCGACATACCCAGTGTAGAAAATAAAGAGTTGCCAATAGCCATACTGTGTAACTCCGAGTAGCTTAGGCACTAGGAGCGACTGCAGTACGCCCATTGCAAGCGAGATGCCTTGAGCTAGAAAAGCAATGGACATATTCTTGATTACGAAGCGAGCGTTCATTGTCTCCCTATTCGCACTTTGATTTATTTTTTCATAATCCTGCTAAGGCTCTCTTAGACCCAGTTTAACTGCTATGCCCCTCGCCCACTCAATGCACTTACGATAAGCGATTGCTCGCTCTAGCCCCTTTCGCGGCCAATACCCCACTGAAGTTGATATATACGAAACCTGATCGGAGTACGCAGCCATCAACTTCCTTAATGCACGATAGTACGTATCATTAACGGTGCCTCTTGAAGAAAGGTGATTCACGTCAGCTAGGAAGGTATAGACGTCATGGTCGTGCAACCGCGCGTATAGGCACTGCTCAACGGCGTAGAAGTGCCAGCCGTCGCAAATCTCTTCGTCGAAATGGTGACTTTCCCACGTAGACTTCGGCATGATGATTGTGCATTCGTCTACCGTCTCAACACCTACATAATCGCCGTCGAACATCGAGCCTGTAGAATATGGCTCTTCTTCCTCCCCATGCGTGATCATTGTGAATGTCTTGCCTTGCTTCGCGCCAGCGACTCCACCAACGTCTCCCTCGTCGAGAATGCCACAGCGCTTAACGAGATCTGACAAGCTGTCTGTAGTTTTGAATCGAATGTCTTGATGGCAGAAAAGGAGAAGGTCTCCGGTGCACTGCGACGCACCATAATTCAAGGCTGCCGCCGCGGAGGAAAACCTTCCGTCGGAATTGTCGATGAGGATACGCTCCGTAGCTTGAGACTGCTCGTCTAACGAGTCTGTTAGGTATCTCAGTTTCTCTTCGCTTGTATAGCAGCACACTATGGAAACGGTGGAGTAATTCACGACGCCTTCATTCATCTAGTCAATTGAAACTTTGTAAAGGGAAGCCGGTCACGAGCGAATCTAGTAGAAGCCGAGAAGCACTCCGACCCTCATCCGCAAAAGCGCTTCTGGCGAAGGTATCCAGTAGCTACGGCTACCCGAATACCTAATACGAGCATCCAGCGAATCACGATAGTGTAGAAACTCTTCAAGAACACGACGACCTTCTGGTTTTAGATAGTCACTGTAGCCATCATAGAAGAGCCGAGCCGTCTCCGACTGTACGCGTTCGTAGGGTTTAAGCGCAAGCAACGCAAGCTTGATGGTTTCACCTATCGATTCCGGATTGAGGGTAGTCTTGCCCACGACATTATTGCCAGTAATCCTGCGCTTCATGTAAGCGTGATCGGTATCAGCAATGACCGTCCCGCAAAACCTGCCCGCCATATGCAACCATACGTCATGCATACGGGGAAAATGGGTGGGGCGATACGATTGGACAATACGTGCCAGAGCATGATTAAACACCATCACGCAGCCGTTGATATAGTTCCTCAGCAGCACAGTTGCCGGATGTCTTTCGCACTCTGTGAATCGGTAGAGCTCTCTTGATTCGCTGCTACCCTCGACATTGATCAGGTCGCAATAGTAGAGCGCAGGCTCCTCACCGACGATCATTTTTTCGATCATGTCCACTGCCGCAGAGAGTTTGTTCGGCATCCATAGGTCATCTTGATCGGAAAAGGCGTAATAATCATAGTTTTCTGCGTCATCTTCATACAGCATTTGCATGAAGTTATCGTTCACGCCCAGATTCGTCTCATTCCGAGTCACAACGACGTTTGGGAACCTATTTGCATATTTCTTGCAAATCGAAAACGTCCCATCGGGTGATTGGTCATCACAAATACGGAGTGTCACGTCCACTCCCTCTTGCCCGAGAATGGAGTCTATCTGCTCGCCAACCCACCGTTCTCCCTTATAGGTGGCCATCATGACCAATACGCGTGGCCTTACGCCCAAATCAAGTCTCCATCTCTTCAGGCAAGCAAGGAAGCACTCTCCAGCTGCATGCTAATAAAAACTGGAGCCAAGTATAGGCTACCTGGCTCCAGCGTCGCCAACATTACCAGCCACGCGCTAATCACCCACGCATACGTCAGCGAAAAATCACGTGAGGGTAAGAGTTACTGTCCCTGCTTGGCGTATTTAGCCTCGGTCGCCTCCTTGGCGGGACGCCACCAGTCCTCGTGCTCGCGATACCAAGCGATGGTCTGGTCGAGACCCTCGGAGAAGTCCGTGTGGATTGGCCTCCAACCGAGTTCTTGCTCGAGCTTCGTGGGATCGATGGCGTAGCGGCGGTCGTGGCCAGGACGGTCGCGAACCCAGTCGAACGCATCCTCCGGCTGTCCCATGCGCTCGAGGATGGCCTTCAGAACGTGAATGTTGTCCTTCTCGCCGTTTGCGCCGATGAGATAGGTCTCGCCGATGCGACCCTTCGTGAGGATGTCCCAGACCGCACGAGAGTGGTCCTCGGTGTGGATCCAGTCGCGGACGTTCTTTCCGTCGCCATAGAGCTTTGGCCTGATGCCACAGAGGATGTTGGTGATCTGCCGGGGTATGAACTTCTCGACGTGCTGATAGGGACCATAGTTGTTGGAGCAGTTGGATATGGTCGCGCGAACCCCGAACGTGCGGTGCCAGGCGCGCACGAGGAGGTCGCTCGAGGCCTTGGAGGAGCTGTAGGGGCTGGACGGCTTGTAGGGGTCATCCGGCTCGAACCGGCGCGGCTCGTCCAAGGCGAGGTCACCGTAGACCTCGTCGGTCGAGATGTGGTGGTAGCGGACGTCGTACTTGCGCGCCGCCTGGAGGAGACGGTAGGTGCCGACGACGTTGGTCTGGATGAAGGGCTCGGGGTTCTGGATGCTGTTGTCGTTGTGGGATTCCGCGGCATAGTGCACGATGGCGTCGTGACCGGGAACCAGCTCGTCGAGGAGCTTCTCGTCGCATACGTCACCCACGACCAGTTCGACGCGGTCCTTGGGAAGGCCCGCAATGTTTGCGGGGTTGCCGGCATACGTGAGCTTGTCGAGCACCGTCACATGGGTCTCGGGGTGGTTGCGCGCCACCCAACGGACGAAGTTGCTGCCGATGAAGCCGCAGCCGCCGGTAACGATGATGTTGCGAGGCTCAAATGTTTCTTCAGACATCAAGGGGCTCCTTGTGATTGATCCTAGTCGCTACTTCTTGAGGGTGCCGACGTACTCCTCCAGCTGGACTTCCCAGTCCTTCGGTGTGAACTCTGCCGCAGCGATCTTGTCGAGCGAAAGAGTCGAGAAACGCGGACGAGGGGCAATGGGACCTGAAGCATTGGCGTAGTACTTCTCCGTGGAAACGGGACGAACGGCATTGGCGTTCCCGTTCCTTAGCTCGAACACCCTTGCGGCAATCTGGAACCAGGTCTTTGTGCTTCCCGAGCCCGTAAGGTCGTACGTTCCATACGGCGCCGGCTCCACGGGCATGGACCCGTCACGATAGCCGAGGAGGTGGAAGATGCCCTTTGCCATCTGATCCGTGAATGTGAGCCTACCGGACTGGTCGTCCACTACGGTGACCGCATCGAGCGAATCCGACGGGTCAGCAACGCGGTCGGAGAGCGCAGCCATGGTCTTCACGAAGTTGTGTCCGTCGCCAATGACCCAGGAGGAACGGGCAATATAGTGCCGGGGGCAAGCTTCGACCGCAAGATCTCCGGCCGCCTTGGACTGACCGTACACCGAAAGGGGCGCGAGGCCCTCGTCCTCGTCATGCACCTCCCGCGTGCCGTCGAACACGTAGTCGGAGCTCACGTGAACCATGGTAATGCCGTGCTCGGCGCAGGTCCGTGCCATGAGTGCGGGACCAGTGGCGTTTGCGGCCCAGCAGACCTTCCTGCCCTCGGGGGTCTCGGCCTTGTCTACTGCCGTATAGGCACCACAGTTGATGACCGTTCCGTAGAGGTCCCAGTCGTACTTTGAGTAGTCCTCTCCCCTTGAGAGGTCAAAGGTATCGATGTCACAGAAGTCGAACGTGTCAATGACGCCCGTCTCCTCCGCAAGGGCCCGCACGGCCCGACCAAGCTGACCGTTGCAGCCGGTGACCAGCGTGCGCGGTGCCTTCATGGGAACGACGTCTTCGAGCATGGGGTGGTTCTTATCTGCCTCCGAGAGCTCTGCCTCCGCAAGGGGAATCGGCCATTTGATGTCGAGCGTAGGATCGGCAAGGTTTACGAAGGTATACGTCTTCTTGAGCTCTGCAGACCAGTGCCTGTTGACGAGATACGTGTATGCCGTGCCATCCTCTAGGGCTTGGAAGGAATTGCCGACTCCACGGGGTACGAAAATCGCGCGGGATGGGTCGAGCGTGGTCGTAAACACCTGGCCGAAGGTCTCACTCCCCTCGCGAAGGTCGACCCATGCCCCGAATACAGAGCCGGTAGCAACAGAGATGAACTTGTCCCAGGGCTCCGCGTGTATGCCGCGCGTGACGCCGCGCTTCGCGTTGAAGCTCACGTTGTTCTGGACGTAACGGATGTCAGGGATACCCAACGCGCACATCTTCGCACGTTGGAAGTTCTCCTTAAACCAGCCGCGGTTGTCACCGTGCACCGCAAGCTCGACGACCTTGAGCCCAGCAATGCCGGTCTCGATAACGGATAGGTTCTTCTCGAATTCCATATGCCTCACAGTCTCCTACTAGTCATCGTAGCGTCGGCCGGGAACGATCTTCCCCTCGGCAACGATGCGCAGGTGCTTGCCGTAGTCGCTCTTACCGTAGCGGTCCGCGCAATCGAGCAGGCGGTCGCGAGAGATCCAGCCGTTCTCGAAGGCAATTTCCTCGGGAACGGATACGGGGAGGTCCTGCGCCTTTTCCACCGTACGAACAAACTGGGATGCCTCGAACAGCGATTCCATCGTTCCCGTGTCGAGCCATGCATACCCACGGCCGAGTGTTATGACGTCGAGCGAGCCATCCTCTAGATACATGCGATTGAGGTCGGTAATCTCGTACTCGCCGCGTGCGGAGGGCCGAACATCGGCCGCAAGCCTCGTGACGCGCGAGTCATAGAAGTAGAGACCCGTCACCGCATAGTTGCTCTTTGGATGGGCAGGCTTCTCCTCGATCGAAATGGCGTTGTAGTCCTTGTCGAACTCGACGACTCCGAAACGCTCCGGATCGTCGACGCGATAGCCAAAGACCGTTGCGCGGCCTGATTCCGCAGCCGCTACCGCACGACGGAGGTGACGAGAGAAGCCGTTGCCGTAAAAGATGTTGTCTCCCAGGACGAGAGCACAGGCCTCCCCTGCAACGAAATCGGCACCGATCACGAAGGCTTGCGCAAGGCCGTTGGGCTCTGGCTGCTCCGCATACGAGAGCGACACGCCGAAATCGGAGCCGTCCCCAAGGAGACGCTCGAAGTTAGGCAGGTCCTTTGGGGTGCTGATAATCAGAATGTCCCTGATGCCCGCAAGCATGAGCGTCGAGAGCGGATAGTAGATCATCGGCTTGTCGTAAACGGGCAAAAGCTGTTTGCTCGTTACCGTGGTAAGCGGATAAAGGCGGGTGCCGCTTCCACCTGCAAGGATGATACCCTTCATGTACTGCCTCCGCAAATATTGAATCTGATATGCTCCGTCTACTTAAGATACCAATCAGTTAACGCCCAGCGATATACGAAACGTTTGAGGAAGCGCCTTTCATAGAACCCAATCGCACTACATTTCCGGCGATAAAGATTTGCGTCACCAGGCTGAAGTAGATTCTTCAGATATGCACGATCAACCTTATCCTCAACTCGGCTCGCATCTCCAAGGGGAATATACGAACGAAGTACGGCGCCAAGCTTGTCGGTCACCTCAAGGAACTTGTCTTGGGGAACTCTGATGAGTTCGTATAGGCAGAAGTCCAATGCCCAGCGCATCATCTGCTCCGCGTACCTGTCAAGAATTCCAAGCTCTTTCCAGTCAGAGAAAATGTGCTCCACGATATTTACATGCTCAAGCATCTTTGCGCATACATCAGCATTCATTCGGTCCATAAGAGAGCCAGGACGTGCTGCAAGATACTCGTATAGTTTCATAGAGCTGAATCGAGTCTTCGAAGACCTCGGATAGACTGCAAAGCAGAAAATCTGATCCTCCCCAAAGCGAACGTCCTCATCGAAGAGTATGCGATTCTTTCTCAGGAAGTCCGCGTTGCATGCCATCCTCCATGCGAAGGGGCGCGAGCTCTCTTTAAAGAGTATGTCGAGGTCGAAGCCATCATACGTAATATTTCGAGGACTCAATACGTCATACAACCAACTGGTCACCGCTTCACCCGGAACGCAAGTTGCGCCGAATGTCAAGACGTCAACGTCCGACTCGTCCATCATCCTCACGATGTCTTCGCAGGCATTCGGGTATAGACGATCATCGGAATCTACAAAACAGACGTATTTTGCGGACGCCTCGGCGATGCCAGCGTTTCGCGCGGAGGACAGACCTCCATTTGGTTTGTTCAGTACCTTTATCCTGCTATCTCGGTCCGCCCACTTATGCAGATGTTCCGGTGACCCATCTGTAGAGCCGTCGTTTACACAGAGAATCTCAATGTCGCTTAACGACTGACAAGCCAGCGACTCGAGACACCTGTCTATATAGTCCTCGACGTTGTATACGGGGACGATGACGGAAAGCCGGGCCATATCTATAGCTCTCCCTTTGCCTTGCTCTTCACCAACTCGACAACAGAGCTGACGCCACCAGCATTCCAATAATTCTTGAGCGTCTGAACTTTATCCGGACTATTGAGAGATGCCCTTCTGGCGGCAAAGAGCTTTGGGTTGTATGCAACCTCAAGGACTTCCCTTACCTGTTCCTTAGAAAAGTACTGGAAGGGGGCAAGATCGGGGTCTTTGAGATACTTACCGTTAAGAACGCCTTCCGGGATGTAACCAGCCTCAATCTCCTCGCGCATCTCACGTGTAAATCTATCGAGAAACTCACCCTTCAGGTTATCCGATAACCTGTCGTAGTTCCACATGTAGTTGAGGAACTTAACGTGAGCCCTTATAGGATTGAGACTGGGAGCAAGATCAGGCCTGTCTTCCTGGAGGAACCTCTGTATTTCGGCATGTTCATCACACGTGCAGAAAACCTTGCCTTTTGAGTTGACAGAGGAAGATTCGTTATCCTGCCTGTAATGAAGGAATGCCTTCCCGGAATACATAGCTCGCTCCGAGCACGCGAGCGCCTTGAATGTGAAACTCGAATCCTGGTACGAGGCTCCAGGGGTGGGTAGGAAGCTTATATCGTTTTTCTCAAGAAAGTCACGCCGATAGATGGCCGACCAAATCGATGGCTTTGCCCAGAAAATCTCTGGGCAAACGCGAGGTGCGTGCACCCCAAGGGAAATCATCTCAGGCTTTATTGCCGAAAAATAAACATCGTTACGATATGAGTATTCTGCCTGAGGTTCGGTCCAATACAACCAGAAGTTGCACTTGAAGAAGTCGAGATCATCCGCTTCCGCAGAATCGACCATATACTCTAGGGCGCCAGGGTCAAGGAAGTCATCTGACTCCAAAATCGAAATGTACTTCCCTCGCGCTGAGCGAAGCCCCTGGTTCATGGAGTCACCATAGCCGCTGTTGGCCTTATCGATGACGCGAAAGCGCTCATCAGAGTCGAGATACCTTTGGACAATGTCCCGAGACCCGTCCTTCGAGCCATCATTTATGCAGATGACCTCAAAATTCTTGAAGCTCTGGGCAACAAGAGAGGACAGACACTGGTCGAGATAACGCTCGACGTTATAGATAGGCACGAGGACAGAGACCACAACGTTGCTGCTCGAAACCAATTTCAACCCTTTCCATGAGACGTCATGCATATTGTACCTATGCAGACCTGTCGATTAGCAAATGCGAGCTGCCCTTCGCAAAGGCAATAGAGGCGACATGCCTACTGCGAAATCTTATACAGGTGCGAAGTGCCGTCATTGCTGGTGAGAATCTCGGTAAATGCAGGACTCCAGGAGCCGGTGCGCCTAATTCCCTTGAAAAGGTTCGGATCAGGATTGGTCCACATAATGTAGGTTCCACGCTCTGACGGCTTGTCTAGGACCAAGACATACTTCGCATTCAGCTTCTTTACGGCATCTCGCACGTCAGCCCTGCTAGCGTACTCGTCAAGATGCTCTCGAATAAGCTTGCTCTCGGCGCTCTCCCCACTGCCACCAAATCCCGTAAAGCCCCGGTAGTAGGTCCTCATGCCCGTGAGGCCATACGCAATGTGGCTTCCGTCCCAAGGATTGTTGATGACCAGATCATCACCTGTTATCTTGCTTGCGCGAGAAAGGAAATCCCGTTCGGAATCACTGAGGGGGGAAGATGAAGAGTAGCGATCGTGAACTGACTGGCGATATCCGCCAAACGCAGTTGGCAGCACCGGGAATCCCGGAAACGGAACTGGTGGCATGAACACAAGCGCCGCTAGGACGAAAACGGAAACCGCCTCACGTGCAAAGAAGCCCTTCTCGGGAGTACCCTGGTTCTTCTCGATGCCTTCCAGAACGACGGATATCGCTCTCGTGGCGCCCACGGTCACAAGGGGCACGGCCGCCATGGAGGCCGTCGCGGCAAGACGAACGGGATCCGTATACCAGAACCCAGCAACGAAGTGCTTGAAAGTATCGTCAGTAGTCGCACCGACAAAACAAATGATGCAGGCAAGCACATACGAAGCCACAATCCAACTGTGGTCATCGTCTCGAACCACGCGAGCAATCCCGACAACTGCAAGAATCGCTGGAACGAAGTTCGCAACCGAATTCGCGTCAAAGCCACCAAGATACGACTGGGTAAAAATGTTGACAATCTCCTGCCACACCCCGGCAAAAGATGGCCAGTTCATATTTATTACGCCAGGAGTCAAGACCGAAAGCGCTCGATAGGCAGCAAACCAAAGCACGAGGCAAAGCATCGAGAAAAAAGCCGCCAAAATACGTCCGGAAATCGGACGAGACGCACCGATACGGATTCCGCTGCAAACCCATAGACGATGGAATACATAGGGGACAAGAAGGATAGCAGCGCTGAACAAGCTGTTAGGATGAAGCGAAAGCAATCCGAATACCGCTAGCAGAAACAGTAAAAGCTGGCATAGACGCGCCGACACGCTCTTGATGCGCGCAGAAATTAAGAATGCAAAAATGACAAGGAACGCCGGCACGCAAGCCATCGCACCCAGGTTGGGATACAGAGGGCCAAACGTGAGAAGGTTCCATGGGCACCCCACGAGAAATAGTGACGAAAATGCACCGACACGCAACACTCTGCGATCATTCGGAAAAAGCATTGAGAGTGCAGCTACCGCGCCCAACGGATACACGAAAGCACAGAACGTGATATTCGTCGCATTAATGCACATTGCGAGATCGAATCCGGTTACCTCATGCACCAGCGCGTAGATGAAATAAGTGCCCGAGGGATAGAAGCCACCGCCAACGCCTAGTGGGGAAATCCCAATGTCCCTCGCTGTCATGTACGCGCTCGTGCCGAACGATGAGAATCGACCAGAGTCAATCATCGCTCGCGTCACATTGATGTGATGACCCAGGTCCCAATTCTGGAACAGTGCGCCCCCACTGGGTATGCAGCGATAGAAGAGATAGTATCCCAGAAGCGATCCGACAAGCACATATAGGGCAAGGGTCTTCCATTCGATATCTGGAAGACGAAGCTGCTTGTCACACCACAGACCGCCACGACATCCCCGTAGTCCAATTATTAGAACCATGTCCACGACGAGAAAAGTAGCGAGAACGGAAGCAGCATTTGAAAAGATTCCAATGCGAGCAAATACCTCCCCGAGAACGGCGATGACACTGATCGTAAGCAACGGGGAAAGCATCAACGCCCACGCGCGGGAGAATCCTACGCTACGGAGCAGCAGAAATCCGGGAACCAAGAGCAGCGCTGCTGCGACAGCGCATGTCATAAAGAAAACCATTTGGACCGTTCAATTCGACATCGAGATGTATAGGAAGCCTTCGGTAGGCAAAGTTGGCAGAGCGAAGGGCTACTCGTCCTGCTCCGCGATAAGGCGATTCACCATGTCGGTGAGGCCCTGAGCGCTGTTGAAGTTCTCCGGGACGATCTCCTTTGCGGGAATCTTGATGTCGAACTCGTCGTCGAAGGCCGAGACGATCTGAAGCACATCGAAGGAGTCGAGGTGGCGCTCGTCCCAGAGCGCAGTGCAGTTATCGTAGTCGACGTCCTCCTCGATATCCTTGAGGATGTCGATGACCTCGGACTTGGTAACGCTATCAGACATGGTGTCTCCGTTCTTCTCGAATGGATGAGCGAGCTAATTTGACGGAATGTCGATGGCAATGCGGGCATGCCGTATACGAGCATTCTAGGGCAGATGCGCTCAGCGCTTGATGCCGACCGCCTCTTCGAGCGCCCGCCGGTCGATTTTACCGTTCTTGGTGAGAGGCAACTGCTCCGTCTGATGGACCTTGTTGGGGACCATATATTGTGGTAGGGCGACCTTGAGGGCGCCGAAGAGCTCCTCTTTAGGCACGTCGCCCATGTACACGAGGTGAATGCGCTTGCGGCGATGGTCGTAGAGGCAGCAGGCACGCTGCACGCCCTCGACCGCCTGCGCCGCGGCCTCGATGTCGCCAAGCTCGATACGCTGCCCTAGATGCTTGATCTGGTGGTCCTTCCGCGAGGCGTAGACGAGGTTTCCCGCGTCGTCGTACGTGGCAAGGTCCCCCGTGCGGTAGATTCGCTCGAGCCAGCGATCGTTCAACGGGTTCTGCACGAACGCCTCGGCCGTTCGATCGGGGTCGCCGAGGTAGCCAAGGCCGAGGGCGGTGCCGCTGACACAGACCTCGCCCTCCACGCCCGCCTCGCTGACCAAGGTATCGTCCGGGCCAAGGAGGAAGACCTTCTCGTTGGGAAACGGCTGGCCCATGGGGATGACCTCGCCCTTTTTGTACACGCGGTCCACCACGAAGTACGTACAGTTGCAGGTGATCTCCGTTGGTCCATAGAGGTTGACGTACTGGGCGCCGGGCAGGTGGTGCTGCCACTCGCGCAGTTGCTTTGGCGGCATGACCTCGCCGGAGAACATGACGCGCCGGATGGACTTGGGCACGCGGTAGTCGAGCCCTCCCATGATGGAGATGAAGCAGAGGGCGCTGACCGCCCAGATGAGCGTGGTGGCGCCGGTGTCGCAGAGGTAGTCCATGAGCTGCGTGGGGTTGACGAAGTAGTCACGCGGGACGAGGCGGACCGTCGCGCCCTGGAGGAGCCCCGAGTAGATGTCCTTGACGGAAACGTCGAAGTCGAACGGCGCCTGGTTGGCAAGGACGTCGTCCTCCCCTATACCGAAGGTGCGGTCGAGCGTGGGGATGAAGTCGATGACGGAGCGGTGGCCGACTACGACGCCCTTGGGCGTGCCCGTGCTGCCGCTGGTGAAGTTGACGTACAGGGGGTCGACGTCCGTCGCCTGGGCGCGGATGGCGAGAAGGGCGTCCTCGTCCGTGGCGGTCAAGGCGACGTCCTCGAGCGGTGCGACCTGGTATCCCAGGCCATCGAACAGCTGGTGCGCACGCTCGAGGTTGCCGCGGTCCGTGAGGATGCAGGCGGGCTGGAGGCTCTGGCATATGGACGCCAGGCGCGTTGGCGTCTGGCGGACGTCCAGCACGGAGTAGAACCCTCCCGCGTACACCGCTCCGAGCATGCCCGCGAGCGCGAGCGGGCTCTTCTCGAGGTAGAGGGCGACGGCGGTGCGTGGCCGCATGCGCCCGGCAAGCCAGGTGCCTACGGAGGCGCTCGCGGCACGGAGCTCCGCAAAGGTCATGGCGCCTGCGGGATCTGCCACGGCAGGCTTGTTGGGAAGGCGCAGGGCAGATGCCTCTAGCCATTCGAGAACGTTCGTCATTCGTTGGACTCCCCACTCTTGAGGACGACCGTCGCCGTTCTCTCGAACGGCTTGGCCGAGCCTTTCTGCCTTGCGAGCACGCGCACCTTGTATACCTGGTAGCCGGGGAGGCTGATTTCCGCCTTGCGGCTTGTGGAATAGGCCGTCTGGGACAGTACCGCGCCCGAACCGTCCAGGAGCTGGAAGCGGTACTCGACATTGGTGCCCGGAGCGGCGACCGGCGTCGCCTTGGCGCGCACGCGGCCGTCCATGAGCACCGACGCCCTGAGCGTCACGACCGAGAGACCCTCGTAGCTGCAAAGCATGCCATCCAGCTGGTCGTAGCGGAAGAACGACGAGCCGAGGCCACCGTCCTTCTTGCCCTGCCGGCGCGCGGGGCCCCGCTCGACGAGGGCAACGTCCCTGCCGAGCACGCGCGAGAAACGCGTGGCGCCGGCAAAGTTGAGGTGGCCGAAGTCCATCCACTCGTCGTCGCGGGCACGGTAGTGGTCGGGCCGCGCCATGGAGTAGTCGAGCCAGCGGCCGCCGGCGCGCCTGACGCGGCGCGCGAGTGCGGCGCGCTCCTTGCAAAGCATGCCGCCGTAGCCGAGCGCGAAGTACGAGGGCTGGGGCACGACGACTACGTCGAACTCCACGTCGTGTTGTTGGCAGAGCTCGAGCATCCGCAGAACGTCGTCCTCGTTGACCTTGAGGTGGTGCATGGTCTTGACGGGCGGGTTCCAGTACGATCCCACGTTGGTTGGGTCGAGCACCATCGCAGCGTTGCCGTAGCCCTGCCCCCGGTAGTTCCACCCGGGGAGCGTGCCCTCTGCGGCGGAAAGCGGGTCCCTGCCCGAGGCGCGCCTGTCGAGGTTGGCACGTATGCCCGGACGCGAGAACCCGATGGTACCCATGGTCCAGGGGAACATGACGCCGAGCGACTTGTGGTTTGCGAGGAAGCCGGGGTCGGTCGCAAGCGAGGCCGCGTCCTCCACCTTGCGGCCGAGGGGCTCGCCCTGCATCTTGGCGAGCGTGCTCACTACGGCGGCGTTTGGCCAGGGGTCCTCGATCATGGTGTCGACGCCGATGCCATAGACCACGCGGCGGATGCCGTGGTCCTCGATCGCGGCCTTGATGGCCTGGTACGAGCCGCGCGGGTCCTGCGCGGGCATGGCAAGCGACCACGAGCTGCTGCCAAGCGAGGCGTCGAGCGCCGCGGGGTCGATCGCGTGCGCCGCGTAGGAGGAGCCGACGACCACCGTGTCGATACGCCGGTCGCGCGCCTGGTAGTACGAGCTCCAGATGGCCTCGGACTCTGCGCCGTACGTGAGCATCATGTAGCTGAGCGCGACGTCCACGCCCAGAAGGACGGCTACCACGCCGAGAAGTACCGCCCACCCGGGCAGGCGACGGCGCCTTCCGTGCGCCGGGGACTCGGCCGCGGGCGAGACGCGTGCGTCCTTCTCGCCCGTGGGGCGATCGGCGGCAGACGTCGGGGCATCCTTCCTAGAAGTTCGCATAGAGGAATCCACCTCCGTTCGTGACGGTCATGGGGAGCGCGAGGGTGACGATGGCAAGGCACGCGCCGTAGACGAGAAGCCGCAGCGGCAGGCGGGCCGCAAGGAGGTCGTCGCGGACGTCGTGGCCCATCTCGTAGCGGAGGCTCACGACGAACACGATGACGCACGCCAGGATGGTCAGCTTGGGAAAGCCCAGCGTCGAAACGCGCTGGATGCCGCGCGCTGCAAGCGCGGTGGAAAGGGGTGTGGAGTTGAAGCTGAACAGCGTGTTGCGCAGGCAGATGCCAAGGGCCGTCACGTTGGCGACGCAGTCGAAGTAGCGCCCCACCTGCACCACGAGGAACGTGCGAACGACGGCGAAGACGTGGAAGCCCCTGGAGCCGCGGTCTATGCGCAGCCTGTCCGCGCACCACGAGAACGCGGGGGCAAGGAGGTCCGCCAGCGCGACGATGACGCCGTTGTACAGGCCCCAGAGCACATAGTGCCACTCCGCCCCGTGCCAGAGCCCCACGCAGAGGAACACGACGATGTTGGCTATGCACGCGGGAAGGGTGCGGCCGGCATGGCGTCCCAGGTGCTTTGTGGCCCACTTCCCGAAGCGCTGCAGCGGGGAGAGCAGCGCGAACGGGTAGAACAGGTAGTCGCGCATCCACGCGCCGAGCGACATGTGCCACCTGCGCCAGAAGTCGGAAAGCGAGACGCTGAAGTACGGCTGCCTGAAGTTCTGGGCCATCTGGATGCCGAAGAGCTCCGAAATGCCCTCGACTATGTCGATTCCGCCGCTGAAGTCCGCGTACATGTAGACGGAGTAGACGACGATTCCCAGCACGATGACGTTGCCGGGCGTGTGCACGTTCACACCGCTAAAGATGGAGTCGTAGGTGGGAAACAGCAGGTTCGCGATGGCGACCTTCTTGAAGACGCCGTAGCCGAGCCTCAACGCGGCGCGGCGGCAGTCTACGTCCTGGATGCGACGGCTGCGAAGCAGCGCCTGACCGGTCTGCTCGTACTTGTTGATGGGGCCTTGGATGAGCTGGGGGAACCAACTCACGAAGAGCAGGTACCTCGCGAAGTTCTCCTGCGGGGAAAAGCGGCCGTTGTACGCGTCTATCAGGTAGCCAAGCGACTGGAACGTGAAGAACGATATCCCCAGCGGAAGCAGGATGCCCAGGGATCGAGGGCTCCTGGCAAACCCGAAGTTGAACAGGATGACGTTGTAGTACTTGGCGTAGCCCAGCACCAGAAGGCAGAGCACGAGCGCCGCGACGAGGGCCACACGCTTGCGCCTGAGGAAGCGTGCCTTTACGAGCTTCTTTTCCGCGCGGTCCGCGCACGCCTTGCGCGCCACCTTGCAACGCGCGTCGCACGCGCCAAGGTAGCGCGCGGCCACCCACGTCACGAGGGATGCGAACAGGACGAAGCCCAGTGCCTGCACGCCCCCGGCGATGCAGTAGAACGCGAGGCTCGCCACGAGCAGGACGATCCACTGCCCCTTGCCGAGCATGGCCCCGACCGCGTAGTACGCAGCAAGGGCCAGCACGACGAAGATCACAAAGGCGAGCGAGAAGAGCTCCATGTCAGGGATCGAACTCCTAGGCGAAGAGGCAACTCCAGGCCTGCCGGGACGCCTCGAGGGACAGATACGTTAGCGCTTGATCTTGTCCGTCACCGTGATGAGGCCGTGACGGGCGACCATGGAGACGACCTTGCCAAGGCCGAAGGCATCCACGGTGGACTTGGTGCTGCCCAGCAGGTACGCGCCGCGGGCGAGCCCGGCGTGCGCCGGCATGGGCCTGCCCATGAGCTCGCAGTAGCGCCGGAGCCTGTTGAGCGGAAGCTCGCACATGCGCTCCACTATGGCGGGGTCCATCATGCCGAAGATGCGCTTCTCGCCCTCCACGACCAGCGGGTTGTCCTTGCCGTCGTCGTACTCGGCGCCGTACGCGTACGTGAAGCCGCGGTCGTAGTGCGCCGCGAGCACCTTGGGGTCAGTGATACCCAGGCGCCTGATCACGTCGAGCATGGTGACCCAGCGGTCGAACGGCCTGGTAACGAGGTCGGGCGTCTTGTGGTTGCGCGTGCTGTCCGGAAGGTCGATGCGATAGTTGTAGTAGCACTCGTTCAGGTAGACGACGGACGACGCCTGGCACATGGTCTCGATCAGGAAGGGGTTGTCCGCCCAGCCCGCACCGGGGTACTCGATGAAGCGGATGCCCTTCTCGTTGATGAAGTCCGTGCGATAGATGGCGGACCAGATGGAGGGGTGCGTCGCGATGAGCATCGGGCGGTCCGATATCGTAAACGGCTTCTCGCACGTGACCATCCTCGAGGCGAGCTGGCAGGGGCGCGTGCTGGTGCGCGCGGGGTCGTCCCAGCGCGCGACCTCGGTCCACGGGCACTTCACGATGTCTATCTGGTCCTCGAACGTGGCGGCGAAGTCCAGCATGTCCTGGTACATCGTCAGGTCGAGGTAGTCGTCCGGCTCGACGATGGAGACCCACCTGCCCGTGGCCATCTGGAGGCCGCGGTTGCAGCCTGCGCCATACCCGCCGTTCTCCTTGTGCACGGCCCTCACGCGAGGGTCGCGGGCGGCGTACTCGTCGATCACGGCGGGCGACCCGTCCGTGCAGCCGTCGTCGATCAGGATGATCTCGAGCTCGCGGTGGGTCTGGTTGCAGATGCTGTCCAGACACTGCCTCAGGAACTTGCCCGCGTTGTAGATCGGGACGATGACGGAGACCTTCGAGCTGGCGTCCTCTAGCATTCGATCCTCCATGTCCGTGCGGCTGACGGCGCCGCGGCGGCGATAGTCAAACTACGTATTTCGGTAACCGATGATATTACAGCAGAAAAACCGCCCGGAAACTCGATGATATCCCCAGAACGGCGCAGATGGGGTAGGTAGGGCGGGACGGCGCCCGCACGCGCCGCAGGCTACGCCCTGCCGTGCCGCGCCCCGCCCGCACGCGCGCCGGCGGGGCTCCCCCACTGGCCGCAGCGCTTCAGCATGTCCATGCGCGCCTGCACGTACCACTTCTCCGCGGCGTCGCCCGCATGGCGCGCGACGCTGTCCGCAAGGCCCATGCCAAACGTCGAGAGCAGGGCGTCGAGCGCCATGAGCGCGCCCAGGGCGAGAAGGACGTAGTGCGGCCAGCCGGAGCCCTGCGCCAGGCCAAGGGACGCCACCCACGCCGCAAGCGGCAGGATGAGCGGGCCGTACCACTGCTTCTGGATGAGGCTCGTGAGCTCCGAGGTGTACGTGCCGCTCTTGCGGACCTCCACGTGCACGCCCGTCGCAAGCGACACCGCCCCGTTTATGGCCTCGCGCACGACGCCGGACACGTGCCCGGTCAGCGCCTCGTACGCCAGGAAGTACGTGGGATACACCGTCGCGCACAGGAGCGGTACCCAGTCCGCAAGCGTCTGGAGGCGCGCCGCGTCGAATCCCGCCGCACGGCCCCCCGCCCACGGGAACACGTTCCACCACACAAGGGCGAGCGCGGCCACGCAGACCACCCGCAGGAACACGGGGCCAAGTAGGAAGCGACGCAGGCGATGCGTCCCCGGCGCCGCGTCGACCGCGTCGTTTGCGGCCTTCTCGGCCACCGCGCTCCTGGGGTTGCCGTGCTCGTCCCAAAACAGCGAGTCGTCCACAGCCGTCTGGCGCGCGTGCTGGCCCATGGGGTCAAAGTGCACGCCCACGCCGTAGCGGCCGGGGTCGCCGCCCACGAGGTCGCGCTGGACCGTCGCGGCGGCATCGTCCTCGAAGAGGGTCTTCAGCAGGCCGTACGCCTTGTTCACCTGCGTCATCTTGCGCTGGGCCACCTCGGGGCTGATGCCGTTCGTCGCGGCGTTGTCCGGGTGGTAGCGCTGGGCGAGCTTCATGAAGCGCTTCCTCAGGTCGGACTTCGTGTAGCGCTCCGGCAGGTCGAGGATCTTCTCGGCCTGCGCCTGCGTCATGTCCTGCTTCCTCAAGCTGCCTCCCTGGTCGGGGCGCGTCCGACGACGCGGACTTCCCCCTTCACAAAACGCGGCGACCCGGGGGCCGCCGCGCGCGCAACACTGTTGGCTTTTGGTACTAGTCCTCGTCGAGCTGAGCCGCGACCTCGTCGGAGACCTCCATGGTGGTGTAGACGTTCTGCACGTCGTCCAGCTCCTCCAGGCGGTCGATCAGGCGCTGCACCTTCTTGGCGTCAGCAAGCTCGAGCTTGGTCGGGGTGTTCGGCACCATCGTGAGCTCGGAGCCCTTGCACTCGATGCCCTGGGCCTCGAGCGCCTTCTGGACGTCCTGCATCTTGTCGTACGCGGTGTAGACGATCCACTGGTCGCCCGCGTCCTCGTAGTCCTCGCCGCCGGCCTCGGCAACGGCCATCATGAACTCGTCCTCGTCGACGGCGTTCTCCTTGTCGGCGACCTTCTTCTCGTCAGAGACGATGACCTTCTCCACGGCGATGGAGCCCTTGCGGGTGAACTGGAACGAGACGGAGCCCGCGGTGCCCAGGTTGCCGCCCGCGTGCGTGAACGCGGAGCGCACGTCGGCCGCGGTGCGGTTGAGGTTGTCCGTCAGGCACTCGACGTAGAAGGCGGTGCCGGCGGGACCGTAGCCCTCGTACGTGACCTCCTTGTAGACCGCGGCGTCGGCGCCGGAGCCAAAGGCCTTGTCGATCGCGGCCTTGATCTTGGCGTTCGGCATGGAGACCATGCGGGCGCGGGCGACGGCCGCTGCGAGGGAGGCGTTGTTGTCCGGGTTGGGGTCGCCACCGGTACGAGCAGCAACGGTGATGTTACGCGAGTGCTTGGAGAAGAGCGCGGAACGCTTCGCGTCGATCGCGGCCTTCTTGTGCTTAGTGGTAGCCCACTTAGAGTGTCCGGACATACACAACTCCTTCTGGTATTGGCAAAAACACAAAGATGATACTCGATAGCGCCCACGCGGGCAAGGGACGCGCCGCCTGCCGGCCGCCACGTTCGCAAAGGCTGCAAAAAGCGCAAAAAGCACGAAAGGCGCGGGGCGAGAAGGACGCGGCAAACCGGTGCCCTTCCCTACCACGCCCGCCATTTAAGACGCTACCAGACGGACACGGCACCTCTCAGAACGCGCCAGGTCTGCATGAATTTGTCCCACGAGACCCAGAGCTTGCCGTCCATGTACGGGTCAGCCACGTAGAACTGGTTCGTGTGGGGGTTGAAGCCCAAAAGGGTCATCACGTGGTTTGCAGACTTGCAATCTCCCCACCAGTAGTGCACGCGATGACTGGGCTTGAACGCGACCGAGGTCCACACGACCACGGGGTGCCCCTGGACGAGCTCTCCGATGAGCGCCTCATCAGAGCAGCCGGTAAGGTTCTTCGTGTGGGCATACCGACTTCCCCAGCTCGCAACCGCGGGCATCATCATGCAGTCGATTGCCGGCGAGTTGTACCACACGGAGCCAACGAAGCCGTGATTTGGGTTCCCGTCTGACGCATAGGGCATCCACGACAGGAAGGTGTGGTACGAGACGTTCGTGAGATATCCCTTAGACCAGAGCGCCATGAGGAGCGACGCCGCCTCGCAGCCCTCGATCGCCCCTTCGGAGACCTGGTTGATGTAGCGGGTGCCCATGGCAATCGTGCCCAGGTTCGACACGGAGCCGTCCTCGCCGTACACGCGCCATGTTCCGCCATCCCGCCTGACGGACGTCTTCACAACTGCTGGACGCGCCGTCCTTCCAGGCGCGTCGACCCCCTTGAGGACGAGCTTGACCCGCAGCGCCTCAATCGCGCGTGAGTAACCGGCGCTGCCGGAAGTCTGCCCGTCGCGTGCCCAATCGAGCCAGCCATAACCGCTGACATGTGACTGGTAGTACACGTCGAAGTACTTCGCGAGCTCGCCAGAGAGCCTCATCTGCACGGCCTCGAGCCTCAGCCCCTCGCCAACCGTACCAGCCTGGCCTCCATCGTCCTGCCAGTCGAGCCACCTCTTGTTCTGCACGAACGCACGATATCGCACGTCGCCCGGAAGTTCAGAGGAGTTTCCCGACCGCCTTGCGAGAAACGCCTGAAGCGGCCTGCCCTGCCCCGTGCTGCCCGCAGGGGAACCGTCCTGCACAACGTTTCCCCAATTGTCGTCGAATTGGGATACGTTGTATTCGATCTGCTGGGTGCCGAGCTGTGCCAGGGAGAACGTCTGTCCCTGGGTAGTCGGGGACGATGCGCCTTTAGGGGTAAGGACGACCTGCACGCCTTCCATGCGTGCCGAGAGCCCCGTTGTTCCGGAAACCTCACCGTTTTTTGCCCAGCCCATCCAGCCAAGCGTCTGAACATGAACGCGATACCACACGTCGTAGTTCTTCTGGAGGTCGCCCGTCAACTCCATTCTCAGGGCCTCTATCCTGCGGCCTTTGCCAACGGTTCCGGCGGTAACCCCAGAGTCTGACCATGCATGCCATCCCTCGTCCTGGACGTGCGCCTGCACCCGGACTTCGCCGTCTACCCAAGCGTTGCCCACTCGTGCCCGAAGCGCCTCGAGCCTCAGCCCCTTGCCCGTCGTGCCGGCAGTCTGACCATTTGTCGTGGTGGGCTTCATCCAGCCAAGGTTCTGCACGTGCCCCGCGACCGAGACGTACGTTCCGTCCAGGAACGCCTGTCCATCCGGGGATGGATGTTCTTCTCCCCTGCGTACGAGCATGACCTCGACCGCCTCGAGTCGAAGCGACCGCCCTGTGCTGCCCACGGGCCCCTTGTTTGTCCATGCCATCCAGCCGACGTTTTGGACGTGCGCACGGTACCACAGCTCAAAGTCGCGTGCGAGGTCCGTGCCGTCGCAAAGCTCGACCTGAAGGGCTTCGATCCTGAGCGACCTACCCACGGTACCAGCGACCTGGCCACCTTTCACCCATTGTTGCCAACCCACGCTCTGCACGTGTGCGCGGTAGCGGATGTCGGAGTCCTTGTAGGTCGCGCCCTCCGGCGCCTTTACCGAGAGCCGTACCGCCTCGAGCCGCTTGCCCTGGCCAACCGTGCCCACCACGTCTCCCTGCGAGGTCTCGGGAAGCCAGCCTCTGTCCTGGACGTGTGCCGTCGCCTCGATGGCCGGGGCCTGTACCTCATGAGAATCCTGCTGCGTGGAAGACCCGGCACTCGCACCGGCCTCGACGTTGCCCCCAGAGTCCGATGCGCTCTCAACGTCCTGCTCGGTCGCAAGATCCCCGGTAGAGGTTGCGAGCTCAGAGGGTCCGTTCTTCTCCCCTGGCCCAGAAGAGGACGTCGCATCCGACGCCTGGGCCTCCGCGGACTGCGGGAGCGTCGTTGTTTGCTGGGTGGCGCCACTTGGAGTCTCCGAGGACTGCTCGACCGAAGGAGACGCATCGACCTCGAGCTCCGCTGCAAGCGCCGCCATGGGCATAGCGCCTAAGGTCGCGGAAAGTATGAACGCCGTTGCAGCACCCCTGAAAAAGGAAGAAGGCCTCATTTGTGAATCCAATCGTCAAGACACACGACGCAGCACGTAGAACAGCGGGACAAGACGCCGCCAAGAAGTGGCAATGCGTTTGGGCTACACCAGGCCGAGCTGCGTCTTGAACGCCTGCCACAGCTTGTGGGAGCCGGCCGTCGTGGGGTGGAGCTCGTCGGCGTTGAAGTCCTCTGAATCGAGCTGGAGCGTGTCGAGGAAGCTCACGTGCACGTAGCCCTTCATCTTGCAGAGCGACGTGAGGACCTGGTCCGCGCGTTGCATGTCGAAGTTGTTCGTGGCGTCCGTGCGGCGGTTCTGCGGAGGGGACACCACGATAAGCAGCTTGCACTTGGCTGCCGCAGCCTTGAGGCCGATCTCCGCGTCCGCGCAGAACTCGTCTGACGTGCGACGCGCCGCGTCGTTGGTGCCGAGCATGACCACGATCACGTCCGCGCCGTCGCCGAGCCACGCGGCGGGGTCCTCCGCCAGGTACTGCATCTTGAAGCCGGAGACGCCCGCGTTCACGAAGTTGGTGACGCCGCGCTGCGCCGCGTACGCCCTGAAGTCGTTTGCCCAGGTTGAGACGGTGGTGGCGCTCTCTTGGTAGCTGCCCTGGGGGCCAGAGTACACGACGGTTCCCGTATCCGAGGGAGCGTCGTAGCCGTCGCAGCCCAGGCCCGCCGTGATGCTGTCGCCCAGGACGCGAATGGACTTGACCTCGCCCTTGGCGAACATGTCCGCGAGCTTGGTGCTCACCACGGGCGAGGGTGCCGCCGCGGACGATGAGGGGTCCGACGCGTCCGACGTGCTCGCGTCCGCGGCGGAGGTGCCGGAGTCCTGCGACTTCCTGCCAGAGGAATCCTTGGCAGTCGAGACGGTCGCAGCCGACTTTGCGGGAGCGGGGTTGGGCTTCTTTGGGTAGTGCAGGATGCCGAGCTCGCCCAGCGCCACGATGACGACGCACGCGGCGGCCGCCACGAGCAGCGTGACAAGCGTGCGCGCCACGGGCCGCTGCCCGTAGGCCGCCCCGCCGTACGACCCCCTCGCCCGCAACGTCGATTGCGCCTTGGATGCCGCGCGTTTCTCGCCCATGTGCTTGGCCACGTCTGCCACCCTCTTCCCGTATGAGCCTGCAGAAGATTCTAGCAGTACCACGGCGCTACGCTGTGCATGCGATGCAAGGTGCGCCCGCGCGCCGCTAACGCAGGCCGTACTTTGCGACAACGCGCCTGATGGCGCGGCGCCACGGCAGCCAGATGGCCGCAAGGAAGCCGACCGTGGCGACGGAGTGCGTCACGTCCAGGGGAAGGGCGAGCGCAAACGCCGCAAGCACGGTCTGCCACGTGATGGGCCGCACGTATCCCAGCACGTACCAACCGTTGAGCAGCAGGCCGTACAGCAGGCCGGACGCGGCGCCGTACGCGTACAGCGCCCAGCCGCGGCGGAGCGCGCCCGCGTCTGCCAGAACACCCGCCAGGTAGCCCACGAGCCCCCACGCGTACATCTGCATGGGCGTCCACGCGCCCTGTCCAAAGAAGAAGTTGGACACGAGCGCCGCGATGGCACCAACCAAGAACCCGCTGCGCCGTCCCAGGGTCGCCCCCGCCACGATTGCGATGGCCGAGACCGGCTTGACGTCCGGCAGCGGCGCGAACACGATGCGCCCGGCCGCCGCGACGGCGCCCAGGGTCGCCGTGGGCAGGATCTGCCTGAGCGCCGGGCGCGACGCCTCGAAGCTTGTGAAGAAAAGCGCGAGGCAGAGCAGCGTGACGAGAAGAACGAGGCCTCCGGTGGCAGAAAGCTGCAGGTAGGCGCAAAGTCCGGCCACGGCCGGAACCGCGATGAGCGCCACGGGCTCCAGCGCGCGCAGCACGCGCGCACGCCGACCCCGGCGTGGTTGCCGCCCGCTCATGCGCGCCACACCCAAGACTCGCGAAAGAACTGCCACGCCGGCTGCGTAAGCGCCACCTGCCCGTCAAACAGAAGCGAGCAGCTGTCTGCCACGGCACGCGCGAACGCCACGTCGTGCGTGGACAGAAGCACCGTCGCGCCGCCCGCGGCCGCCTGCCTCACGTGCGCGGCCACAAGCGAGCGCGCCGCGTGGTCCAGCCCCTTGGTGGGCTCGTCCAGAAGCAGCAGCCGCGGCCGCGTGAGCAGGAGCTTCGCGAGCGCCAGCAGCTGCTGCTGGCCGCCGGAAAGGTCGTACGGGTGCCGCGCGAGGGCGCCTTCCAGGCCAAACGATGCTGCGACGCTCAGCATCCGCCCGCGGTCGTAGCCGGCCGTGGGCGCCCACTCCATTAGCTCCTCCTCCACGCTCGGGCGCGACAGCAGCGCCTTTGGCTGTTGCGGCAGAAGCGCCTGCGAGCCGGAAAGCGCGTTTGCGACGCGCCCACGCTGAGGTGTCAGCATGCCCGCGACCGCCATGAGCAGCGTTGACTTGCCAGAACCGTTGCCGCCGACGACGGCGCGCACCTCGCCTGCGGACATCTGCAGGTCCGCACCGCGCAGCACCCACGCGCCGTCACGCCCGTAGCGCACCCACGCGTCACGCGCGCTCACGACGGGGGCAGACGGCACCGCGGCGAACGCGCGCGGCGCGGGGCCGGGGACGGCGGTAGACGCCGCGCCCGCGGACCCGTCCGCGGCAATGAGCGCCGGCTCTTCTCGCAGGGAGTCCAGCGGCACCTGCCGCGGACGGCCGCCCTCCATGCAAAAGGCCATGCTCGCGAAGTCCACCATGGCGCGCGGCGCGTGGGTCGCCACCACCACGGTGCAGCCCAGCTCGCGGTTTACGCGGCGCAGAAGCGAAAGGAAGCTCTTCTCGGCCACGGGGTCGAGCATGGAGGTGGGCTCGTCCAGCAGCAGCACGGACGGGCGCATCGCGAGCGCTGACGCCAGCGCCAGCAGCTGCCGCTGCCCGCCGGAAAGGTCCGCGCAGCGCCGGTAGAACCACGGCTCCATCCCAAAGAAGTAGCAGGTCTCGGCCACGCGGCGGCGCATCTGGTCCTGCGGGACGCCCAGGTTCTCAAGGCCGAAGGCCAGCTCGTGCCACACGCTGTCGCACACGATTTGGCTGTCCGGGCTCTGGAACACGTAGCCCACGCTCTCCGCGGACTCGCGCGGGGACATCGCGGCCGCGTCGCGCCCAAGCACGCGCACGGCGCCCGAAAGCGCGCCCTGCGGCCGGATCTCTGGCTTGAACAGCTTGAGCAGCGTGGTCTTGCCGGATCCCGTACCGCCCACCAGCAGCGCAAACGCGCCGGCCGGCACGCGCGCGCTCGCGTGCGACACCACGTCTGACCCCGCGGGCTCCCCCGCGGGCACGGCATACGAGAAGGACACGTCCTCAAGCTCGAGCGCCGGCTGCGGGGCGCGGTCGGGCGCCGGCCGCGCCGCCGCGGGCCCGGCGGCCTGGCCCTCCGCACGTGCCACGGCCCTTTGCCGCGGTCCTTCTCCCCCGAACGTCTTGACCCTCATCGCAGGCTCCCCTCGCGAACGCGCCCGACCGCGGTCACAACCGTCGGCCCAAACGACAGCGCCATATACGGCACATAGCCCCACCACGGCACGAGCGCCGGCATGTTGGGATAGAAGCTCCACTGAGACTGAGCCACCCACGCAAGCAGCGCGCAGGCAAGTGCAAGAGACCCCACGGCAGTGGCCAGCACGACGTCACGCGCGCGCAGCAGTTGCAACCGGTAGCGCGAGCGCAGGCCGCCCACCTCCCAGCCGCGGGCGCGCATGGCATCGGCCCGCTCCACGGAATCCTCCATCGCCCATGCCATAAGCACGGTCGAGGCATTCACGTAGCCCATGCGGCTCGCGCCGCGCGCGGGCGCAGCGGCAGGCCCCCCGGCCACGGGCGTCCGGGCGCAGGTGCATGCCGCCCGCGTGGAGCTCACGACGCCGTAGCGGCGTCGTAGCTGCGGTACCAGCTGGATTGCCATGGACACCATGGTGCTCACCACGGGGAGGCGGCTTCCGGAAAGCTCGAGCAGGCGGTCCTCCGTCAGCACGCACGCCGCGTCCGACACCCACTGCAGCATGGATACAAGCGAGCCTCCCATGCATAGGCCATAGGCAAGCGCCTCTAGGCGCACCGTCACGGGACCAAGCGTGGCCACCACCGTGGCGCCGGAGTGCGAGAAGAGCGGGTTCGCCAGGCAGACAAGCGCAACCATGGGCAGCTGCCAGCGCAGGCGCCGCGCCGTGGACAGCGCGCCCTGCAGGCACGCGCCAAACAGCAGCGCCCCCGCGACGGAGATGGCCACGAACACGGGCTGCGTCACGAGCGTTCCGATGCCGATGACGGCCGCGAAATACACGGCCGCCACCACGGGATGGCTCTGCCCAAACGCCACGTCCGCGCGGGACTCGTCCGCGGGACGCGCCCCGGCGCCGCGCGCGGCGGCACCCCGCTCGCACCTGTCTTGCGCCCGCCCCACGCTACTGCCCCGACGTGACGTAGCTCCACACGACGGAGTCGCCGTCGTGCACGGCATACAGGTCGCTCATCATGCCGGGCATCGAGCCGTTCACGGAATACGTCCACCCGTGCGACGCGTCCTGCCCCAGGCCGTTGATCGCGGTCACCCACGTGCCGCCGCCGGCGTACGCGCCGCTCTCCACGGAGGCGCCCGTGGCCAGAAGCGCGTCGTACGCCGTGGCGCCCGAGCGCAGGCTCACCCTATAACCGGCCCCGTTTATCGATACGGAAACCGTCATGGCAGCCGTGCCCTTGCCGCCGGAGCCAGAGCCGGAGCCGGATGTGGCCGCAGATCCGGACGCCGCGCCCTTCTCGCCCGAGGCGCCACCCGCCGCCCGGCCAGATCTGGTCGAGGCCTTTGCATTTTCGCCGCTTGAAGAGCCGTTTGCTGATCCGTCCGCACTCGAGCCGTCATGTGCGCCCGTCGTTGCCGCCGTACCAACCGCAAGCGTGCTACCGCTTGGCAACGTGGGCGCCTTTCCGCCCTCGGCCGAGAAGGACTGCTTTCCTAGCTGCGCATACAACTTGTGGTCTATGGCATATCCGCTTGCAGCAGAAAGGATGTGCGCAACGTCAGCACCCTTTACCTTGGCTGCGGATGCGGAAGGCAGGGCCACGCTCATGCGCACGACCCCCGACGCATCCTCCTCTATCCACGTGACGGTCGCATCCGCCTTGCGGTTTGCCACCCACCGCGCAAGCGCGAGCGTGCGCCGCGCCGCGTCTTGCACGAGGCTTTCTGCCTTCTGGTCCTGGGCGTGCTCCACCCATACGCCGTGCTCCGTCACGACCACGCGCACGTCACCCGTGACGGCAAGGTCCTCCTTGCCAAGGCGGAGCTGCTTGAGCTCGGACTTCACGGCGGCCTCATCGATGGCAGCCGTCTTTGTGCCGGCGCCGGAGAACTTCTTCGCACTCGCCGCGCTTGCGGATGCCTTGCGCTGTGCGGAGGCACCCGTGCTGGCCGTCGAGCCCGTCGCAAACGCGAGGGGGTCCCTCCCCTGCACGTACTCGCTCATCGACCACGCGCAGAACGCGATAAGCGCTGCGGCCAGCACCGCGGCGGCTACGCGGGCGGCGCGCATGCCGCCACGGCCAGCACCGCCACCGTTTGGCGCGGCACCGCCGCCAGCTGCCTGCGCACCGGCGCCAGAGGCGGTGCTCGCGGACTTGAAGTCGAGGTTTTCCTGCTTGTCTGCCATTACTTCGTCCCCCGTTCGTCACGCTTGCCCCTGCGCAGCAGCGCCATGATCAGGACCACGGCGCCCAGCGCCATGCCAATGACCGGCCAGATGGGCAGGGTGCGTCCGCACGATGCGGCCGCAGCCGCCTTGCTTGCAGTTGCCTTTGCCGAGGCATCTGCCGCTGCGTCGCCCATGGACGCCGTCCCCTCGGAGGCGCCTTCGGACGCGCCGTCTTGCACCTGTATGCCAAGCACGTCGGACGCGACGCCGTCCAGAAGCGCCAGCGGTCCGGACGTCGCGGCGGTACCGGACTCCTTCGCGCCCGCAGGGGACGCCGCGCCACGCACGACCTTCGTCGAGCCAGGCTTTGCCGAGCCCGACTTCGTGGCGGCGTTGCCGTTGCCACCCCTGCCGCCCGCAGCGGCGTTGCCGGTACCCGCGGCGTGCGCGGACCCAGTGCCCTTGTCCTTCTCGCCCCGCGAGCCTTCGTTCTTGCCAGAATTCTCGCTGTCTTTACCGGAGTCCTTGCCAGAATCCGTCGTGGCGGCCTGCCCCGGAATCTCCTGGCTGGGAAGCACGTCCGCCGCGCTAGCGCCGGCGAGCTTGAACAGGTAGCCGGAGTCGTTCACGAAGTACAGGCTGCCGTCGGCAGCCGCCACGACGCTCGCCATGTTATACTGCCGCTGCGCCTGGTCGGGCACGTACAGCAGGGTCACGTGGCTCTGCCCCACCTTGTACATGAAGACGCCGCCCGGCCGTCCGTTGCTCGTGAAGTACACGTACGTGCCGTCCGGTCTCGTCACCACAAGCGGCGCGCTCTTCACGTCGCCGGGGATGGCGTTGTCCTTCGCGGCGGACGTGGTGGTGGCGTGGCACTCCACCTTGAGCGTCTGTGCGTCGATCACGCTGATGCTGCCCGTGCCGGCGACGCGACGGTCCGCGCCGCCCACGTAGATCTTGCCGTTGGAGAGCGTGGGCGTGGACGTGCTCGCGTTGTCGAACTTCGCGGTGCCCGTCTGGCTGAGCGAGCCGTCCGCCGCGATGGCGATGCGGTGCAGCACGCCGTCCGTCGTGACCGCGTACGCGACGGTGCCGCCCTCGGCCGCGACGATTCCCGCGCGGGAGGGCGCGCCAAGCGAGAAGGTCGCAGCTACCTTGCCCGTGGATGCGTCGTGCAGCGTCAGGTTTCCGCCGTCGTCTGCCACCAGTATGCCCGCGACCGTCTGCGCGGCGCCTGCCCAGTAGTAGCCGGAGCCGGTCTTCTGTTGCTGCCAGCGGACGGAGCCGTCCTTGAGGTTGAGGGCCAGAAGCGTGCCGCCAAGTGACGATCCGTCGAAGCCGGCAGCAGAGGTTCCCAGGTAGACATAGCCGTCACGCACCAGCGGGGTCGATATTGGCTGCTGCGCCGCACCGCCTAGCGCTGGCAGCGCGTCCGTCAGCCACACGGTCTTGAGCTTGTCTGCCGTGAGCGCCTGCACGCGGCCGCTGCGCAGCGGCACCACCACGACACCGTTTGCGTACGCGATGCGGCACGTGGACTCGACGCGGTCCGCGAGGTCCGCCTGCTGCACGATCTTGCCGGTCTTGGCGTCGCGCACCTGCAGCTTGTTGCGAACGGCAATGTACACCTGGCCGTTCACGAGGATGGGGTCGCTCATGAACGTCTGGCCGGCCGTGCCCAGGTCGCAGGCCCATGCAAGCGAGGAGCCGCTCGTGGGGGTGTCGGCCGTGGACGTGCCCGTGCCGTCCGCCCCCTTGTACGCGCCCCACTCCGCCGCGAAGTCGGGACGCGGCGCGTCCGGCGTGACGGTCACGTCCTGCGTGGGAGGCTCTTCTCCGTAGCTGCCAAAGAACCACTCGATCCTGTCACCTGGCTGCACCACGTACTGGGCGGCGTAGTCGCTGGCGAGCTTGCCGTTTACGTAGAACTGCCACCAGCTCCAGTTGCCGGCCGCGTCCTGCGCGTATCCCAGGGACGCCTTCCCGTTGGGAAGCACGCCCGTGGCCGCGCTGATGGTCCCGACCATGTCGTCGCAGGTCATGCCGTTGCGCTCAAGCACCGCCTTCGTGAGCTGCGCGGCCGTGGTGCCCGCAGGCACGCTCGCCTCGCTCTGGCCCACCCAGCTCGTGCTCTCGCCGAAGGCGTTGGGGCCAACCACCTTGACGGAGGCCGTGACGTTTGCGGCGTCGCTTGCGGGAAGCTGGTCGCCGTATGCGGAGTAGTACCACACCACGCTGTCGCCGTCGGAAACCTTTACGGCGTCTGCCATGGCGTCAGACGGCTTGCCGTTCACGAACAGCTGCCAGTAGCGCCCGGTGCCGGCATCGTAGCCAAGCGCCGCGCCCGTGGTGGGCGACGTGACGGTCTGCAGGTACGTGCCATAGTCGGTATCCTGCGCAACGTTGGTGATGCCGCGCGCGGCAAGCGTCTTGCGCGTGAGGTCCCACGCGGTGGAGCCAGAGTCCAGCTTCTGCGTGGACGTGGCCCACGTCTCCGTCTTGCCAAACGCGTCCACGCCGATCACGGTTGCGGTTGCCTGCACGTACGGCGCGTCCTTCCCCGTGGTGCCGCTCACCGTGAGGCTTGCGGTTGCCTGCGTGCCGGCGAGCTCCGAAAGCTTCGCCTTCAGCTCCGCAGAGACTCCCGCGTCGTCCTTGTAGCGCGCATAGTACGCCCCGTACTTCTCGCTCGCGAGGTTTGCGGTTATCTGCACGCGCGTGTTGTACGTGGGGCGCGTCACGCGCAGCGTCTGGTTGCTGACGACGGTAGGCTCGCTCGAGGCGAACGTGCGACCCTGGTCGCTGGGCCCCATGGAGTCGTACCCCGGAAGCTCCGCCGCGACGATGCCGTGCACGGCATCCGCGTCCGTGACGCTTTCCGCCCAGCCCAGCGTGCCCGAGGCGTCCTGGTAGGCCTCCATGAACGGCCTGAGGTTCCGCGTGACGGCACCCGCGTCCTGCCCATCGAGCAGGCGCGCGCCAAACTGGTCGCGCACGCGGTGCAAAAGCGCGAGCTCCGCGTCGACGTCGCCGGATGCCAGCGGCTTCACGGCAAGCGAGAGGGACTTCGTCACGTACTTGGTCGGGTCGTCCTTGAGTGCGATCTTGCACGTGAGTTCCACGGTGGCGTCGCTTGCGCCCTCGACGGGACGCAGCACGTTCGCACGGTATCCGTTTATCTGCAGCGTCTGGTTGGAAGACGAGTAGCTGACCGTGACGTCGAAATCGAGCCGCCTGGTGCCCAGCGTCCTGGTGGTGGGCAGCTGGATGTCGCCCGTGACGGCGGCGGGGTCGAGGTCGCCGTCCGCCGAGGATACGTAGCCCAGGTTCTTGTAGGTGAAGTTGTCGTCCAGCTTCTGCTGCGCCTCCGCGAGCTGGCGCTGCACGAGGCCGGGGTCGCCCTTGACGGTGACCTCGAAGCTGCGCGTGACGCTTGCGCGCGGCGCGTCCGAGCCAGAGAAGCTCACCGTCGCCATGAGCGTGACGCGCTGGTCCGTGGACGTGACGTTGGGGGTCGCAGTTGTCTGCTCGTCCCAGGAGTAGCCGGAAAGCGCGAGCGCGGATTCGTCCGACGTCTTCCAGCTCACGCTCACGCCGGTGCCCAGCTTGTTTGGCAGAGCGAACTCCTGCGTGACGGAGTCTGCGGCATCGCCGTCCGCGTACGCGGGCGCAAGGGAGTCCGCCGCGGCGTCGAGCTCTGCGGACATGGCCTCCGCATCCCAATCGAGCTGCACGAACTTCGCGGGCGTGTACCATGCGGTCGCCGTGCCATACGTGAGCCTGAACGTGGGCCTCACCTGGCGCAGCACCGACGTCGCCGTCGACACCGTCTTCTTTGCGGGACTGAGCGAGAAGAACGTGACCTTCCCGTTGTCTGCCGCGTCGCAGGAGATGCCGCCACGCTGGCTGGGGTCGGGCGTGGCCGTGGTCTCGACGGACTGGGTGGCGACCCGTACGTCCGCGTACTTCTCGCCCAGCGTGGCGAGGCGGGCGCGAACCATGTCGTTCACGTTGGTGTCCGTGCCGTAGACGGGCGACGGGACGTACCCGCTGAAGCCGTCGGACGCAAGCGCCTGCACGGCCTGGGCCAGCAGCTCCTCGTCCTGCTGCGTGCCGCGCGCGACGACGGGGCCGACGGCGGAGGACGTGACGTTGTTGCGCGACGTGGCGCTCACGCGCAGGAACCTGCCGACGAGCGCGTCCGTGAGGGTGAGCGTCGGCTCCGTTGCGCCGGCGATGTCCGCGAACGCCCCGTCACTTGCATCTGCCTGCTGCCACTGCCACGCGATGGGTGCGGACGAGTCCGCCGGCTGCGTGCCGCCCCAGTCGCTCGCGACGTACGCGGAGGCGGAGAGCGTCTGCCCCTCCTTTGCGGTGCCGGTGACCTTGGCGCCGTCGAGCGTGGCGCGGCCGTCCGCCACCTTGCCGGTGGAGCTGTCACTCCAGAGCTCGCCACGCGTGCCGTCCGTGCGCGTGAAGGTCAGCTTGCACGCGAGGAACGCGTCTGCGTCCGCATCCGTCACGACGTAGCTGCGCGACGTGGCACCCGCGATGGGCGCATAGGAATCAAAATTGGTGCCGTACGACACGGTGGTGCCGCGGTACCACTGATACGAGTAGTCCGCGTATGCGGAGGCGGCGACGGGGGTCTCGTCCTCGTCGCCCCAGTCGTCCTCCTCCGTGGTGTAGGCGTTTGCCGTGAGCGTGGCCCCCGGGGCGACGACGGTGTCGTAGCGGACCTGCGACCCGCTGGCGCTCGTGATGCGCGCGACGTCCGGCACCACCGCGGCGACCGTCGCGGTCGGCGCGGCCACGTGAGCGCCTGACGTGGGCGCGGCGCCGGCTGCGGGGACAGGCGCGGACGCGGTCGTGGAAGTCGGCTTGGACGCGGACGGCGTCGCCGCAGAGGACGCAGACGAACCAGTCGCCGTCGCGTGCGACTGTGCGCTCGCGGGCGGTGCCGGTGCCTCCTCCGAGGTGGAAGCCTTGGTCGATTCGACCGGCGCGTCGGTTGCGCCCGTCGTGGCCTCGGCTGGCTGCCCGGCCACTGCCTGCGCGTCCGCGGTGCCCGCCGCCTCTGCGAGCGCCGCCGTGGGCACCTGGCTCAGGACGAGCACGAAGCCGAGCGCCGCAGTTGCCGCACGCGCGGCAATGCCCTTTTTGCTGGGAAAACGCATCCTGCCCTCTCCTTCCCATGGGAAACTGTGAGGGCACGCAGGATTGGAAGCCAGGAAGGCATCCCATCTGGCAGGTCACGTCCTTCTCGCCCGTGCGCCAATGGACGCAACGGACGCGCACGACTGGATCGCGCCGACGGGCTGCCACTGTGTGAGCATAGTTCGCGCTGATCCGGGGTTGAACCGGAATCCTTTTGCCTAGGCCTATGAGCTTTGGACCATGCCCTCAGGTTCTGTTAAGTGAGGTCGATTCTAGCAGCTGGGAGCGCACGGCGAGCTCGGGGGCGCGTATGGACACATCTTTGCAAGAATCTGGGGGCCGCCACTCGTTGGCCGGCCTCAGAGGCAAGCGGGACGGAGCCTCGAGCAGAACTCGAGCGTGCTGCGCAGGCAAAGAGGGCAGGTGGGGCTCACGGCACCCAGCGCCGGTACACACCTGCGCCGAGTTTGCACGGTTGCACGAAACTCGGGCCCCACGAGTACGGGCGGCGCTGCGTGCCGGTACACACCTGGGCCGAGTTTGCACGCCCGCACGAAACTCGGGGCAGGCGGGTACCGGGAGGCGCCCCCGCGGTACACGCCTGCCCCCAGTTCGCGGGCGGCCTGCAAACTCGCCCCTCATGTGTACGGGAGACGCGCCCAGGCGGTACACATGAGGCAGAAACGCGCGGGACCCCGCAAACTCGCGGCCGACGTGTGCCATAAGAATTCCAACCATGGCAGGAACTCGCCGATGGGAAATGCGGCAGAAAGTTGGACCGCGCGGGGCGCGGTCGGGACGGAGGCCGCCATGGACGGGACGCCGAGGTACACCGACGAGGAGAGGGCGCACTACCTGAGGACGATGTGGGCGGAGGGGCTCGTGCCCGCGACCGCCGCCAGGCTCTGGGGGAACCACCCGAACAGGCACACGCTGACGAGGTGGCAGCGCGAGGCGAGGGAGGGCGCGCTCGAGGTCGAGCCGGTGCGCGTCCCGCACTCCTGCGCGGGCAGGCACCTCCCGCACAAGCGCTACCCGGCGGACACCAGGGAGGAGGCGCTCAGGCTGCTGCGGCTCGGCAGGCGCAGCGGGGAGGTCGCGCGCTCGCTGGGGCTCCCGAACGGCTCGCTCGTGGGCCGCTGGGCGCGGAAGGAGCGCGAGCGCGCTAGCATGGCCGCGGACGCCGGGGACGGGGGCGGGAGGAAGATGCCAGCGGGGAAGAGGACGCGAGCGCGGAAGGGCGGGGCGCCCGCGGGGGCGG